>JBIISC010000071.1:0-3255 GCA_044341215.1 Candidatus Nanopelagicales bacterium | reverse complement strand
TTCAAAGCTTGGCTTAAGTCGTTCACTAAGTAGAACAAAAATCAAAGCAGGGTCTGTTTTCACATCTTCTCAACCACATTGGAATTAGATTTCAAGATCTAAATCCACAACTACCTACAAATGAAAAACCCCACCCGATGGGTGAGGTCTATTCATTTGCGGAGACGAGAGGATTTGAACCTCCGAAGGGCTTTAACACCCTTACCTCATTAGCAGTGAGGCGCACTCGACCGGACTATGCGACGTCTCCTGAGTGAATATTTCAACTACAGCCTACGGCGAATTTGAAATATTTGGCGGAGAGGGTGGGATTTGAACCCACGGTGGCTTTCACCACGACGGTTTTCAAGACCGTTCCATTCGGCCGCTCTGGCACCTCTCCCGAATAGCGGGCGCATTCTGCCACGAAGAGTTTGTACTCCAAACCTCACCTAAAGATTTGTCAGGAATCGCCCTTATGGTGCGCACGCAAGTTCACTTTCAGTGAATGCATCACACAATTAAAGAAGAGCTAAGGAAGAGGTCGTATGTCAGATTTCCTGGCGATTGTGGTGTCGGGGGACACAGTTCTAAATGTGGTCGATTTCGATCGGCCAGTTTGCTTTATCCCGGGCCAAATGAAAGGTCTGCGAGTTATCCCAGATCCAAAATATTTCATCACCGATGCACTCGCAGTGTTTCGAGATGGAGTTCTCGATGAGTGCGAGAGTTCGTGCAAAACCAATAACGATAATTTAAATGATTTCTCTGAAAATCATGTCTGCGCTCACCTTGAGGCAGCTCGGCAAAAGGTTCGGAAAAATACTGAGAACGTGGTTATCGTTTTACACAATTCCGCGTTAGACACTCATATTGCAAATGATCTAAATGAGTTCGCCCACCCTCCCGTCGTGCAGAAGTTGCACAACGAGAATGGTGAGCGCCTCGGTTTGGTTTAACCAGTTAAGTCAGGTTTATTTAATAACTTTGAATGAGCCTGACTTATTTGCAGTTTGATTTCCAACTTTTATCTTAATTGAATATTTGCAAGTGCCCGGCTTCAATCCTTGGATTCCAGTCTTGGTCGCCTTACAAATTTTCTTTGAAGCAGGTTTAATCGTGATTGTAATCTTGGCTTTCTTAGGAATTCCTTCATTAGAACCAAGAATTCCGCGATCAACTAGCAGCTTCTTGATTATCCGAAGCTTTTTTACTTTAACTTTTGGAACAACAGTCTTTTCCACCATGTTTCCGTTGTCGACTGTGAACTTCGGAACAGAGAAACTTATGTCGTAGATTACTAATAGTAAGCCATCAGTTCCCTGGTTGTCAGAGGTCCAGGTATTAAATGCAGTGAGCCCAGTTCCTGAATCAGAACTGGACCTTGTGATTCTTAACGCATCTTCAGCTTCGGTTGAATTCGTAACTCCGAATGCAGTAAGGGCTTCATTTGAAAGGAATGCTCTCAGAGTTCCTCGGCGGTCTGTGTCATCCGCATTTAAGTGTGGTGCAGCCATGCCGAAAGTTATTGAATTCATGTCGGGAGTTTCTAGATCAAAACCAGGAACAGCTTCTAATGAAGCAATTACGGCACCGGATGAGGCGAACATGGTGTGATCAAAAACTGGATCAAGCGTTCCGTCGAAACTCATCACCATAGCGATTGTGAAAATTTCATCAGCAGCTTTATTTGTGTCACAAGTAGAAACAGGAATTGTTGAGCATTGATTATCGATGCCGCTTGTTGAAGGCATTGATGCAGGAGTTAGGCGAATAGTCGCAATCCCATCTTCAACTTTCCAATACGCAGGGTTTCCATTGACCCATGTCCATCCGAGTTGATCCGCATAACCATTTAGATCAACTTGGATTTCAAAATATGTAGCTTGGTCGATTCCCAAATTACTTAAGGAAGGACCGTCGAAATCGTTTTTAGTGTCACCATTGACGATATAGGCAAGACTGATTCCAATTCGGTTTGGATCTGCATAACAAACTCCAGGGGCGGGTTCCTGATCTGAGTGGCAAACATTGGTTGGAGAGACTAGAACTCGCCAATTTCCGTTGAAATCCTCATTACCTGGTTCAGTGGCAGAAACAATCTCTTCACCTTCCCAAAGTGCCGATTTAATAAATGGTCGCGCAGCAAGGCCACTTTGTGTGTCACTCCAACCGCCGTCGATTGAAAGATCTATTTCGGGCTGATCTGGTCCAATGCCCATATCGGCAGTTCCGGCTGAGACCGGACCAGCATTCAAAGTTGTGAGTAAAAGTGTCACTGCAGCAAATATTGCTAAGAATCTATATTTCATATTCCCTCCCCGGGTGGTGAAAAGTTACTACTTTCGTGTCCCCTGTTCAAGCCAAACTTGTGTTTTGAAACCCAAAATTAATCTTTCATTAGGCTTACACCGTGATTGACATCAACTTTATCCGCCAAGAGCCAGACGTGGTGCGCAAGTCTCAGGTTGCTCGTGGAGAGAATCCAAAGGCTGTCGATGCGGTGCTCGATGCCGACTCTGCTCGCCGGGCGGCCACGGCTGCCTTTGAAGAAGCACGAGCTGAGCAAAAGAACCTCGGAAAGCTAATTGGACCCCTGCAAGGAAAAGCCAAATCTGGCGATGCTTCAGTCAAAGCTGAACTTGATGCGCTGATGAAAACAGCCGCCACGTTGGCAGATCGAGTATCTGCTTTGGAAGCCGATGCCCGTGAAGCGGATGCAAAACTTGATGAAACGATCAAAGTACTTTCAAATCTTGTGCAAGATGGAGCACCAGTTGGAAGTGAAGAAGATTTTGTAGTCCTCGAAACTTTTGGCACTCCAAGAGATTTCAAGTCTGAAGGCTTTGAACCAAAAGACCACGTTGAAGTTGGCGAAGGAATTAAAGCGATTGATATTGAACGTGGTGTGAAAGTTTCTGGTTCACGTTTTTATTATCTAACCGGGCCAGGTGCACTTCTTGAACTTGCACTTGTGAATCTTGCGATGGCAATGGCAACAAAGAATGGTTTCACACCAGTTATTCCCCCAGCTCTTGTTAAATCTCAGGCGATGGAAGGAACTGGTTTCCTAGGTCAAGCTGCCGAAAATGTTTATCACTTGCCAAATGACGACATGTATTTAGTTGGAACAGCCGAAGTGCCATTGGCCGCAATGCATATGGATGAAATTCTTGATGTGAAAGATTTGCCGATTCGCTATGCAGGTTATTCCCCTTGCTACCGCCGTGAAGCTGGAACTCACGGAAAGGATGCCAAAGGTATCTTCCGTGTTCA
>JBIISC010000008.1:0-41597 GCA_044341215.1 Candidatus Nanopelagicales bacterium | reverse complement strand
ATCTAAACGTTCAGGCACTAAGCCGAATAAGTGACATCATTGATGAGTATGAACTTCCAGCCCACACGATTGGCTTTGGTATCAAGGGTTGCATCACCTGGTCAATAGACCCAGTGCGCAATTACCGTGATTACAAGGCTACTGACTTTGGTGTTGCGGAGTTGTCTTTCCTCTGGTCACTTAATCGTGGAATCATCACCCCACCGGGCTTGGATGAGCAGTGGCTAATCTCGTTGGCACACGGTCAACGTGAAATTGACCTATTGGTGGAAAACTTCCGCGAACTTGCGGCGGCTTTGCGCGGCTAAATTTCAATCTTGCTTAAAACCTGCAAGGTAGAAAGCAATTTAGTAGGCTGGGATGTGATGATTAAGAAGTTACTTGTTCTGGCCCTATGGTTCACTAGCTTTGCGGTGGCACCACCTGTTCTTGCTGCTCCAAATAATGTGGTCATAAACGAGCTTCAGTGTGATGGTACGGACTGGATTGAGATCTACAATCCAACAAACCTAATTGTGAATTTAAGTGGCTGGATTCTCACTGATCGTAATCCTGCCGTTGCAAGCCCCTCTGGCAAACATCTTTATGTCTTTACTTCTGGAAATGTAATCCAACCTAAAGCCCACCGAGTAATTAAGCAGGGCACAGCAGGTATTAATTTGAAATTTGGAATCGACTGCACTCGGCAAGAAACTATTTTTCTCGGACGGGGCAGCGGAGCTCTCTGGGAAGAAATTGACAGCGTAAATCCACCACCATTTGAAGCTGGTGCGACCTATGGACGTTTAACTGACGGCTCAGCAACTTGGGGAAATACAGTTCCAACTGAAAAAGCAGCCAACACGTCCATGCTTCCAAAACTAAACGGGACTGGTATTTATTCTTGCAAGGCCAACAAGAAATGCTCTCTATCACTGACTGCAACTCGAAATGGCGCCTTTTCACTAACAAATCCCAAAGCTGGTGTTTCGCTTGCTTCTGGTGGCGCACTAACTATTACTGCACGTAAAAAACAAAACCTTACAATCAGTATTACTATGACAAATAGCTATGGTTCAGTTAATAAAACTATTACTGTGAAAATTGCTTAATATCAAACAGGTTATCTAGAATTCCAAGTTTGTGACTTCTAACTCGATCTCCAGTTAACAAATCAAGTGTGGCACCGAACTTGCTAAATTTTACTGACTTCCATTCCAACGGAACAAGTTCGATTCGATCTAAGCGAGAAACTTCGAGCAGAGTGAATTCTGACCTTATTGTGGCTAGGGAATTGTTGGTCGTCAACACCAAATTTTCATCAAAATCGAAAATTTGTTTCTCATCGTCGGTGAAATAACTTGAGCGATCAAATTTTGTCGTTGCTACAACACGCAAATCTTGTTCTATTCGCCTGGCAAAAAGTGGGTCAAATGCTTCGTCAAGAGCTTTACGGATAAATTCTCTACCACCATTTTCGAGATTTAATCCAGGTTCCGATATCCAAAAGCGTTTTGGGTTCAAGCTTCCTTTGACTTTTATCTCGATTACTCCAGCTGACCCATTAAACGAACGTGAACGGATTTTGAAACGGCGTTTGGTTTTCCTATACTGATCTGAGAATAGTCTGCCATCAGCGGTGTCAAAATATGTTGTAACAAGTTCAACCGAATGCGCGGGAGTAGTCAAGCTAAAATTATGTTTGATTTCATTGTGAGTTAGAAAATATTTCTTCACTTCCGCATCCTGCGTTTTGAAAACGTCAGGTGTTGGTCCTGATTTTGGATGCAGATTAATCATTATTAATCGCGCGGTTTGTAAACAACGCTGACTGAAGTGGATTCAGATACATAGTTGATGGATCTTGTTTTTACCACATTGACTTTGCAGTTCAACTTATTTTCGATGTAAGCGATTAATTCGCTCTCAGATTCAAAAACTGCACCCAAGGTCAAGTTAACATCTGTGTGAATATTTCTTGCGCGATATGAATCGGCAAGCATCATGACAATAATGAGCATTCCTACTAGCGCGATTGACAGTTGAATTGGATGAGTGTCGATTGCAGTAATCAACGCCATGGTCAAAGCCATAAAGAAGTATGCAATTTCAATATGTTCGAATTCCTTACTGCGAAGGCGAATGATTGAAAGCACACCAAAGAGACCAAAGCCGACGGCAGCACTTAAAGTGCTGGTGGCCAATACGGTTAGAACTGAGAACAGTCCGAGGTTCGCGGTAATAAAAACTGCTGCTAGGTCACGGCGGCGATAGTTGCGGAAATAGATTCCCAAGACCATTAAATTGATGCCTACGAAATCAATGGCTAAACGCTCAGCGATATCCCAATAAAAGATCGAAAAGTCCATTTTCCCTCATTTCTAGAGGTCAAGACTACCTCAACCTAATGGGCAAAATCGCTTTTATTCAGCTGCTGAGACCAGCATCAACTCAAATGGCACCCAACGAATCCATGGGTTACACGACATGTCTGTCTGATTGCGCTGGCAATTATTGTTTGGTTCGGGCAAATCAACTCGAGCAGCTCCATTCGTTGTTCGTCTGACCATCCAGGTGGAGCCACCGCCATCAAGTCCAACCGCATGTGTTGCTCCCAAACTTTTTAGCCAGCGCGAGATTTGTGGATAGTTCGCACCACCGGTCCGATAGCCTGAATTGTTTGGATCTCGCGATGCTGGAGATGCAGTCATCAACCAGTATTGACCTGCGTCATTCCAACCAATTGCGGTTCGTGGTCGGATTTGATTACCGGTATTTGAGCAGGTGGCAACAATTGAGTCATCGATAATTAGTTTTGTTCCATAGCCAACAAAAGTTTCGTATGGTTCCTGATTCTTAGTTTGATATTTCGAAACAAAAGTTGCTGCCATCCCAACTGCCCAGTCTTGCACTAATGCAGCTTGATTATTTCCTAATTGAAAAACTAAATCTCCAGGTTCTTCCACCGACATGGAGCTACCACTTTTCTTAATTCTGTGAATAACACCATCGCGCACGCGGATTGAAGCTTTTCCTGCATAAGTAGCCCCATCTCCATAGCTTCCCCGCCAGTTGTCATCATAAACAGAACCTAGGTTTGATGGTGGCAAAATAGCGCCGCCTTGGTTATCCGGAAAGTAATAGTTCAAGGTTCCCATAAACAATTTTTCGCCATTAACAGTGAGTGTCGATCTATACCGAGCTTTAGTCTCAGCAATTGTTTTGATTCGCTCGGCAGTTTCATCCACAGTGACTGTTGTAACAGGTCGAATGTATGAGGTGCGTAAATCTGGTGCCAAAGAATCTGGTACTTGCAGTATGTATTCACCAGCAAGCACCTTCGCACTACGCCCAGCATTGAAGAACCCCGTAATTTTGCCGTCCTTGATTTTGATTGTGACAGCCCCAGCTGGGGTTGTATTTTTCCAATCAGAAGTGAACAGTGAAATTTCATTTGAACCTTGTTGCCTATTGATACCAGTGATTGAGAAATCACTTGTGCCAATTCGAGCAATCCCGTGGGTAAGGAAGCCTTGTTTTATAGAAGGCCTTGAGTATTTCACTTTGACAGTGCTGCCAATTTTTTGTGCTTTCAAACTACTCGGAGGGTTTACAAACTGAACCACAGTTTGTTTTGATAAAACAGAAACGGCGGAGCCAGTCTTGTAGATTTTCTTGATTTTTCCACCAGATAAAACCCAAGTTAAATCTTTTTTCGGTGTTGGACCTGTCCACAGAGGTGTAAAAACAGAAGTCTTATTTCCAACCAGATTTACAAAAGACAAGGATGCGCTTGTATTTCCAGCTGTAATACTTCCCTTGGATTTAAACCCATGCGACTCTGGCTCACCTAAATCAATAGTCACACCGCGGTTAGCAAATTTTTTTCGTAAATCTCTAGCAGCTTTACCTGTCGCTTGAATTACGTTTTGACCTGCAGTCGGTGTGTAACTTTTACCTGCTAAATCAAAATCAATAATCTCATTGCCCGAAACCAAAATACTCACTTTCCCTACTGGTGTACCACCTGGGCGGCGATTGTCATAAATCACAACGCCATCCAATGGAAGGGATGGGAGGTTTAATCCGGCAATGATTTGGCTTCGTGAATTTAGCTGAACCGAACCAGTAGTGCTCCAACCATCAGCAGGATCTGGAAGCCGAGAAACAACACCGGCAATTTTCATCCAATCTGGTGTGTAGCCAGTTTGTGGGTCATATGCAAGTGGGAAGTAGATAAGTTTGCCGTCTTCTAACGCCGGGCCCCAAGGAAGTGGATCTCCATAAAGATTGAAAAAATCGGAATTGATTGCAACGGCCGCATCATTTGTAATTACAGATTCATAAGGATCTGCATATCCCGGAATCAAAGTTCTACCGATTTTCCAAGTGAAGAGATTTAGGGAAGATGATGCGACTGATATCCGGGTGTCTTCCCAGCTATCGTGTGTGACTCCAGCATTAAATTTCCAAGTTGTAACTCCAACTCCAGCCTTGGGTGTATAGGTGTTCTCAGGATTTCCAAGCACTGGCGGGGTGGCACAAACATTTACAAGCGGTAACTGCGATGAATACACAGGGCCGATTGAAAAAGCAGAGAGTGCGAGTCCAATTGCCAGTACTAGCGACTTGCGGCTCACACTCTCTGCTTTCAATAATGAAGTGATTCCAAGTCTAGCCGTCAGTTGTAAGTAGGAGTTGAATCTTCTGAGCAGAATTGCCACCCCTACCTTGAGGCTCGACTTGAATATCAACACTCACTTGACCTTCTGGCCAATCCATTGCAGGGTTCTTCGTTGAGTAACAGCGACCAATTGCCCATGAAATTGTCATTCTTGGTTTAGTTGCTGTATCGATTGCAGTATCAGTGGCCATTGAAGTGTCAGTATGTATTTCTGCGTCACACTTACCGGCTCCTTGAGTTGGCGGTCCGTCCACTACCGGCCCATTTGGAATATCAGGTGTGTACTTCATTCCAGCTAGATCGTAGAAGGTTCCTGTCTCACCATCAATCGCTAAGCGTTGTGGGCGAAACATCTCAATTTCCAAAACTGTAGAGTATTGGAGCTCTATTCGATTTAGGTTTCCGAAAGAAACAGTTCCATCCTCGAGGAAAAAGTTCTGCCAATCTCCACCATCAATGCGGAAGCGCGTTGGCAATGGATGTGTGACAAAGATGAATCCAGCAGTTGCGGTAAATTCGTAGCTCTTGCCATCCGCTGTGGTTACCCTTTGAATAAATGTGTCTTGCCCAGAAATTTCAGATGGACTGGTGAAATTCCAACCATGCTGTCCAGCATCCTTATTTGTTGGTAATCCAGCAATTTCGGAATTGCTGATTTGGCCGTTTCCGATTGTCCATTGGAAGTCGCCTGTATTCCCAGGGTTTCCAATGTCAACGAAGTCCGTTGGAGCATATGGAACGCCAACACCCTTTAACTCAGTCTTGACAACATTTGATCCACAAACATTTTGTATCGGTGAAATAACCATGCTCATGGTGTTTGAAATTGCACTTGCAATTCTTTCTGGTGTTGCTTCGAATTGGTTCCGTCCATATGCATTTATATTTCCTTCAAAGTTTGGTTGTGTTGCTTTGAAGTTCGTAAAAATAAAGAAGGAGGCGGCAGTTTCGCAAGATGCGTCATTTGCCGGAAGATTATTTGGCGGGATTGGGGTTGAATTGTCAGCAAGGTCAACTTTAGAGTCGCCATCATCATTCACGTCAAACGCGTTTGTTAAACCATCTCCATCCGCATCTGCACCAGCGAACGCATCTGTTGCATCTTCACCCGCATAAGTCGAAGTTCTGATTGCACTCATCGGAGCTGTGCCAGATTTTCCGTAATTACCAACGCCATTTGGTTTGTAGTTTGTAGCTGAAACTGATTTAGTTTTTACAACTTTGCCTGATTTAGCACTTGCAAGTCCGTAACCTTGTTTATCTGTAACTGCTTTCTTGGTTACAGTTCCGAAGTTAACGGTCTTTGAAGATCCAGTACTGATCTGGGTGTAAACCGCGGTTTTGCTGGCCCAACCTAAAACAACTGGTCCGTAGTAGTCACCACCGGATGTAGAAACTAGTTGCAAAGTGGAGCCTTGAATCGATTTCATTTTTGGAGTTACCAATGAAACGGCTTGAGTTGCCTTTGTGATTTTTGCTGAGGCTAATACCCGACCAGTTCGTGCCACTAACAAGACGGTCTTACCTTTGGCCGCTTTAAAGCTTGCCTTGACTGTGTATTTTGCAGGTGCCGCTAGCGGAGCACTACCTGCGTTGGCTGGACTTGTGACTAATCCAAGTGAAATCAATCCAATGGTTATCAATACTGTTAATTTTCGCATTGGCCCTCCCCGGCAAATATTGACGAATACAATCTCATTTTTCTCCTTTTAATCCTACTTTTCAACCCTTTTCTCAATAATTTATCTAATTCTTTGCTTTAGATAACCTACGCTCAGCAGGAATGCGGTAAAGGAGAGATTTTGAGCACGGAAACCAAGTATCGGCGAGACATCCAAGGGTTACGCGCGGTTGCAGTCTTGCTAGTTATCTTGGACCATGCCCAATTCACCGCTTTTGGCGGTGGCTTCATCGGGGTGGATGTTTTCTTCGTAATTAGCGGTTTTGTAATCACCGGCTTGTTACTTCGGATGCCAGAACGCAATCTCTTTGAGAATCTAAAGACTTTTTACACTCGAAGGATTTTGAGAATTGTTCCGGCAGCAACTTTGCTCATTTCCGTCACTGTTTTTGTGGCATTTTTCATTTTGCGCGAGAACTTCAATGTTCAACTCCTTACTGACGCCAAGTGGGCGACGCTCTTTTCAGCGAATTTCCGTTTAATAGACACAAGTGCCGACTACTTCATCGCTGGACTAGATCAATCTCTTTTAACTCATTTTTGGTCTCTAGCTGTTGAAGAGCAGTTTTATTTTATTTACCCACTAATTATTTTTGCTATCTCCTATTTAGGCAATAACAATTTGGGTAACAACAGTCGTCTGCGGAATACTCGTATCTTTCTTGTGTTGGCAGTCTCTGCTTCTGCGATTTGGAGTGCTATCTACACAGCCACCAACCCGACAGCTGCCTACTACTCTCCTTTCACTAGGTTTTGGGAATTAGCGCTTGGTGGACTTGTCGCTTGCATACCAATTGCCTGGGCAGAGAAAACCAAACGGATAAATGGTTTGATAGCAATAGCATCCATCATCGTTCTCGTCTATGGAGTAGCGGCTCTGTCTGAAAGTTCATCCTTTCCAGGTGTAAACGCATGGATTCCTTGCGGTGCTACTGCGTTGATCATCTGGAGTGGTAGCCGTCAACTTGGCAAAGGTCCTGTGCATTGGTTGAGTGGCAAAACAATTACTTATGTCGGGGATATTTCCTATTCCCTATATTTGTGGCATTTCCCGTTGCTTTTGTTGTCAGCCCATGTCCTAGGGGTTTCTCTCTTGCAACAGGTAATGGCAATCGCAGGAACTTTTGCTTGCGCAATGATTTCGTATCATTATTTTGAAAATCCAATTAGGCATTCAGTAAAACTTCAAAGAGACGGCTTGGCTGTATTGGCAACTCTTCTAATCTCCATTGCAATTGTCTGGAATGGAAGCTTGATTGTTGAGTATCTTTATCTCAACAATTAGTCAAAAAGCATTTTTCCTTTAGATTTCATTTTCACATTGAAAATTTCTTGCATCTGCGAAATTACATAGGTCGCCAAAACGTTTTGACCCACCCAAGTGAAATGGATTCCATCTGTGCCGCGAATCTTTTGATTTCTGCCATTTACTTTGGCCCATTCACGATATTTGCCCTTGTTATCGGCCATGTAATCCCAAGTCGGAATAAATGTTGCTCCCGAGTTTTGCGAAACTGCCGTGGAAGAACGTTCATTTAAAACTGCCATGTAACTAGCAAAGTATGAAGACTGCATAACTGGCAGGCCCACCCAAATCACATATGCACCTGAATCTAGAGACTGCTTTATAAGTTTCGTTGCCTCAGCCTCATATTTTGCATTCCACTTCTTTGAATCGAACTGAGCAACTGATCCATCAATATTCATGTTTTGGTGGTCATTGGTTCCTAACATCACAATCACAAGATCTGGATCGTTGGCATTAATAAATGGACCAATTTTCTTCGGCCAGTTATAAAACCAAGAGTTAGAAAGTCCGGTTGAAGACTTACTTTTAACAACCAAATCAATACCGGTCGTTTTATCCAGTTGTCTTTGCATTCCGTATGCCAAGTTGTTACCCAAGGAATCGCCAACTACCAATATGTTGCAGGTGCCAGCTGAACTTGCGACAGTCTCGGCCAATAAATCAAAGTTACAGCCTTTTGCTTTCTGCACTTTGTTGATTGCAGACAAAGCGGCAGTTTCTTGAGATTCATGTGTTGGTGTAGGTGTTGAGGATTTTGAAGGTTTTGGCGCGTTAAGAATTGATTCATTCAGTGCGGCATTTGCACTGGTAAAGATATATCCAGTTCCCATTAAGAAAACGAGGGAAGCAATTAGTACTATTCTTAAAACTCGGTTGTCTTTATTCATTTACTGCTCCTCAACTGATTTCAAGTTTAGCTGCGAGCAAGGTATGCAGAGATGTCGGATTCAATTGCAGTTGGCAAAACAGTTGGCGCATAACGCTTAATGGTTTTGCCATCGGGAGAAACCAAGAATTTGGTGAAGTTCCATTTAATCAGACCACCCAAAAGTCCACCTGACTTCTTCTTAAGGAATTTATATATTGGGTGGGCTTTGGAGCCATTAACATCTACTTTAGAAGAAAGCGTGAAATCCACTCCATAATTAATTGAGCAAAATTCAGCGATGTCTGTGTCATTGCCCGGTTCTTGATGAGCAAATTGATCACATGGGAAACCAATCACAACTAGGCCTTCAGATTCGTATTTCTTGTGTAAAGACTGCAAACCTTCATATTGCGGTGTTAGTCCGCACTTGCTAGCAGTGTTCACAATCAAAATAGCTTTTCCAGCATATTGATTCAAACTTACGGTTTCACCCTTATTGGTAGTGAAGGTCAGGTCATACAGATTGTTAGTCACGGTCAAAGGTTATCTCGCCAGCGAGTTCTCCGAGCATTATGTCGAATCCGTCACCAAAGAGCTTGCGGGTCGTTGCGTTCAATTCGGCCCTGTATTGGATGAGCTTTGCGAGCCCACTCTTGGGCCCATGAAGGCCCTCACCTGCAACTGCCACACATTCATCTAGTACCAAAGCCATACCTTCAAGCCAGTCTGCACCTCGTGCATATTTATCCAACCAAGGAGCAATTTCATTTCTTAGAAGTGGGGCGCAAAAACCGTCACTGCTAATAACTTTGTGATTTTGACGAATCTTCTTGGCAGCTTCACGTGCTGCTTTTGCGGCTTTCTCAGGATTGCCGTCTCGCCAAGCGCTTGAACAGGCGCCAATTGTTTGATTGAACTCTGGTGACCAGTGACCTGTCAGGCCTAGAGTGTTTCTAAAGAACTCTCGGATTGCGCTTCGATCTTCTTCAGCTGGAATCAAATCCACCAAAATTGATTCCCAAGAATCATATGCAGCATATTTTTCGGTTGACCATAAATAATCACCGATCGTGCCAAGCGAAATTAGTGATGCTTCGAAATGTTCCATTGGGTTTGCAAGTAATCCGGCTGAATATTTGTGCAAACCCTTTTCACGACCATCGATTGGACCAATATGTAATCGATTGGCCATCGAACCATCGTTTACTGGGTAGTTGTCCCAGTAGAAAGGTGGGCGTCGAGTACTGCGATCGAAAACAACCGCATCAGCAATATCTAAATAGCCGCTGCAAATTTCTCGACCAGTCCACATCAAATCAATTTGTGGATGAAGTTCATCACCCATCACATGACAGTAAGGCTCCGTGCCACGGCCTGCGTAATGCATTGGGCACAAGATTACGTGGGCTAATGGATTTGCTTCAACTAACTTTGCACGAACCCGATTTGCGAAATCTGCATGTGCTTGTGCGACATTGCCATATTTCGCTAAATCATTTTCGTGAGTTAAGACATCTGGAATGTCATCTAGTAATAAACCAAAGTGCCAGGCACCAACCGAAGCCATTTGCAAGAACTTGTTTACAACTGCCTGCACATCTTCATCACTCGAATAAGTAACGGATAATCCTGGCGAAACACAAGCCGCAACATCAACTGCATTTTCATTTCCACGGGCGATTAATTCTGCTAATTCCTTCAAAAAATCATCACTAAGCGGATTTCGCCACTGAAATCTTTGCCATTGAGCATCTTTTGGCGCAATTAGATACAAATTCATGCCGAAGTCGCCGAAATACTCAACGCCTTTAAGCCTTTGTTCTGCGGTCCACGGATTTCCGTAGAAACCTTCAACCACACCTCGCCAGCGGAAATCTGGCTTATCAGTAATCGACAATAATTCTTTCGCACCAGTCTTCAGCCATTTGCGAACTGCATTTAACGCCCAGCGCACAGAATTTAAATCAGTGGCTGCAATTTTTATGTTCAACTTCGATCCAGACAAAGAGGCGTTAACATCAAACGTTTCTCGCGTCATTGCATTTGATTTAGAAACTTCGATAACAACGTCAATTTTTTTGAAGGCACTTTCATGTCGTTTAAAGAAGAATTCAATAATTGCTTGCTGTTTTTCGGATGCACCAGAAATTGCCACCACTTTGCTCCTAACCAGCCTGAGAATTTGTTAAGCGAAAATCCTGATTACGTCCAGTTGCATCCTTCATCAGCTGGTCACGCACTTCTTGTGTCATGGCCCCGCTATTCGAAATTGCTGCGTGCATTAATGCACCAACAACTGGCACAACTCTCAGAACACTAGTTTCAAACTCGTACTCTGAATTTTCGATTGTCTGATTGAACGAATCGTCGAATATTCGATTTTCAGCCGTGTGAAGTCCGCCGGCACGAATCAGTGGAATTGGGGCGGTGAAATCCAACTGGGAAATAAGCCCCAGAACGTCCATGGCATGTTGACGGGCGGTTTGCGAAACGATTTCGATTGCTGCTTCGTCTCCTGCTAATGCTAGATCAAAGAACAAAGGAGCCATGGCTTCATCAATACCAAGATTCTCGCGGGCTACTGACTGGAAAAGGCTATTTCCATCTTTTTGATTCATCTCATTTAGCACTCGATCAAACATCGGAGTCTTGGCTCGTTGACCGTGATGCATTTGTCCCATGACTGCAAGTGCCCGGCTAACGATTTCGCCAGCACCGCCGCCCTCGCCAAGATGCATGCCAAGTGTTTCTTTAGTTTGAACCCCGTCACTCGCTACCGTCTTGCCGCCAGTTCCAGCAATTGAAGCAATGCCAACTCGCGTTGGGCTTCCAGCATAAAGAACTGCAAATGCATCGTTTAGTACTACCGGCTTGCAACCAAGACCATTTTCAGAAATTGCTTTTGCAATCATTTCTTGATCGCTCGGCCAGTCGACTCCAGCAAGTGCGAAAGTTGCATACTTGACTTCTGAACGTGTGACTTTCGCATCCGCCAAGGCCTCATCAATCGCAACAAATAGCTGACGCACTGAAGCTGTTAGACCAACCCGCTCCCAGTTGCCTGTTCCAGCAACTCCAACTCCAATGATTTGTCCGGAAGTATTCATCACTGCCGCATGTGTTTTTGTACCACCTGAATCAACTCCAAGATAAAAATTAATCATCAAGCGCTCCAAGCAAACCTTTATGTTCTTCTTTCAACCGCTTCCAAAGCTTTGGAGCTTGTGAAAGGTCAGGGCCAAGTGGATTTGCAATCAATGCTTGGATTGCTGCATCTGCATCCCCGTCGACTGCGGCCTTAATCGTTAGCAATTCAAAATCTTTCACCATATTCACCAAAGCATGCATTTCTGGTCGCATTGCAGTAGTCGCAATTGGTGTTGCACCTTTAGCATTTATCGTGCAAGGGATTTCCATAACTGTGTCAACAATCATCCCTGGAACTGCACCATTATGTTTTGTGTTGACTATATGAACAGTGTTGGCATCGCTTGCGATATCTGCCATCAATTCGGCGGCCGAATCCGAGTAGTAAGCGCCACCGCGTTTCATTAAATCGTCTGGTTTGTGATTCAAATCAGGATCTTGGTATTTCTTAAACAGATTTGCCTCAATCTCCATTACTGCACTTGCCCGAGTTGGATGATTTTTCTGATATGCCAACCATTGCTGCGTCTCGTAGTAATAAAGCAAATAATAATTTGGAATTGCATCTATTGTGTCGATACTTTCTGGCTCCCAAAACGGATCATCATCACCGTGTGCTTGTTTGCCAGTTAGGCCGCGAAAACCTCGAATTGCATCTTTTGATAAATCTTTGCCCTCAAAGCGAAGTCCGCGAACCCAAGATAAATGATTCAGGCCGATGTAATCCAATTCAAGACTTTTAAAAGGCTTGTCTAGGGTTGTTGCAATTTCATTCTTAATGTTCCACGGAACATTGCAAAGCCCAATTGTGTTCAGTTCTGGGCGCTGCGAAAGCAGAGCTTCGGTAACCATGCCGGCTGGATTGGTGAAATTTAATAATTGCGCTTGTGGGGCATGCTTCAAGATTTCATCAGCAAGTTTCAGTGCCACAGGAATTGTTCGCAATCCTTTTGCGAATCCGCCAACCCCAACAGTTTCCTGTCCAATTAGATTGAATTCACGACCGAGCATTTCATCACGATGGCGAGCTGCTTGTTGGCCAATTCGAATTTGACTAACCACAAATCTTGCATCTTTAACTGCTTCTGCTTGACTTTCAGTGGTCTCAATATCAATTCCACCGCCAGCGGCTTTGATCATCCGGTGGGCAAAATCACTTACGATCTTTAGGCGCTCTGGATTGATGTCACAAAGAGAAATAGTTTTAATTGGCAAGCGATCTCGTCGAAGTAGCACACCGTCAATGAGTTCTGGTGTGTAACTAGAACCGCCACCAATTACTGCTAATTTCATAAGGCTATGTCTGCAGTTTCACGTGCTGCGGAATATGCATTTGATCGTCGGGCAAAAACGGTGTTTTGAGCTATTTTTGTGCCAAGTGCACTTGCACCAAGTAGGACGGCATTGTCGCCTAATTGCGAAACTTCAATATTTGGAGCATAAGGAACTATGTTCGCTGTTACTGCACGTATTTCTTCAAGCAAAACATCGGCTTGGCGCCCGATACCACCACTCAAGACAACAGATTCGACGTCAATCACTGAAGTAATCGTTGAGATATACAGGGCAATTCGCATAGCAACATTTGCTACGACTGCCAATGCGAGCGAATCCTTATCCCGTGCTGCTTTAAAAATCTCAATTGTTTTGTAAGGTGAAACAAGTTTGGAGTCAGGGTAGTTTTTTGCTATAGAGGCGGCAAAGCTTTCAATGTTTCCGCTAGATGGGTCGGAATTGTTATGTCGAATATCGTCAGCGCCAGTGAGTGGGATGTAGAAGATTTCTCCTGCTGCTCCGCGATGTCCGCGATGAATCTGACCATTAATAATCAAGCCGGCACCGATACCTGAACCAACTGATAACACTGCAAAAGTATCAACATTTTTTCCAGCACCAAAATTTTGTTCCGCAATTGCAACTAAATTTACATCGTTTTCAATAACTGGTTTGAAACCAAATTCCTTTTCCAAAAGCTCTGTAAGTTTCACACCTTCAAGTTCACTAATAGTTCCTGCGATTGCGATTTGTCCAGCTTCGCGATCTACCACACCAGGAGACCCAACCACGAAACTCAAAATATCTTTCGAAGTGTATTTTGATTCTGCCAACACTTCATCAACAACTGAATGCATAGTTTTAATAACACTTGCCAAAGTTGTTTCAGTTAAGGCATGACTAGCGGTGGCAAGTTGGGTTCCATTCACATCGCCAACAGATGCGCGAATAAATCTCGCACCAATATCCACACTAAGTACTGCACCTAAAGTTGAAACTGCATAGAACATTGACTTAGCTCGACCTGGATCTCTACTCATTGGCATTTGTTCTTCAACTAGACCAACGTCTACAAGTGCGCGTAATACCTGTGCTGAGGTTGGGCGCGAAAGACTTGCAAGGCGAGCTATATGAGCAGCATGAGCGGGACCTTGTTCGCGCAGTATCTCTAAGACCCGACGCTCGTTGAGTTCTCGTAAGTATGAGGGAACTACCTGAGCAGTTGAATCACTCATTGGTCCTCCAGGGTTTTAGTCAAAATCAGTCAGCCCGGTTTAGGGTCTACTTTCTTGCGTTAGGATACTTTACAATAAATCCCGTAATCCGCCTAGCGGAGTGCCGCTTAAGCCTCAGGAGCGCCCTTAATGACTTTTCACATAGATGATGAGATATCCAGCCAACCGGAGAACTGGTTGCAGGCTGCGGCCCTTGCACCGCAATTTCGGGACATTTTGCCCCAAAAAGGTGAGCGTATTGCGGTTGTGGGGTGTGGCACTTCATGGTTTATGTCGATGGCATTCGCCCTCCTTCGTGAGAGCACAGGGCAGGGGGAAGCTGATGCTTTTACCGCCAGCGAGATGAACTACACCCGCCGCTATGACCGGGTAATTGCTCTCACCCGCACTGGCACGACCACCGAAACTGTGGGTTTACTCAATAACCTCAAGGGCAAGGTCCCAACTGTGGTTTTCACCGAAAAACCCGACTCCCCTGCCACCAAAGCTGCTGATAACTCGATTGTTTTGGACTTCGCATCTGAGAAATCTGTGGTTTCCACCCGCTTTGCCACCAGCACTCTGGCACTACTCCGCGCTCATATTGGGCAAGATCTAACTTTGGCAGCCCAACAGGCCAAGGCAATGCTGAGCGAATCAGTTGAGCAATATGCGTCTGCTGAACAGATTTCATTTCTTGGAACTGGCTGGACAATTGCGATGGCTAGTGAAGCTGCACTTAAAACTCGCGAAACAGCGCAATTTTGGGCTGAAACACATCCGGCAATGGATTACCGACACGGACCAATCTCTATCGCACAACCTGGTCGAGTGGTTTGGTGCTTTGGCACTCCACCTGCCAATTTGCAATCAGATGTCGAAGCAACAGGCGCATTCTTTGAAACGCGCGACATCGATCCAATGGCGCATTTAGTCCTCGCCCACCGCACCGCTGTCGAATTAGCTCGAAAGCGCAACTTCAATCCAGACCAACCGCGTCACCTTTCTCGCTCGGTTGTTCTATCCTGAACTCATGACTTCAATCCGAGCATCGAAAATAGTCACCTCTGAGAAAGTCATTTCTAATGGTGTTTTAGTTTTTGATGAAATCACAGGATTGATTACTGAGATTTCCGAAGATATAAATCTAAAAACAGATGTCACCACAGATGGGATTTTGATTCCGGGTTTCGTTGACATTCATTGTCATGGTGGTGGCGGTTTCTCATTTGATGATATTTCTAATTCAAAGGCAGTTGCAAACTTCCATCTTAAGCATGGCACAACTTCCGTGCTAGCAAGTTTGGTCAGCGCACCCGTTGATAAGCAGGTAGTGCTGATTGAACAACTTTCTGCCTTGGTCTCTGAAGACGTAATCGCAGGTGTTCATCTTGAAGGACCATTTCTTTCTAGTGCAAAGTGCGGTGCGCAAAATCCAGCAGCATTAACTGCTCCAGATTCTGCTTCGGTGAAGAAAATCCTTAATGTCTCACATGGTAATTTGAGAATGATCACAATCGCACCAGAGCTTGAAGGTGCAATAGACGCCATTAAAGAGTTTGTTCAAAATGGCGTCACAGTTGCCCTCGGCCATTCAGATGCAACTTCAGACTTTGCAATCGCAGGTGCCGATGCAGGTGCAACTGTTGTAACACATTTGTTTAATGCAATGCGTTCTTTGCATCATCGCGAAAGTGGCTTGGCTGATGTTGCACTGACAGATGCGCGATTAAACGTTGAAGTGATAACTGACGGAAACCATGTTGGCGATTTGAGTATCGCACTGGCCCACACAGCCAAAAAGCGCCAGTTTTTAGCGATTACAGATGCAATTAGCGCTGCTGGAATGCCTGACGGCGAATACAACTTAGGTGGTTTAGCGGTTACTTGCACAGATGACGTGGTCACGGTCGCTGGCACTAAAACCCTTGCTGGTAGCACTCTAAATATGGAACGCGTTTTTAATCGCTTAACCAATGTTTATAACTTTGATCTTGTTGAAGCTTGCTGGGCAACTGCAACCGCACCAGCAAATGCAATTGGCCTAAAAGATGTGGGCTCAATTGCGGTTGGAAAACAATGCAACATAATTATTTGGCAAGACGGAGTTAATTCTGTATATAAAAAAGGTAACTTAGTTCATTCGAACTAAGTTACCTTTCCAAATTGATATAACTATCCCTTTACGCCAGTAAGCGTTATACCTTCGACAAACACTTTCTGTGCGAAGAAGAAGACAATTATCAATGGCAACATGAAAAGCACTGAGGCTGCCATCGTTGTATTCATGTTAGTTGCGTGTTCATTACCGAACTGAGTTAGACCGATACCGAGAGTCCACAAGTCGGGATTACCTGACAAGTAGATTTTTGCACCAAAGAAGTCATTCCACTGTCCGATGAATGTGAAGATAGCAATCGCATAGATCGCGGGCTTTGCCAAAGGCACGATGATTCGCATCATTAGCTGCCACTCGCTACATCCATCCACCCGGCCAGCATCTGTTAGTTCTGAAGGGATACTCACAAAGAACTGGCGGAGCAAGAAGATGGAGAAAGCACCGGCAAAGAAGTTTGGCACAATCAGAGGTAAATTCGAAGGAATCCAGCCAAACTTCGCGAAAGTTACGTAAATCGGAATCATTGTTACTTGGCCAGGAAGCATCATGGTTCCGAGGATGAAGATAAATACGGTTTGACGTCCTTTCCAATGCAGGTGAGAAAGAGCGTATGCGGGTGGCACGTTAGAAATTACCGCACCGATAACGCTCAATCCTGCAATTACGAAAGTGTTCCAAGTCCACTTCAAAAATGGCACAGTGTTGATGACTTCGCTGTAGTTGCTCCAACTAAGTGGGTTTGGCCAAAGACTACGCAGCAATGCCTGGTCTCGACTCATCAAAGAAACTACTAGCACTAAATAGAAAGGAAATAGGAACATCGATCCAGCCGCAAATAGCCCTGAGTGGTTTGCGATTCCATACAGCATTTTACGAACTCGCATATTGCGTTTAGCGGTTCTCGACTGCAGTGCTGTTTCCTCTGACATTTCAAAAGTATCAATTGTCATTTAAACATCGTTCCATTCGGATAGTGAACCCAGCGTTTTTGAGTTAGCAACATAATAACTGTGCAGATCAAAGTAACGAATAGCAAGAACCAAGATAGAGAAGCTGCATATCCCATGTCATATTGCTGGAAAGCAGTTTCATAAATATGTGTCGCGTAGAAATACATGGACTTTGAATAATCATTGTTGATCGATAATCCTGTGGCGATGTAGGCCTGCGTGAAGTATTGGAAAGAACCGATGACGCCAGTAACTGCTGAAAAGAAAATAACTGGAGTCATGAGTGGCAAAGTTATAAAGCGGAATTGTTGAAAACCGTTTGCTCCCTCAAGGCTGGCAGATTCATACAAAGACTTATCAATGTCTAGTAATCCAGCCAGGAAGATAATCATGGTGTCGCCAATACCCCATAAGCCCATGATTATCAGTGCCCATTTAGACATATTTGGATCATCAAACCACATAAGTGGATGTTTCATATTTACTATTCCTAGTTTTTCTAGGAAAAGATTTAGTACGCCGAAATATGGTTGGAATAACCAAGCGAAAATTAATGTTCCTGCTACAACTGGAACCATTGAAGGTAAGAAAAAGATTGTGCGCCAGATATTGCGGGTCTTGCCAGCTTTCGTAAGTAGGAATGCTGTGAACATCGCAAATGCGATGCGAATCGGAATACTGGTGGCAGAAATCCAGATTGTGTTTTTGAAAGATAACCAGAAAAGATCATCTTCAAAAAACATACGTTTGTAATTGTCTAATCCAATCCAACGCGGAGCATTAACCATGTCCCAGCGAGTAAAGGATTGATAAAGACTTGCAACCATTGGATAGGCCGTGAAAAGTACGAAACCTGAAGTCCAAGGCAACATGCACATGAATACAAAAAAGACCGGTGTTTGCACACCGTGTTTAGGAGCAGTCGCTCCCCGCTTGCGCGGGGAGCGAACTGCTTTACCTGAAGGGAACGACATTATTGATTGTTTCGCGCCAACAAGTCGTTAATGTCTTTGGCAACATTCTTGAGTTCACCCTTTAGATCGGTGACTGCAATTCCGCCTGCTTGCCAAGCATTAAATAGCTCTGCCAGTGCTGTGATTTCTTCGTGTTCACCAGTATTGAGCAACTTGTGGTAGCCCGACTTTGGATGATTTGAAATACGGAAGAAAGGCTTCAACCAAGCTGGAATGAAAACTCCAGCGTCTGCCTGACGAGCCGCATTCAAGTGCGAAGGATCACCATAGGTATTTGCCCATGTTCGAGCCAACTTGAAATCAGTTGTGAATTCTTTTAGAACTGTCCATGCATCTTGCATGTTGCTTGTTCCGCGAGAGATTCCCATTGGATTGCTACCAACAACTCCGGCACCGTATTGGGTGTCATGGATTGAGTCTTTAACTGGAATTGGTGCTGCACCAAAGTTAACTTGTGGATCTTCACAGTCGAATGCATTCCAGTCTGGATTGCAGAACAATGTACCCAACCAGTCAGCATGTGCAACCATTGCCAAACGACCACTGTTGAAGTCGTTGTCATCAGCCCACCATGCACCAGCTTGTGCGATGAAAGCTTGAACGCGTTGGCTACCTCTTGCAAAGTTTCCACCACCATAAACATCAGCGATGAAGTTACGTTGCCACTTAAATGCTTCAAGCCAAGCAGGATCAGAAGCAAATGCTGACTTGTTCTTGCTTGTGAACCATTCGGCACCGAATTGCATACCTAGGAACATAGTTTCCATGTCATTGTCCATGTAACCGGTCCAAGGCAAGTATCCAGCAGTGATGATTTCACCATTGCGAATAATTGTTAGCTTCTTAGATGCAGACTTAAGTTCGCTCAAAGTTTCAGGTGCATGCTTAATGCCTGCTTCTTTAAACAAATCTTTGTTGTAGAAGAAGCCGAAAATTTCAGAGCTGAATGGCAATGCACAGTGATTGCCTTCTGAGGCAATTCCGTTCAAGGCAGCAGGGCTGAAAGTTTTCTTTAGATTGATTCCATTAGATCCCTTGATGTATTTGTTCAAGTTCTTCCAAGCGCCAGTTCCACAGAACCATCCAACGTTTCCAGTGCCACTGGCCATAGAAATATCTGGACCATTACCAGCGTTAATTGCTGCAAGAGTTACTTCCATGTCTTGACCGCCAACGATTGTGACTGTCAAACCTGGGTGTTTGTTTTCAATGCGGCTTGCTGCTGCATTAAAAAATCTAAGCTGGCTAGCGTTGCTAGTTCCAACCCACATTGTGATTTCGCGATTTGTAGCCGAAGCCACGTTTGCACTAATCAGACCGGTTACAAGCAACGCGCTTGCTAAAAGACCGGCTAGAAGGCTTTTTTTCTTCATTTATTCCTCTCTCCCAGCAACTAGGCACCTTGGATTAGCCAAGAGTGTTAACGTTCCTATTGCCTTTGTGTTAGGGTAACTTACACGAGGAATAGTGCTTGTCAAGGTATAGGTTGGAGTTCTATGCGTACTGAAACCAAGTTGTTATGCGCCAGCACAGCTATAGCCCTATTTCTGGGACTAAGCACCAGTCTGGCCCCATCTCAGGCAGTCTCAATTCCCGCGGTTTCCCCAAAGGTAGCTGCTCTGGGTTTGACCGGAAAACTCTTTTATCATCGATATGGCCAATATGGTGATTGGAAATCGAAGGGGTACGAATTAGATCTTGCAACTGGAAGATTGGTGCGCATAGATAAATTGTGGACAAGTGCAAAATCACCACTCAACATTCATCCAAATCCAGCAGGCACCGAAATCACCTTTATGGGAACTGCCACAGGACTTGTTGAAAACGAATGGGATGTATTTGTCTCCCATTGGGATGGAACCAAGTGGGCTGACCCGATCAATCTAACTGGACCAAACAACAAACGAGATGAAGATCCAAAGTTTTCGCCAAATGGTCACACGGTTACATATAAAGAAGACGGCGTGATGGCAACCATTGAAATGGACGGAACAGATAAACAATTACTTACCGAAGGTTTGCCGGAATCCTCAATGCCTTATTTCACTTCCGATGGGCTGGGACTAATTTTCGAACGGCAAGGATCTATCTGGCTGCGAAATCAAGCAGGCATTGAAAGCAAAATCTGGAATCGTGGAATCACTACCGCGTATTACCCGATAAATGCAAATATGAACAAGTTTCTGTTCACCGAAGTCCAATCAAATCGTCATGACCACATATTGATGGGCTATTACAACGGTGATAAAGCTATTCCACTTTTCTTTGGTGAAGATTATTGTGACAACTCTGATCCATATCCATATAAGGCTGCTAAACGCTTTATTTTCTATGTTTCAACCTGCCCGATTCCTTACAAGAATTACTGGAAGGGTGGATACAACCTGATGGTTGCGGATCGCAAAACCAAAAAGGTTTACAACATGGATGCATTCAACATAAAGACAAATTCACACTTTTTAGAGCTTGGTCCAGCTTGGTCCGCAACTGCAAACATGCCAGAATAAGAAAGAATTATGAAACAGACAACTGTATTTATCGGAGATAGCGTCACAGATTGTGGTCGCATAGAACTTCCTCCTTTTGGCGATGGATATGTTAGAGATATTGCAAACAGCGGCAAACTTGATGGAAACATAATCAATGTTGGCACGAGTGGCCATCGACTTGTGGATTTAATTGCACGATGGGACCAAGACGTACTGGCGCATAATCCAACTCGAGTATCAATAGCAATTGGAATTAACGACACTTGGCGTCGTTATGACGATAACGACATAACAAGTATTGAAGATTTTGAAAGAAACTTCGATGAAGTGCTGGCAAAAACCAAAATCGCCTGCAACCCAGAGTTTGTTTTGTGTGAACCTTTTTTACTTCACGTTAATCCTGAAATGAAGACTTGGCGGGAAGACTTAGATCCAAAAATCGAAGTGGTACATAACCTTGCAAAGAAATACAACGCGAAACTTGTTCCGTTCGATGAATATCTGAATGGTCTAATCGGGAAGCACGCGATTGAAGAGCTGGCTGACGACGGCATTCACCCCTCAGCCCTTGGACATAAGCTCATGGCAGAGCTGTGGCTGGCAAAGGCTGTTCTTTAATTCTTTAGTGACAACTAGTCCATAAAGTGGGGACAATGCAGGATAAAACACATGAGTAATCTCTCTAGGCTTGACCTATGACGGTCACTAATCCCAAACCTACATTTGCAATACTTGAAGACCACCCAATAGTTAGAGCTGCACTTATTGAACGGCTTCTTGGCCAATACCCAGAAGCCAACATTGTCTACGAGGGTAAATCAGTTACTCAAGCTATGGAAACGATGAAAGCAAACCACGTGGACTGTGTAATTTTAGATCTAGACCTTGGTGATAATCGTGCACCAATTCAAAACACACTGGACTTGATTGAATGTGGCAGTCCTATTTTGATTATTAGTGCACTTGCAGATCCTGCAGTAGTTCGAAGTTCGCTAATCGCTGGTGCGCTTGGATTTGTTTCTAAAAATGCAAACCAGGAAGATTTCCTTGAATGTGTAGATGCGACCTTAAGAGGTGAGCAATCAATATCTAGAGACTTAGCTGCAATTCTTTATAGCGACACACTATCTGTTGCACTTTCAGCAAGAGAGCGTGAAGCCATGGTGCTTTATGCATCGGGCCTAAAACTTGAAGCTGTGGCACGAAAAATGAATGTGCAGCCTGGAACTGCAAGCGAATACATCAAACGCGTTCGTGAGAAATACACAAAAGCCGGAAAGCCAGTTTCAACAAAAACTGATTTGTATAAGCAAGCAGTCCAAGAGGGTTTGCTGCCTTGAAGAAATACACATTTATTAATTCACCTGAGTTAGCTTCGGTTGTATCTACTGCACGTCTTACAACTTTAGTCATTGCTGGTCTATATGTGATTCCATATAATTTTATATTTCTATTCTATCTTCCTAATCGCAGTGCAATCCATTTTTGCTTAGTCCTAACTTCCTATGTACTACTTCTATCATCTGCGATGCTTCGACGCCGTAATATTTCACCAGCTCTCGCTCTAAGTTCTTTCTTTGTAACCAGTAATACACTGACTTTCTTTGGTCCCACAATTGACATTATCGCAGCCAGCGCACCTGGCATTTTCTTATCAGTGATTCTAGGAATTTCAACTCTTCCAAAAAAGTGGATACCAACTTTGGTCGTCGTGAACGTAATTCACCTAACTGTAATGATTATAAAGGTTGGTATTCCAACTAAGTTTTTTGTAAATGAAGTGCCAATACGAACATTTTCAGTTGTTCAATTGCTCGTCGTAGCATTTTGGTTCTACCACTCTTGGTACAAGCAACTTGAATATGTAAAGTCTCGCGATATTCTGAACCAACGACTTTCTGAAAGTCGTGAGTCAGCTATTGCCCTCCAGGAACGGACTCGAACTTGGCGAGAACTTCTGATTCACACTCACGAAACTGTACTGAACGACATCAGATCAGTTTTAGATTCCAAAGATTTGGATTTCAAGGAATTAAAGAAACAAATTAATTCGCGGCGCGAGACAATAGCTAAACCCAACAGCACTGAACCAATTTTTTCTGATCTTATGGCTGAGGTCCAAGAACAAGTCCAAATACAAATTGACTTAAACATCTCTGGCGCGGGAACTGGAATCCCGCCGAATGTTTATGCTGCTTTACGCTCTGTAATCATTGAACTGAGTCGAAATTTCCAACGCCACACTGGAGCTACAAAAATAACGCCAAAAGCAACATTGATTTATGGAATCTTGCGAATTGAGCTATTCCACAACGGTAAAGACTCCACAAGCGCTCACAATTCAGGGATTGGCGAAGGAATTGTCATCAAGGAAACGCTTGATGAAATCAATGGAAAGTTATTTCGCCGGATTAACGGTGTGGAAATATCAATTGCATTAATGATGCGGCAACAAACCAGCCGTAATCTCGGTGCAACCGATGTAATTAGAACTGCAGTCTCCACTATCAATGTTAGCAACGCCGTCGGCGGTTTTTTGTTTCCACTATCTTTAATGGTACAGACGAATCCCGCGGAAAGGATTGCAGGATTTACTACTCTTTTACTCGCGGCTTTCGCAGTGTTTGTAAATTGGAAGAAGCTGCCTCTTAATAGGTTCTATGTGCTTATGGCTTGTGGAATTGCATTTATACACGGCGTGACAACATTCTTTGCGGTTAGCGGAACTAGTCTGATCGACATCCTTGCAATTAATAGCCTCACCGCAGGATTTGCCTTAGTCTCAATATTAACTTGGGTGGATTCATTAAAATGGTGGTCAGCAGGATTGCCATGGTTATTTGGTTTAATTGCGTTTCGCACGCAAATTGATCCGGAAACTTCTCAAACAGCGATTTCCTCTTTAAACACTTCTTACGTGTTGCCATTATTTGCTGCTGCCGCTTTATACGGTGTGATTCGAGGTCAGGAACGGCTTAGAGAATCAGAAGACTTGAGCCAGACTGAAATTCGTGAACGAGCTGCTGCAACTGCAGTTTCGGATTTAGCCAAGGAACTTGATACTGCAATAATCAAAGCTACTCAGGTTTTACAAGATGTTTCCAAAGAAGAAAAAGTTTCAACCGCTAACAAGAACGCTTTGTTGCGGCTGGACGGCTTAATCCGAGCAATCATCCAAGTAGACCCAAAAACTTCAGGTGGGTTTTCAAAGGCGGCACTAGAGATAGTTCGACATGCTGTTGCGCAGGAAGTCAACATCAAAGTTTTGACAGTGCGAGATCAAGGTCGTCTAATCGAAATCGATGACCGTCTTCTAGGCGAACTCAAACGTATTATTCAGTCAGCTCGCGATAGCAAAACAACTATTCAAGTACTAGCAAATTCGGAATCAAGTATTTTGGTAATTAAGATTTCAGGTGCAACAGCTAAGCGCGCCTCATTACAAGAAATAGAAGTTTTAGGTTCTGAAGAATTAACCGTTAAAGTAGAACAAGCGGATGATGATTTTGTTATTTTTCTTGAACAAGTAGTTGCGGACTAGCGCTACTTCTTTTCCATATGGATAAAGCGGCCTGGCCAGTTTGAGTCGTGCATGTATATTTTTCGGCGAGAGTTCGACCCGCCCCAAGCATCTTCGTCAATAATGATCCAGTCGTCACCAACTTTGTCCACGTACGCAACGTGTCCACCGCCTGAACCGAATTCCCAACTGTTCCATTGTGCAATGGCACCAACTTTTGGTTTTTGGTTCACCTTGTATCCGCGGCTCTTGAAGTAGTCATCCCAAACAGTTGCATTGCCGTTAAAAGGACCAAAATTCTTTGGTGCTCCATTGCGGATCATGCGGAAAGCGACATAGTTAGTGCAATTATGACCGGTGTATTGACTCCAATACGTGCGGTTTGGGTTGTATCCAAGATCTCCATCGCAGTTCCAATTTGATGAACGGCAAATGACACCATCATGGGCTGAAACTGAGGATGAGCCGAGAAAACTTAAAGAGATTGTGACCACAAAGGCCACGATGGTTATCCCAGTTTTACGACTCAACATTTGGCAGAAGGTAGACGCTGGCTAGGTAATTTGGCTACTCCATTTTTGCTTAAATTAGCCTCAATTCGGACATTTACGCGTATAAATCGGGTTCATAATGTGGAATACACCCATTTTATCCACAGAAAATCCAGGCTAAATGGCATTGTTCGCACTAGTCATTCTTGAAAGGAAATAGATGCGCAGCGCAGGTATCGGAGTAATCGTCTTTGGGTTTATTGATTTGGCCTGCCACTGGATCTTTCGAATCAATGTTTATGAGCAGATGAACCTAAATATGCCGGATTGGCTCTACCCATACTCACCAGCTTTGGCATTTGTACTTGGCACCGCGATGGTTACCACCGCAGAGAAAAACAAGAAAGACTTGTAAACAGAAAAGAACTTCCAAAATCTCATAGTTCCAACTTGCTCGGCTATCCGCCTAGGCGTACGCTCAAGTTATGACAACGGAGTCAGCACTAGATACTGCTCGTGCCCAGTTAAGACGCACGGTTGATTTACTAAAACTATCTGAAAATGAGTGGCTAACCCTTTCCACTCCCCGCCGCATTCTTCAAATTGCGGTTCCACTTCGCAAAGACAACGGGAACGTTGAAATCTATAAAGGTTTCCGCGTTCAATACTCAACCACACGTGGTCCTTCAAAAGGTGGGGTTCGTTATCACCCAACGATTGACCTAGAAGAAACAGTTGCACTTGCAATGTTGATGACTTGGAAGTGTGCACTTGCAAATCTTCCATACGGTGGTGCCAAAGGCGGCATTGCAGTAGATCCACACACACTGTCTTTGTCAGAAAACGAAAGACTCACCCGTCGTTACACATCAGAAATTTTGCCAATCATCGGACCTGAAAAAGATATTCCAGCTCCAGATATGGGAACTGACGAACGCAACATGGCATGGATGATGGACACGTATTCTGTGAACGCAGGATTCTCAGTCCCTGGTGTTGTTACCGGCAAACCAATTGTTTTAGGTGGTTCACTCGGTCGCACATCTGCAACTGGCGATGGCGTTGCCATCGCAACTATGGCCGCCCTCAAATCACGCGGCATTGACCCAAAAAATGCTCGAGTAGCAATTCAAGGATTCGGCAAGGTCGGTTATTGGACAGCTGTTGCATTAGAAAACTTCGGTCTGAAAATTGTTGCAATCAGTGACGTTCAAGGAGGTGTCACTGGCTTCAAGAGCGTGGCAGATCTTTGGAATCACTACAAAGCTAATGGCAATCTAGATGCACCAGGAACAGAAAGAATAACAAACGACGAACTCCTCGAATTCGATGCTGATGTATTAATCCCTGCTGCACTAGCCGATGCAATCACCGATGAGAACGCAACAAAAATCAAAGCCAAGATTGTGGTTGAAGGTGCTAACGCCCCTACAACTTCCGGTGGTGACAGAGTCCTCAACGATATGGGAATCCTCGTCGTGCCAGACATCTTGGCAAATGCCGGTGGTGTTGTGGTCTCTTACTTCGAATGGGTACAAGATAACCAAAACTACTTCTGGTCTGCCGATGAAGTTAAAGAAAACCTCTCCAGCATCATGACTCGCGCCATCAATGACGTTGAAACCATGTCTGCCGAAAAGAAAGTCACTTGGCGTGATGCGGCATTAATGATTGGCGTGGATCGAGTTGCTGAGGCCCATCGTTTACGTGGACTTTACCCTTAAACAATACGGGCCACTCTTTTTGAGTGGCCCGTATTGTTCGTTAGTAATTACTTATGCGACCATATGTAAATCTCGCTGCCGAAGTCCTGCCCACTTTCAGTCCAGGTGGCATTCATCAAACACAGGCCAATATTCTTTGAGAAAACAAGTTTCTTTTTCTTGATAGAACAAGTGTTTTTAACATATTTGATTTTTTCGAGCTTAAACTTGAACTTAGCTTTAGCTGCCTTTGGAATTCCGATGAGTTGCGCTATCTGCAAATTGCTGAGCGAACTTCCAATTTTTGTCATAGTTGGAAGCGTGTCCCCATACATGCCGAATACTGATGTTCCACCATCGTTTGAGACTTCCACTGCTAGCGAGTATTCCCATGAAGACTTTAGGCCCTTGTAAAGAAAATTCCTCGCTGTCGTGGTTTTTAGAAGTTTCCAAGTTCCACGATCGTCATAGTTGGTGTACGAATAAATCTTGTAAGTGAATGGGCCATCCTCAGTATTGCTTGGTGATTCCCACTTGAAATTTATTGAGTTTGCACTCCCTTTGTATGATCTCGCAATCGAATTGGCATCAGGTGGAGAAACTAAACCACCTTCAGAAATCGAAAATTGGGTGTATTCACTAAATGGATATGAAGTCGAAACAGTCCAATCATCTTGCGCACAACCCATTAGATATTGGCCCTGGGTGTAGAAGTTAGGATCTAGATCAGCATCCAATTGCCAGCTGACTGAAACTTTTGAATCACTATATGAATACGTATAGTTTGTGAAAATTCCTGCACTACCCCACTCATTAATGCTATATCCGCTCCAATCTCGACCTGCAGTGAGTGAACCAGCCCAAACGTCACCTACGAAACTTGAACCATTTTCGTATCCATAGGGATCTAAGCAGTTTTCAATTTCAAGATTGAACTGGACGTCTGATGAAGAACTAAAGACTGTCTTTTCAGTTTTATCCGGATCTCCAACTTCAGATGTCCATGAGTGTGCACGTGATACAGCGGATCTTTCTCCATTAACGTTCGAGGCGTCCACAAAACTGTTCTTTCTATCAATTGCTTGAACACGGATGTCATACATTTTATTGAAATCCACTTCTATGCCATTTCGCAACAACATATATGTGCCATTGGTAAAGCCAGTAGATTGCCAATTTCCACTCCCGCTTTCAGCGTATTGAACCTTGTACTTAACAGCATCGATTGCTTTGCTCCAATAAACCTTGATTCCATCTAGGGAAGGGAAGGCATTTGAGCTTCGAATCTCTAATCGATCGAAGCTTTGACTCTTTGGGTAAACATAAGCTTCATCTTCAGACGCAATTTCTGGAGCAAGTTCCGCTACGCATCCGGTGCTTCCAGTAACTCTTGCACTGAAATCGCCAACCTTTGCACCTCGATTTTTGCTGCCTCGGTATTGCCACACTGCGAGATACGTGTTGTTTACCAGTTTTCCTTCAAAGTCGGAGCTCTTCATTTTCACGTTTACATTGAGCCCAGAATTTTCTACTCGCAATACAAGATTTGTTGGTGCAACGGAACAATCACTAATTTGCAGACTAATAATCACCGCATTCCCAGCGATTATGTCGCCGGGGGTTATATCAAAATAATCAACTTCAGCTGCTGAAGCGGGTGCAATTTGAATGCCTGCGCACATTAGGAAAACTACTATTATTTTTGAAAGAGTAGATTTTTTGATTGAACTCATTTATGCCTCCGTGACTGGGCTAGATCCCAAATCTATTTTGGCCAAGAGTACTCCGAAAAGCAACCTAGGATTTACGCTTGTGGGACTCTCAAATTGAGTTTTAAGGGCTTACGTCTAGATAGAAACTTTTGTGGAACACACTAGAGCAATGCGTGGCATAGGCGGGTCTCTAGAAAGTCAAATGTTTGGCTAACTCTCGTTGAAATAGATAATGTTTGCACAATGGTCAAATTAGTTGAAATGCCTCCAGCTTCGTACGACAAGTGGAAAGCGCAAATCTGGAAGGCCTACCGCGAGGAAATGATTCGGGCTGGCACTTCTGAAGCAGCTGCCGACGAAAATGTCCAAGAAAACATCAAAGAACTAATGCCTGATGGGAAACTCACACCTGGCAATTTTGTCTTTGATGTGATGAAGGCTGAAGATCATGTCGGCTATGTTTGGCTGAACGAAAAGAATTCTGAATGGTTCATCTACGACATTGAAGTATTTGAGAAATATCGCGGACGAGGTTTTGGGCGCGAGACTATGCAAGCTATTGAAGCGCACATCCGCGCAAAAGGTGGAAATGTAATCGGTCTTTCAGTTTTCGGGTTCAATAAAGTTGCACAAAAGCTTTACGAGACCGAAGGCTATGAAGTGACCCGGCTTTCAATGCAAAAGAAACTTAACTAAAGCTTTTCTGCCGCTGCGGGTATTCGTTTGACCATGAATCCAAAAACAAACACATGAAATGGTGCGACTGCCCACCAGTAGATGTGGCCAAACAAGCCGGATGGACGGTAGGTTGCACGTTGGCGGAATAAGGTTTTTCCGTTTTCGGTGTGATCAACTATTAATTCAAGCCATGCAAGCCCAGGAAGTTTCATTTCAGCACGAAGTCGTAGTAGTTGTCCGCGATCGCATTGCTCAACCCGCCAAAAATCCACCGTCTCGCCAACATAAAGATGTTCAGGGTCTCGCCTTCCTCGACGAAGGCCCACCCCGCCAATTAAGCGGTCGAATAAGCCACGGATTTCCCATAAGAAGGGCAATGAGTAGTAGCCGTTCTTGCCACCAATGCCTTCAATGACTTTCCATAGATTTTCTGGGGTTGCAGTTGTTTCTTGTTCGCGCAAGTCAACATACAAACTTCCACCTGACCAATCAGGGTCTGTTGGTAGTGGCTCACTCGGTGCACCTGGAACAGATGCGGAAGACCACCTGGTTTGAACATCCTGGTTTCGCACCTTGTTGAGTGCATATTCAACTGCTGTGTTGAAATCTAGTAAACCATTTTCTGGTTCTGGTAGGAATTTTCTAACATCAAGTTCTTCACTCACCACAACTTCGTTCACAAGCGAGTCAACGAGTGGAAGTGCGAGTCGGCGCGGTACTGGTGTTACGAGAGAAACCCAGTGCGAGGAAAGCCTTGGGGTTAATACTGGAACCGTGACGATTGTGCGAGGACGAAGTCCCGCGACTTTTGCATAGCGCTGCATCATTTCTTTGTAATACATGACATCTGGTCCACCGATGTCACCAATATGGCTTTGATCTGTTGTCTCTTGGCCAGCTTTAACCAAGTAGTGCAATACGTCGCGAATTGCTATTGGCTGAACTCGATTGTTTAACCATTTAGGTGTGATCATGAATGGCAAGCGCTCAGTCAAATAGCGAAGCATTTCGAAACTAGCACTACCGGATCCAAGGATTATTGCTGCGCGAAGTTCGGTTGTTGGAACCCCAGAGTTTCGCAAGATCTCGCCTGTGTTTCTTCGAGACTCAAGGTGGATACTTAATTTTGAATTTGCTGGAGATATACCGCCAAGATAGACAATCCGTTTCACTCCGGATTCTTTAGCCACCTTGCCAAAATTTGTTGCCATGCGAGTTTCAATAGTTTCGTAACCATCATGTTCAGAAAGTGAATGCAACATGTAATAGGCGATTTCAATACCACTTAGAACTTTGTGGAGAGACGGAGCATCCTCGGCGTCTCCTTGAACTACTTCAACCTGTGAAATCCAAGGGTAATCTCGCATCTTTTCTGGATGACGAGCCATTACGCGAACATCAAAACCTTCAGTTAGTAATTGCGTAACTAATCGACCACCAACATACCCGGTGGCACCTGTGACGAGAGCTTTTTTAACCATGATGCAAGTGTGCCCTAATTGATAATTTTTTTCTCTATAAACGAAAATGGAGCAGCTTTTAGGCTGCTCCATTTTCTAGTGTTTATTTAGTCGCGGTATTCAGATTCAGCAAATTCTTTGCTGTCTTCTGCGGACTTCATACGTGCAATCTTGAAGATGATCAAACCGTATGCACACTTAGCAAGTACGTCTGCAATTGTGTAACCAACTTCGCGGTTAACAAATGCGCCTGCATCCCAACCTTCAGCATTCATCGCCATGATGAATGTGATTGGGTAAACGCCCCAAGTTGCAATAAGCAAGATCCGAAGATTCTTAACTGTTGCGCGAACTTGTTCTGATTGACGTTCCAAGCTCTTTGTTAGTTCACCAAATAGGATGTAAAGAATGTATAGGAATGGAATTGTTGAAAGAGCGCCCCATACTGGTGCACTGATTCCAAATAGATCCAATCTTGCATCGCCTGGGTAACCCAAGAGAATCATTGCTGCAGCTGCTGGTACCAATGTGTTCAGAAGCTTCTTCTGAAGTAGGCGGCCAATTGCAAGAACTGCAACAGTTTCAACTAGCAACAATGGAACTGTTAGTAGCCAGTCAACGTAACGGTACCCAACGTTGTATGCGTATGGGTTGTTTTCCATACCTGCGAATGCGTGATTGAAAGAATCAAACATACGGAAGTAGTGGTAGGCAGCAATTGCTGTAACTGTCGCTGAAACTGTAACTGCCATGCGGTAACGAGGTAGAACTCGATCACGTGAGACGAACAGGAACAGTGAGGTGAAAAGCATGCTTGCCAAACCTAGTGAAAGCATGTTGTAAACAATGCTGAACTGATTGTCAGACAGCAACTGTGAAAGGTGGTTCATGAACACTCCTTCTAAACGTACAGCCACTCACTGGAAGTACGGTTCGCGACGTCGCGAACAGGGCAATTTTGTCTGCAAAATTGTGCAAGTGCTACTTTTTCACGCATAAATGAGAGTAATTTCTCAAAATTGCGCCTCAAATCGTTGCAATATTGGCTTAGAGCCCTAAATCGTTGCAGGATTACGAAATTTGAAGATTCAACTACCCTAGGTACTCAAATGTTGGCCCTTGGGTACTGAAAGAACGGTTACCGTAAATATCACTAACCCCGTACCAAATATTGTAAGTACCAGCTGGTGCGTATTCCATCATTCGATAGGTCAACTGCCATACACCATTGAATGTATCCCCAGAGATCGGAGCTTCGTACCAATCAATTGATTCAGCCCAAAGCAAACCTGTTGTTAGGTCAACAATAAAGCCGTCGGGACCTGCAATGTACGCATAGACCGATGACACTCCGCTTTCGTCAGTCAATTCAAAATTTAAAGTAATGAGTTCGCCATTACCAACTGTTTCTGGGCTAGAAAGTGAAACCAAGTTTGGGTATGCACTATCTGTAATGCCCGAAACAACTTCGAATTCATTATCAGTCGATCCCCAAGTTGTGTTGCCGACTAAATCGTTTGACAAAAGGAAAATTGTGTAGGTGCCATTGACGGCAGTTTGTGGAATCACACATTCAACTTGATAAGTTCCTGATCGCGAATCGCCATCTACAAGCACACCTTGGCTAGTGAATCCATCACACCAGCCGGCAACCCAACCATAGATGCTTCCAAAGTAAGCGCCAGTGTAAGAAATTCCTAAAGCATCATCTGATTTCCAGCTGAAAATGGCTGTTGAACCTGCTTCTACAATTGCTGGAAAACTTACGTCATAAATTGTTGGTGCAGTTTCATCAATTACACATTCACCGGTCACTACATCTTGTAAATCACCTGCGCAGTAATTGAGGCCGATACCTGAATCAATAGTGTCTACGCCTTCTTGACCATTGATTGCATCGCGAGCCGGACCGCCATTAACTTGGTCATCGCCAGGTCCAGCCATAATCATGTCTCGACCACTGCCACCAATGAGGAAATCATCATTGCCTTCACCAAAAATGGTATCTGGTCCAGCGCCACCATTTATTCTGTCTTTAGATTCAGAACCACAAATTACGTCAGCACCTTTGCCTGCAAGGACTTTGTGCCGGCCTTCACCTTCAACAACAATTACGTCAACACCCGAAGTTCCATAGATCACTCGGTCAGAAGAAACAATGGTTGCCACTTGGTCGTCACAAGTTTCAACTTCATCTGCCTGAGCAGGAGAAACAAAAGCTGCACTTGCAAGAACAAGGCTGGCAACAACTGAAGCCCGCAAGCCTCGTTTTGCCCAAATTGGGTTTAATTTCATGGGCAAAGCCAATAGCAAGTCACCAAAATAGGCAACTCGAAAATGGCCATTTTTGATGAATTTCTTGCTAATCAGATCGTTCCTGCGCTCAATCCATCGAGAACTTCTTGTGCGCGGATCCTCAAATCGTTGCAGATCCGGAACTTACTGGTTCGCTGCTATCCCAGGTAAGTAAACGTGGAGCTAGAGGTGAAAACCTTGTTGCCGTAGATATCAATGGCTCCGTACCAGACTGTGTAGGTGCCAGCTGGCGCATATTCCATCATTCTGAAATTCTGCTCCCAAACTCCGTTGAATCTATCTCCAGTGATGGGGTTGGATGGAAAGTCGATTGACTCGACAAGTAGCAAACCAGTGGTGATGTCCGCGAAGTGCCGTGCGCTAGAAATGTAGGCGTAAACAGATTCCACACCACTTTCGTCGGTCAATTCATAGCTCAGTTTGAAAGTCTCTCCTGCGACAACACTTTCTGGTGCGTCAAGCGAAACTAAAACAGGTGCATCGTTGTCAGCTACACCGCCGGTAACCTGAAAATCAAAAGAAACATATGTTGCTTGGCTAACCACATCAGATGAAATCACAAAAAATGAATAAGTTTCATCAACCGCATCTACAGGAATGTTGCATTCAGCTTCATAAGTTCCATCAAACTTGTTTCCAGAAACTAGTTGAGGTTCAACTGGGAAGCCACACCATTCGGTTATCCAACCATTTGTTCCACCAAGGTAACCGCCAGTGTAATAAACACCTGATGCGTCAGAAGTTTTCCAACTAAACACCGCAGTAGAACCAGCTTCAACTGTTTCTGGGATGTTCACATCATAAACAGATGGCGCTATCTGATCGATTGTGCAGTCGCCAGTTAAAGTGTCGCTTAGGTCACCTGCACAGAAGTTGATTCCAATTCCGGAATCAATTGTGTCTGCACCAGCCTCGCCATTGATGGCATCTCGTGCAGGTCCGCCATCAACTTGATCATCACCAGGTCCAGCCATAATCATGTCTCGGCCAGTTCCGCCAATTAGAAAATCATTTGCGCCTTCACCAAAAATAGTGTCAGGACCGGCTCCACCATTAATTCTGTCTTTGCTATCAGATCCACAGATTACGTCAGCACCTTGGTAAGCCAATACTCGATGGCGACCTTCACCTTGCACAACAATTACGTCAACACCCGAAGTTCCATAAATCACTCGGTCAGAAGAAACTATGGTTGCCACTTGGTCGTCACAAGTTTCAACTTCATCTGCCTGAGCAGGAGAAACAAAAGCTGCACTTGCAAGAACAAGGCTGGCAACAACTGAAGCCCGCAAGCCTCGTTTTGCCCAAAGTAGGTTGAATTTCATGGGCAAAGCCAATAGGTAGTCACCAAAATAGGCAACTCGAAAATGGCTGTTTTTAGTGAATTTTTTATAAATTAAATGGTTCCGGCACTCAAACCATCGAGCACTTCACGAGCACGCACTCTCAATTCGGACAAATCGCTCAACCGTTTTAGACCGTTTACTTGCTGGCTCATTCGGTGATTCTTTGCAAATTGATCCTTATGCCGGTCGAGGAAATCCCAGTAGAGGGTTGTGAACGGGCAAGCGTTTTCGCCAACTCGAAGTTTTGGATCATATTTGCAACCTTTGCACGACTGCGTCATTCGATTTAAATAGGCACCACCAGCTGCATATGGTTTAGTCATCATCTTTCCGCCGTCAGCGTGAACACCCATTCCAATGATGTTTGGCACCATTACCCAATCGGCCGCATCAATGAATTGTTCGCGCATCCAATCTAGAAATTCTTGCGGATTAACACCGGTGATTAATGCGAGATTGCTCAACACCATTAATCGTGGAATGTGATGCACCCAGGCCCGTGCTTCAACATCTGCTACAACTGACTTCACACAATTCATTTCAGTTTTGGTTGAATCAGAAAAGAGTGGCAATAGATTTCGGTTTGCGCCTAAATGATTCTGGTTTCGATATTCCTCACCCAAAAACCAATACATGCCGTTTATATATTCGCGCCAACCGATTACTTGCCGAACGAATGCTTCCACAGATTCGATTGGAGCTTTCCCTGCCTCAAACGCTTTTACAACTCGCTCAACAACTTCACTGGCATGCAGAAGTCCGTTGTTTAGATAAGGACTTAGTAGTGAGTGGTGCAAAGCCCAGTTGTCTTTTGCGATTGCATCTTCATAAGGACCAAAACCGTTTAAGTGATTCTTGATGAAGTTTTCTAGTTGCCGCAAGGCACCTTCACGAGTTGTCGCCCAGGTTTTAGTTGGAATATGTCCAAGTTCCCTTGCGACTTCTAGATCTATTTCATCTCGATTATGTTCAAGATATTCAGGCCATTCATAGTTCTTTGGTGGTGGTAAACGATTTTCGGCATCGTAATTCCACCGCTCACCTACCGGTTTGCCATTTTCCATCAAAATGTTCAACCGCTGACGTTGGCCACGATAGAAATTCTCCATCAAGTAAGACTTCTGTTTTTCAGCCCAACTTGTGAACAAGGTGCGTGAAGTAAGGAAGAAATCATTTTCAACGAACTGGACACCAAAAGCACTTAAGTCGTTGAACTGTCTAAAGGATGATGGTTCTGCGCATTCAATAGGTAATTCACCAAACTCAGCTTGCACTGCTTTTAGTCCATCAATGGTGGTGGCAGCTTTGAGATACTTGACAGTGAAACCTTTAGATTCCAAGCCTTTTGCAAAGTGCCGGGCGCTTGAGACTAGAAAAAACAAGCGCTCTTTGTGCCACGGCCGACCAATCAACATTCGTTGACTTTCGATTAGCGTAATCACATCGGTTTTTGGATTTGCATTCTTCAGCGAACCAAAATTCTCATTTAGATGATCAAACGGCACATATATGATTCGTGAGAAAGTCATTTATTCTTCTTGCACCGGTCCGAGCAGTATTTAACTGTTGCCCAATCCCGTTCCCACTTCTTACGCCATTCGAATGGTAGCCCGCAAACCACGCAAATTCTTGGCGCAAAACCGTTCTTAACTTTTGCTTCCCGAGCCATAAAACTTCCTATAAAGAACTTGTTGCGAGGACTCCCGCAAAGATCTGCCAAGCGAGTGCTGATTTAGCAACGAAGGAAAGTGTGATGTATGTGCGCTCACCAACTAAGTAATCCTTCCAGCGTCCTACCTCTTTATATTGCAACCACTGCACTAGTGCGAAGGAATTGAAAAACATAAACAAGGTGAAGACAATTCCATAAACGAAACCTGGTGCTTCAGAGCTGCTGCCTGGTGAGAAGAGCAATAAGAACATTGCAATCCAAGGAACAATTCCGGCAATGCAACCAAACCAGAATGGAAGTAATCCACCTTTGCCTTTGCCTGGCTCTTCGTATTTTTCTTGAAGCCAGCCAAACAAAATCATGGAAACATTTGCGCCAGCAATTGCAACAAGTCCAACGACATCCCAAACCGCGTTGATAAGCGAAATCAGAACAATCATTAATGTTGAAGAAATTGCATATTCAATCCAGCGAGCTATGTTGCGCTTATTGGCTAAGTTGTTTGAATATCTACTAAAACCTGGTCCAACAATCCAGAGGTGAGCGAGCGCACTGAGGAGAGAAAAGATTGCTACACCAATTGCAATCGGAAACTCGAATAGCAAAACACTTTCAAAACGAGCACCTGGAACTGGAGCGTCCAACAAATAGTTTGCAGATACTGGAAGTGCGAAATCGTTCGACAATGCAATAATGGCAATTGCCTGCACCAAATGAAAGACACCTGCAATCAGGTTGTAACGACGTAGCCCTGAGAGTCTTTCGGTTGGGATCGCGATTAGAGTGGAAGATGCCATTGTTTCTCCTTTGTTTAGTGTCAAGGTTAGTTGAAAAATCTTGATTTACCGCGTTAATTACCACTGATTGAACGCTAGTTTTGGCTTGTGCAAATAGGAACTCTGAGGCAAGAAGATGAACTCGACCAAATACTTCAAGTATTTGCCTCAGTCCTAATTGAAGATGAGACTCTCAGTTATATTTGTTTAGTTAATGATCGAAAATTCAAATACATGGGAATTTCAAACAAGAGGTTGATTTTTGTTGATCCTAATTTGCTTGTTGTGATTCGTTATATGCCTTTTAATCACATGATAAAGCTAAAGTTCAATTTAGGAATGTGGCATATTGAATCTAAGGCGCAGCCACTTGCCTATTATGGGTTTGCAGCCATAGATCGAAAGCCGGTTCACGAACTTTTTGTTGAATTTGATTTACCGATTAAGTACTAACGATTTCTAGAATAACTTCATTCTTGCGCATAAAACTTGGTTTCCAAGGTGGATCAAAACGTGCAATCCGAATCGCACCTTTGCTTTCTATGTTTGCTGCCTTTAAAGCGGATCTAAGTTGAGCTTCCATTTTTTTAACTTTGTTCTCTGATGTGACACCAGAGAAAGTTAGAGCAGCAGCTAAGTGCTCAGATACGGTTCGTAAATTCACTTTAGAGTCGGTCGGGACTGGCATGTTTTCAATTTTCATTCCCTCTGGCATCACAAACGAAACTATCCACGAAGTATCTTTTGGCTCTTGAATAACTGGAGCTGTCATCGCAATGTTATTCCGAGAAATATAGGTAACTAGTGGGCGAAAACCCATGCTGCCAGCATTTTGATAATCAGCGTTTACCACCACGTCGGCTAACGCGCACTCGTGGTAACGCCTGATCTCTACTTCAGAGTTTGGTAAGCGTTTGATTACTTCAAACTTTTGTTCTTCAGTCACTTGTTCATCGTATCCGAATTACGATTATGGGAACAGTGCTTCAGTAATCAGGAAATATCAATAATATGGCGGTTACCGCGATCAAATGTTAAATAGTTCCAAGTCCATTCGGCCATAGTGCCCAATTTGTTTCGTCCACCGACTAAATAGAACAAGTGCAACCAAAGCCATATATACCAAGCAATGGCACCACCGATGCGGAAATTTCCAACTTCCACAACCGCTTTGTGCCGGCCAATGGTGGCCATCGAGCCTTTGTCTTTGTATTTGAAAGCCACAATTGGTTCAGCTCGCAATTTTCTTTGAATGTGTTTAGCAAGGAAACGTGCTTGTTGCATGGCAACAGGTGCAACCATAGGAAGGTATCTGCCATCGGCAGATTTGGCTCCGGCACTATCGCCAATTGCGAATATGTCTGGACGGTGTTCGACTTCTAAAGTTGAATCAACAACTACACGGTTATCTCGCATTGGTATTTGCAGAACATCTAGTGTTGGCTCGCCCTTTACGCCAGCAGCCCAGATTGTGATTTCAGATGACACTTCAACACCATTATCAAAAGTCAAGGTATCTGCTTTAACTTCTTTCACACCAGCATTCAAAATTACTTCAACGCCAAGTTTTTCTAAATCCCGTTTCGTACGTTCAGAAAGTTTGTCAGAGAAGCTCGGTAGGAGTCTTGGTCCTGCTTCAACTATTCGAATGTGGATGTTCTTCGCAGCTTTTGCGCTGTCGGATTTCAATGGACCACGTTTAAGTTCAGCAATAGCTCCGGCCATCTCAATTCCCGTTGGTCCACCTCCAACAACAGAGATTGACAATTCCGTGTCATCCGTGAAGCGACATAGATCTTCAAAACGTCTCATTATGTCTGCGCGGATCTTTAAAGCCTCATTGACTGACTTCATACCAAGTGAAAACTCAGAAACTCCCTTGATACCAAAGTCATTTGTCACAGAACCAAGTGCAAGAATCAAGTAGTCGTATGAGAGCAATTCGCTAGAGTCGAGTTTCACAGTCTTATTTGTGTAATCAATAACTAATGGTGAACCCATCCGAAACTGAATATCAGTCTTACGAAGTGCTCCTCTAACCGGGTGAACCACATGGTCAGCTGCTAGTCCTGCTGAGGCCACTTGATACAAAAGTGGCAAGAAAGTTTGAAAGTTGTGACGATCAACCAAAGTAACATCGGCAATATTTCTCAAGCTCCGGGCAGCAGTTAAGCCACCAAACCCGGCTCCAATAATGACAATTTTTGGTTTATTCACTATCCAAACTTAGTCAAGTTCTAGATTTTATGTATTCTCAAAACCGTTTCAATAAAAGCGCAAAAAGATAGGCCGAGCCAAAACCAAAGCCAACAAATGCATAAGCAATTGAAAACCAATTCAAAGTCGTTGGTATCAATAGCGTGATAATTCCAAGACTCGTGGCGCTAATGGCCATAACAATTGCAGTTCGGCGAAGATTTCGTATATCAGTCTGTGAAGAATTCATCCACATGTTGCCAGCGAGGGCCACCAAAGTGATGCCAATCATTCGCATTGACCAAATAAGTGGTTCGAAATTGCCATCCAGACCAAGAAGATCGAGGAATAGATTTGGCAGACAAACAAGCAATAAGGCACTCAACCCAAAAACTATCGATCCTGTTTTTAGAATCGTGCGAATGTTGAAATGATTGCTTTGTGAGCCTTCCTGGAGTTCATTCATAAATGAAGTTTAATGTTGTTGATAGTTAGTGCCGGCAGGAGTACTTTGAACACATGAAATCACTTTCCCGCCTAGTCATAACAGTTTTAACTGCGCTACTGATGATTTCAAGTCAGAGTTCGGCATCATTTGCAAATGGTCATGAGCACGTAAGTGAATATGAAATAGATGTGAATCTGCGTTCTGATGGTGAAGTCAATTTTGTTGAAACCATCACATATGACTTTGGGATGGAGGAGAGACACGGAATATTTCGTGAGATTCCCTTAAGGGACAAACTGGATTCTGGCGATTACTGGGTCCACCCAATCTCCATCAACTCCGTCACTCGTGATGGGCAAGTGGAAATGTATTCTGAAAGCGAAGACGGATATTGGGCATCATTGATGATTGGTGATCCAGATGTATTTGTTTCAGGCGTTCACACTTACGTCATTGATTACACCGTTAGCGGCGCTCTCTTTCCACTAAGTGAATCCGACGTGAAAGATTATCCAGGTCTCAAAGCTGGTGACATAAGTTTCTATTGGGATGTTGTGGGTAACAGTTGGCAAGTCCCAATTAATCAAGTGGTTGTGAACATCAACCTGCCGTCATTAGACAACACACTCGTATTAGCCGAAAACTGTATGGTTGGAACGCCGAACAATGAAACCCAGTGCTGGTCACTTAGTTCCAGGCGCGCATGGGCAACAACCGATGTAATGCAACCAGGCGAGGCGATGACTATCTCGATGCAAATGGATTCGGCAATGTTTGATCAAAAGATAAAACAGGTCATTGATGAGGGACCACTAGAAGTGTTCTCAGATAGATGGTTTGTAATCGTAAAATCTAATCTACCTCTTGGTGGTCTGCTTAGCTTCGGGGTCTTCGCATTCATTATTTTCACTTGGCGCAAACGGATAACTCGAACTAAAACCAGCAAAGTATCTGAAGTTTTACAGTTTGAACCTCCAACCGGAAAAGTAGCAGAAATTGCAGCAGCTTGGAAAGGCTCAGTTGATTCCAGAGCCTTAACAGCGACACTTCTAGATCTAGCTACTCGTGGTGTCGTGGAATTGCACGTGAATGAAGATGAAAACATAGTTGTAAAGCGAATCGATAATTCCACAAAGACAGAAGATTTCGAACAAGGTCTACTCAATACTTTATTTAGAGATTCAAACCAGGTCACAATCGAAGGTTACGACTCAGAACTTGCCCAAGTAACAAGAGAAATTTCGGCTTCTTTGGTTGAGCAAGCAGAGAAATCTGGCATTCGAAACGCAACTGGATCTCGTTCCCGGATTCCATTCGTTATCGGTTTAGTGCTGAGCATTGTTTTCTTTGTGATCAGCCTCATCACTCTCGCATTCCCGGAAATATTTGGAGTTGTAGTGCCAGTAGCTTTGGCAATGTTGATTGGTTTTATTTTCACCGCAATCAAGACACCGAGAATTGAAACTCCAAAGTCTGCAGAGTTTTTATCTTACCTTCTCGGATTTAGAAAGGCCATGGACACCGACTCAGGGGCACTGCGCAGAAAGTTTGCGCAGAGTTCTGGATTGACCACTGGAAATATATTTGCAACTTTATTGCCACTTGCCATCATTTTTGAATTAGAAGATTCTTGGCTAGCAAACTTTCCAGATCTCACTCTAGAAGAAATCCAAAGTTCAGGAATCTACGTCGGATCAATTGCTGGCTTACAACATTCAATTCAACAAAGTCATGACGCGTTTGCTGCCGCTATGACTCCGCCATCTTCATCCGGCAGTGGATCTGGTGGAGGTAGCTCAGGCGGTGGCGGAGGCGGCGGAGGCGGCGGAAGCTGGTAGGCAGCTCTGTATAATTATTTTAGATTGAATCAAAGATTCAAAAAGATTAAAAAGGTTCAAAGCGAATTACAATCCAAGCTTTTCTTCAATGCTGACAACGTTTACTCGATCGTCAAACATACGATCATCTCGCTCAAGACTTGAACCGGGTGTTACCTTCCATCGATTCTTCACTTTATCAATTCCTTTTACGATTTCGTAAAAGGAGCTTTTCTTATTGCTATTCAATAGATATAGACCACTGGGAAAATTAGTGACAATGTCATACAAGGTCTCGGCAGTATCTTCTAGGAAAGAGCAGGAAGGAAACCACTTTTCACTCGCTTCAATGAATCCATTTTCGGCCATAGTTCTTTCGAGGAAATCGAACATATTGTTAGATCCAGCTGAGTGTCCTATTTGCCACCCTAATCTGACTATGTAAGCGTCAGGATTAATCGCTGCAATTTTGGTCTCACATTCCCTTTTATATTTACCATAGTCATCTTCAGCATTAGGTTCGCTATCGATTGTGTAGGGGCCACTTCCGTTTTCTGAAAACACACTCACTGTGCTTGTAAAGAGAAAACGTATTTTTAGGTCGTAACAAATTTTTGCAACCTTCTCCGCCCACTCCACCGGACCTGTCGCAATATGTAAGAAAAGGCTCGGTCTCTCTTGCTCCAAGAATTCTGTGATGGCTAGTTCGCTATCGATATCAATCTTGGATCGATCGAAAGGAATTACCGTCACATCTTTAGACGCAAAATAGT
>JBIISC010000029.1:0-11769 GCA_044341215.1 Candidatus Nanopelagicales bacterium | reverse complement strand
ACAGCTAGTTCAGATCATGGCCAAGTGCTTATGCCACGCACCTCGCGGTATTACGACTTTGACTCAAACACACTTGCAGGTGACTTAGCGCTAATTGATTTATATAACCCTGCAAGTGCAAGTGCCTATCTGAAGATACCGACTAAAGCGCAAGCCAAGAAAATGTTGGCTCAAAAGCCTGTTCTTTATGGATGGGGTCAAACCGAAAAGCAACGTAGTGCAAAGTTCCTGCGAAAGGTAGTGCAAGGAATTTTCAATTCTGAAGCTGAATCTGAATACCGAGATTTTGATGCCAAATATCAAATTGGTGTGAATCGCAAGAATTCCAATGGCACATACAGCTCAGCTTGTTTTGGGGATTCCGGTGGACCTTTTGTCGGCAGATTACATAGTTCATACTTCTTATTAGGTGTGGTCTCATTTGGAAATGCAGATGAATGTGCAACAAAGGCGCCAGTGGTTCTAACTCGAATTACGGCTTATCGAGATTTGATAAGGACAATTCGAAACGAATTGGCTGCTGATCGACAAGCCGAGGAAGTTGATGTTTCAAATCTGCACTATAGAAACACTTTGACAAATCCAATCGTGCCAGATTTCGGCACTTTGAGTGATGATTCTAAATATCGGATGTGGACAGCTAATTTTGTTACCGAACTGATGGACAATCCTGTAAGTGATTTGAAAACTATGAGAGTCACTTCATATGAGCCAATGGATGGCTTTTGGGATCTTGTGATTGATCTGGAATCAAAACAAGTATTTGGCATCGACGGTTGCGGCTTTGGTGAAGCTTGGAATCGTGATTCCGGGCTTGGTGCGCAACTCAGTATGCAAATAAGGGCAGCAACACAATGGACAACTGCGGTGCAATTTAGTTACGTTGCAGATGTAGATGAGTGTCTAACCAGTGAAGGTGTTCAGATGACAGTATCTGAACTAGGTGGTTTTGAAGTTGGAGATCAATGCACCGCTTGGTTGTATCTGGATGAGGACGGAATACTTACAGTCGGAACCATGCGAGATTGCTTGCCTAATCCAAATGCATTAAATATTAGAACTGCACTCAGCACCTATGCAACAACAGATATTGAGCCTGGCTTTGACATGTGGGCTGGCCCATTTGATGTGACCGACCCTGCAACTAATTAGATTGCTAACTAAATCAACTGATTAGGTAGTTATTCAAGTCGGCTATTTCCTCTTTTTGGTCTTGAAACGGACATCTTTACTTGGGTCTGATTTACCAGCCGCAGAAATCGCACGGACTCTGACGATGTAAGGCATATTCACTGCAAGTTTTGTAGTTATGGCTTTCAATTTGTAAGGTGAAACTTTAAGAGTTAGCCGAACTTGGTTTGGCTTAGATGCACGGTAGAAAGAAACCTCATAGCGAACCAGTTTGGCTTTACCGGTTGTGAATGGTTTCTTCCAACTAATTGTGACGCCATTCTTCGAAACCTTAGATGCGCTCACATCCAGCGGTTTCGAAGACTTCTTTTGAATAAGTATTTGCAAGCTGACGAGCTCATAAACCTCTTCGTAACCATTGGCGGCACTTGAATATATTTCAATATCACAAACACCCGAATTAGATTGCGGGATGATGGCCGGATTCTTCGCAGAAACTAGCGTGCAAACTTCTGGAGTTAAGGATGCGTATGTGATTCTTGCCTTTTCCTTATGAACCGCAGCGCCCCAAGGAGTAACAATTGTCTCAGCCAGAGTTGCAGCCTTGGTTTCGAAAGAGAATGTGCGACTTGAAACTGCAGTAACTGTGTGTAATCCATTAAGGCTTGAACCCACTCCGCTTAAGTCGATTTGCATTCCAACAGTTATGTCGTGGCGTTCCTGAGTAGTAATAATTGCATTTCCACTGCTATCGATTCGCTTTTTAGTGACGTCGTAAGTTTGTAAGGGAGTCATGATTCGGGCTAATGAAGTTGGAATCATGGTGCCACCAACAGAAAGTTTCTCAGCGACAATCAAGCCTGAGTAGGAAAGTTCAGAATCAAACTCTCGGACCATTAGTGGCGATGAGTTAACTTCTACCGATCCAACATCAGCCCGGTCAATGTCGACGCTAGGTAATGAGTATGGACGGTTACTGCTCAAGCTTGAAATACTTGTTGATGGGTCGCTCACTTCATCAAAGGTTATGTAGTCGATTGCTGGACTTTCACTGAGGATGCGGAAGTACTGAAGTCCACCTGCCACAGATTCGTAGATTCTTCCGATGCGCATTTGACCAAATGAAATCTGAACTGAAACATCTTGTGAATCTGATGTAAACGCAGGTAGTGATCCGCAACTGTCATCAGTGACAAAATTTCCATCACCAATTAGTACTGATGCCCCGCACAATTTATCAGATACTAAGCGCTGACCAAGAATTGAATTATCGACTGTGATTCCAGCACCATTTAAAACGCTTCCGCCAGTGTTACTTATTATGGTGTTGAAATTCAATTCAGCTTGACCTGTGGGGGCAAAGATTGCAGCACCTTCACCACTGGTTGCTGTATTTGTGTAGAAAACCGAATTTGTGATTGTTGCAGTGTCATTTGCACTTACAAATATTGCGCCACCATCGGTTGTTGCAATATTGCCGATAAACGAACTTCGATCGACTTCTAGCGTTGCAGATCCATCACCACTGGTAAGAGCTATTGCACCACCGTAAGTTGCACCATTACCAGCAAATAACATGCGATCTAAATGCAAAATACCTGAGTTAAGTTTTATTGCTCCGCCGCAAGCTGCAGTGGTTTGGCAATTAGTTCCGCTTCCAGTAGCTACCGAACTTTCAAAATTCATATCCGCAAAAGTTGTAGTTGTTGCTGGGTCCGAATCAATAATGAAATTGTTGGTTAGGATCTTTGGCCTGCGAAGTGGGTTGTTAATGTCCGAAGTGAAAGTGGCTGGGACTGTTAACGTGGTGTTAGAGAGCGAAAAGGTTCGATTGTTTGGCGAGTTTCCATAAAGTGAGTCGTTGCAAAGCACAAAGGTGTCGTCAGCAATTGCGTTTGTGATTGCGGATTTGAGTCCATTTGATCCGGCATAGTTTGGTTGAAGACATGAATCACCGGTTAGTGCATCTGCAGTTGCAGAATCAGTTCGCACGTAAATAGTTCGTGGTTCATCAGCGAAAGCTGCCGGTGAAACCACCCCATTTAGAAGTAGAACTACTGCCGCTAGAAATCCAATTCGACGCATTGAAATCTCCTCCCAAATCGGGGGACATTCTCGCAGGGCAATCAAGGTGATTGCGCTTCCAAACCGAGCTTTGTGACCCAACCGTTAACCAGATTTACTCTCAAAATGGGATTTCGATTTGCACTCTAGGGGGGAGAGTGCCAAAAATTAGCCTTAGCACTCAGATGCCGAGAGTGACAACACCTCGGATCTGGGCTCAAAATAACCGTCAATAGGAGCGAAAACCCATGGCAAAAATCATTGCCTTTGATGAAGAAGCCCGCCGCGCACTTGAACGCGGAATGAATACTTTGGCTGATGCTGTAAAAGTCACACTTGGACCAAAAGGTCGCAACGTAGTTCTTGAAAAGAAGTGGGGAGCACCAACCATTACCAATGATGGTGTTTCAATTGCTAAAGAAATTGAACTTGAAGATCCTTACGAAAGAATTGGTGCGGAATTAGTCAAAGAAGTTGCCAAGAAGACAGATGATGTCGCTGGCGACGGAACAACTACTGCAACAGTTCTAGCACAAGCACTCGTGCGCGAAGGTTTACGCAACGTTGCAGCTGGAGCAAATCCAATGTCACTTAAGAAAGGCATCGAAGCTGCGGTTGCTGCTTTGAGTGCAGAACTTCTTGCGATGGCTAAACCAGTCGTAAGCAAGGAACAAATTGCTGCTACCGCTTCCATCTCTGCTGCTGACACTTTGATTGGTGAAAAGATTGCAGAAGCAATGGACAAGGTCGGTAAAGAAGGCGTTATCACTGTTGAAGAAAGCAACACTTTTGGTATTGAACTTGAACTAACTGAAGGTATGCGTTTTGACAAGGGTTACATCAGCCCTTACTTTGTAACTGATTCTGAGCGCATGGAAGCCGTACTCGACGATCCATACATCCTGCTTGCCAACCAAAAGATTTCAGCAATCAAAGATTTGCTACCGATTCTTGAACGTGTAATGCAGTCTGGTAAACCGCTTTTGATTATCGCTGAAGACCTTGAAGGTGAAGCACTTGCAACTCTTGTTGTGAACAAGATTCGTGGAATCTTCCGTGCAGTTGCAGTTAAGGCTCCAGGATTTGGCGATCGCCGTAAAGCTATGTTGCAAGACATTGCAATTCTTACTGGTGGTCAAGTAATCAGTGAAGAAGTTGGTTTGAAGCTAGAAAACACTGGCTTAGAACTTCTTGGCCGTGCAGCAAAGATTGTGGTCACAAAAGATGAAACCACAATCGTCACTGGCGCTGGTTCAGCTGACCAAATCCAAGGTCGCGTAAATCAGATTCGTGCCGAGATCGAAAAGTCTGATAGCGATTACGATCGTGAGAAATTGCAGGAACGTTTGGCGAAACTTGCCGGCGGCGTGGCAGTCATCAAAGCAGGTGCCGCAACTGAAGTTGAATTGAAAGAACGCAAGCACCGCATCGAAGATGCCGTCCGCAACGCTAAAGCAGCGGTTGAAGAAGGCATTGTTGCTGGTGGTGGTGTTGCATTGATTCAAGCAGCTGACAAAGCATTTGCAACTTTGAAACTAACTGGTGATGAAGCAACTGGTGCGGCAATCGTACGAGTAGCAATCGAAGCACCTCTAAAGCAGATTGCAATCAACGCCGGCCTAGAAGGTGGGGTAGTTGTTGAGAAGGTTCGCAACTTGAAACCAGGATTTGGTTTGAATGCTGCAAATGGTGAATATGTTGACCTAATTGCGGCCGGCATCATTGACCCTGCAAAGGTAACGCGTTCAGCACTGTTGAACGCGGCATCAATCGCTGCATTGTTCTTAACAACTGAAGCCGTTATCGCAGAGAAGCCAGAACCTAAGTCTGCTGGTGCACCTGGTGGTCCTGGAGAAATGGACTTCTAAAAACCTTTAGGTAATAAAAAAGTGGGTGGCAATCGCCACCCACTTTTTTATTTGTAGTTATTTATGTTTATTTCTCAACAAACACTGCAACAGTTACTGCAGGAATTGTGAATTTGCCCTTCTTGAACTTAGAAGTTTTCACTACAGAATCAACACCGCTCTTTAGCACTGGGTGCAGGCTTAACTTAGCTTTTGCCAGGCTCTTTGCAGTGTAGGTAATTGATTTATGTGATGCATTGAAAACAACCACTATTGACTTGTAATTAGGGTCAATGTTTGTGATTCCTTTTCCAGTGTCATTGATTTTCATCACGATCAAACCAAGTGGAGACTTAGAGCCGTAAGTTACAAACTTAACTCGTTTCTTAATTGCGGCACCAGTTCCAAGGCGGAACAACTTCGAGGAGTAGCGAACCTTCAGCAAGTCCTGCCACATTCCTGAAGTCTTGTTCATGTCATCAGCTGTTGGAACTAGAGATGACATTCCCAAAAGTGTTGTGGCTTGAGACAAGTTAGTTACTTCGATTGGCAGACCGCGACCAAAACCATTTGTGCCCAAGGTCCAGTCGATTGCGTTGTACCAGTCACCTGAGTTGTATGAGTTCTTGTCCATGGACTTGCTGCGAAGCAAATCTGAACCAGCTAATACGAACGGCAAACCTTGTCCCATTGTTGGAACTGCTAGTCCAAGAACTTGATAACGAACTCGTTCAGCCATGGTTGCTGTTGTTGGCAACTTGTAGGCAAGAGCGTCGTACAACGTTTCGTTGTCGTGCGCATCAACGTATGAAATTTGTTCGATTGGATTCTTGGTGTAGCCGGTTGCTGCTCCGTTGGACGCAACCCCTTGTCCGGTTGTATTGGTGTTCTTGTAGGTCTTCATCAAGAAATCTTGAATACCACCAGTTAAGGACACTTTAATTTGATCCATATTTATTTGTTGGTCTAGCTTTGCTGTTCCGCTTCCAAAATAACCATTTGAATATCCGTATTTGCCGGATGCAAAACCTTGCTTGCGTGGATCGCCATCGAATGGCCCACCACCACGAACATTGTCTCGAACTCGGTCATCGAAAGTTCCAATGCCAGTTCCATCCATTGCGGTTTGCACAGCATTTGGGAAACGTGCACCGTTTTGGACTTCACCGAAGTTCCAACCTTCACCGAAAATCAGAATCTTCTTGCCATCGACACCGTCGTTTGCAATTGTTAATGCATCTAGTGCGGCACGAAGCTCAACCATTTGAGCTTTTGGCTGATGACCCATTAAGTCAAAGCGGAATCCATCAACCTTGTATTCCTTTGCCCATGTGACTACAGAATCTAGATTCAATTTCGCCATCATCATGCGTTCGGTTGCTGTGTTCTTGCAGCATGTACTGGTTTCAACACCACCACTTGCATTAAGTCGGTGGTAGTAACCCGGTACTACTCGATCCAAGATACTGCTTGAGGCTTGACCTGAACCACTTGTGTGGTTGTAGACAACATCCATAACAGTTCTAAGTCCAATGTCGTTTATGCCTTTAATCATGGAACGGAATTCCAAGACTCTGGTTTCGTCATCAGGGTTAGTTGCAAACGAACCTTCAGGTGCTGTGTAATGAAGTGGGTCGTAACCCCAGTTGAATCCATCAGCATCGCGAATGGCAGAAACGGCGGTCTTTTGACCAGTACCATTTGAAGACATTCCGCTGAGTTCATTCCAGTCGATTGTCTCCCAGTTGTTTTTATCTTCATCAACTGATGCGAGGTCGAAAACTGGTCCAAGTTGAAGGTGGGTCAATCCAGCATCAGCAAGAGCTGCGAGGTGCTTCATGCCATCTGAATTCAGATCGGTGAATGCCATGTATCCACCTTTCCAATCTTCATTGGAAACTGAATCATCGATGATGCTGAAGTCACGAACCATTAATTCGTAAATTGTTGCATCAGCAATTCTGGCAAAACTTGGTTTAACCATGGAATCCCAGCCGGATGGCTTCAGTGCAGCATCGTCTAAGTTAACAATCTGGCTTCTTAGACTATTTGTACTCAAAGAAATTGAATAAGGATCAGTTACCTCATTAGTTTCAATGCGACCGGTTGATGGTGCGTAAACATCGACAGTAAAGGTGTACTGCTTTAGATCCCAAGCTGTATCGCCAGTAACAGACCAGGTGCCGGTTTCGTTATCCCGCGTCATTGCAAGGTTGGTTGCGCTTTCATCAGCTGAATTGTCAAATAGATTTACCGAAACACTTTGTGCGGTTGGTGCCCAAACTGTGATGGTTGGATTTGATCCACTCCAAGTTATACCTGGCGTCATATTTTTGGCATCAGGATAAACATCGTCTAGAACGTCACCTAACTGAAGTCCAGAAACTTTTAACGGTGCAGTTTTTTCGTCATTAAGAATTTCAACTGCTACCTGGCCGCGAAGCCAAGTTTGAACATTTTCTTGATCGGCAACTGGAATCTTTAATGCGACATAGTCACGCAAGTAAGGATACTTATCGCGTAAAGTCTTTGTTAGTGATGAAACGTATTCCAAAACAACTGAATCGTCTTCACCCGTTACGCCTGTTTCATCGGCTTCCAAGTTTGCTTCTGCTGAGTAATACAACTTTGCATGACCATCATATTCAGCTGCTGTAATTGCAGTTGGCCAAGCGATAACTCCCTTTCTCAGCCAGATACCTTTTTGGCGCAATATGTTTGCATCGATATCACTAAATACTGGTACTGAATATTTCGCATAACCATCTGCATCGGCACTTCCAGATTTGAGCCAAACTTCACCACCAGTTTTTTCTAAGTTCAAACTCTGATCAATTCCAGATGGGTCTTTTGAATCCCCTGAGTGAATAATGAAAGGAACAAGAGTTGAAGCGGCGAAAACTGGAATTTGCCAGTACTTGCCCCAAGCATCTGTTCCAGTTGGAGCTAGTGCGGCTGCCCAACTAATTGCAGTGCCTGAATAACCTTCGCCATTCTCTGGCCATGCGTGTAAACCGTATCCTTCATAACCACCTGATCTATACCAGTGAATAGTTATGTTTCCGTTTGCCCATGTTTGAGTTGTGCGTGGCAGTGGCCAAGAATCTTTAATCCAAACTTCACCAGCACTTTTTAGATTTACATCGAAAGCAGTTTTGTCAGTTCCAGAAACGATCGCATTGAATGAAACGTTTTTGGCATCGCAATTTCCTACGTATGTGAAAGTTGCAGTATTTGAATTAACGCTGCTATCGGTAATAGTTCCGCTATCGATTCCGCCATCTTCACTCCAATGAAGTTGTGCGATGTCTGCATCTCCACTGCTGTCTGCAACATAATGAACTTCCATTTCGCAACCTTGTGCCAAGTAGCGGCTCTTGAATGCATTTCCTGAACTATCAATCCAAATTTCTGCACCAGTTCTTGTGAAAGCTGAACCTGCCGTGAAGCTAGTAACATCAATTGTTACTTCAGCCTGAGCACTTGGCACAGTAATGATTGCAAATGAACCATAGTCATCGTCATATTTAGCAGCACCTGCAACTTCAGTGCCACCTGTCGGAGTGACAGCCACATTGTTACTTTCACTTGGCGCAAGGGGCACGTGAACAATTAGATCAATGTTCGTTGCTGCCGATGCAGGTGTAAAGCTAATAAAAACCAAAAGGCTAGCTATCAAGCTAAAGATTGCGCTTAGTGCAATTGCATTTCTATATGAGCGATTTGGGCTTGGACTGACATTCGAGTTCATTGGTTACCTTTTCTTAGGTGGTTTGGCCTTATCCCTGAGTTTAGGCAAGCCGTGGAGGATTAGGTAATTTGCTACCTTAGCCGTTACCTATTCGTTATGCACTCTCACTTAAGGTGCATTGCCGAGGCCTTTTTGAGTAACAAATTGGTTGCAGTAGAGCCCTGAGAGCAAAATCCCGTTGACATAGGGCTGGATTTTGGCAAGAGTTCACCCGCTCAATCTTGAGCACTATTTCTATGGAGGAAATGACTTATGCGTCTTCAAGGAAAGATGCTTGCCGCAGGTGTGGCATGCGCTATGGCGGTAGCGGCACTAACTGTGCCATCAGCAACCGCAGCAAAACCAACAATCACGATTTGGATTCAACCATCAAAGGTTGCAGCACTGGAAGCAGTTGCTAGCGACTACAAAGCAGCAAACATTGTTGTGGTTGAACAAGCAGGTGACACTCGAGACCTATTGCAGACTGTTGCAGATGAAGATGCACCAGATATCTTTGAAGGTGCACATGACTGGTCAGGCGAATTGGCATCAAACGGATCAGCTAAGGCGATTTCATTGCCTGGCCCGGTTGCAGCACAATTCCTCAAAAAGGATCTTGATGCATTTAAGTATGACGGATCTCTACTTGGTGTCCCAATGCTTCACGAATCAATTGCATTCCTAATGAACACTGATCTTGCTGGCAAGACTTGCCCAGCAACTTTGGATGCAGCTGTTTCTAAGGTTCAAGGCAAACTAGACAAGGGCAAGATCAATACCATCATTCAAGTTGGCGGAAGCAACGCCTACATGTGGTACCCAATGATGTCAGGTCTTGGCGGTGCATTCTTCAAGCAAAAAGCTAATGGTGAATACACAACTCAGACTCTTGTACACAAGACTGCTGATACCAAGAAGAAGGCAAACATCATCAAGGGCTGGAATGCCTCAGGTCTGTTTGATCACAGCGCTGGTAACGGTTCAATTGCCGGACCTTTCTCTAAGGGCAAAGCTGCTTACTACATCACTGGCCCATGGGAATCAAATGGCGTCCGCGATTTGGCTGCAACCATGAACATCAAGCTATGTGCATTCCCGACCATCATTCCAGGAATTAAGTCAGTTCCTTTCTCTGGTGTTCGTGGTTTCTACTTGTCTAAGTTCGCTCAGACACATGGTGTTAAGGCTGCTGCCAAGGACTTCATGATCACTTACTTGACCACTGCAAAGGTGCAAAAGAAATTCTGCAAGCTTGATGGATGTAACCCATCAAACAAGAATGCTGGTGTTTCACCAAACCCATTCACTGCACAATTCCTTGTTTCCTACCCAGACGCAGTTCCAATGCCTAACATTCCTGAAATGGCGGCAATTTGGGGCAACGTAGCGGCTGCATGGGATGCTGCTATGGCTGAAGAGGATTCAACAAATCCGAAGGTCGCATGGGCAAATGCTGCAGATAACATCAACAGCGCAATCTCAGGCGGATAGTTAAGTACCAACATAGAAAATGGTGGGCAACTCTTTGAGTTGCCCACCATTCCATTTACACTTGCAACAAGAAAACAAAGAAGCTAGGTTTAAATGAGCGAAAATAAAAAGCAAGAAAGATATTACAATCCGAAAAAGAGTGCGGGTGCTCTACTCGTAAAATATTCAATTCTTGGCCTAGCTTCGGCCCTTCTAATTTTTGGCTCATTTTTCATGTTTCAGGCAGGACTAGTAATTCCTGCCGTTATTACTGCAATTGCAGTTGTTGGTATTAACTGGTTGTATTTAACTGAAAGATTGATTCCACTTAAGTATCTCTTGCCGGGTCTAATAACAATGCTGATTTTCGGTGTACTGCCAATCATTTATTCGGTATATATCGCTTTCACTAACTACTCAACAGGTCACTACCTGGACAAAAAAGCTGCGATTGCTGAAGTCAAAGATGCTTATACAGATTTTGACTCTTTCACGATGCAAATGGCAACTGACTCAAATGGTGAATTGGTTTACCTCCTTCAGCGCTATTCCCCAGACTATGAAGACCTTGGTTCTTTTATTGGAACCAAGGATGATCTTGTGAAAGCTGACAAACCATTCAAGCTAAATATGTCAACATATGCACCAAAGCCACCGGCTGGCTATACCGCTCTTACAAAAGCTGAAGCATCAAATCTCATTCGCAGCGGTGACGCCTACGACATCGATCTTGGTGCTGGTCGTTCTTATATCGTCGACTCAACTTCAAGTGGTTTCGAACGTGCCCGCCAATGGACATACAATGCCAAAACAGACAGCTTTGTTGATAATAGTTGCGGAAATGTTTTCAAGAATAACAATGCTGGTACTTGGGCCGGTAAAGATTGTAAGAGTGGAAAATATCGGGAGATTACCACTGGATACATGACTGTAGTTGGCGCAAAGAACTTCTTGGATATCTTCCAAAATCCACGTTACAGCGAAGCGATGCCTCGCGTGTTTGTTTGGACGATTGTTTACGCGTTCTCATCTGTGTTCTTGACGTTCAGCGTTGGCGTTTTGGTTGCGCTCTTGTTCAATACCCCAGTAATGCGCGGTCGCAAAATTTATCGCTCGCTACTGATCATTCCTTACGCAATTCCAGGCTTCCTTTCAATCTTGATTTGGAAAGGTTTGCTAAACGATCAGTGGGGAACAGTCAATACTCTCCTCGGCATCGATGTTCATTGGCTAACTGATCCGAATATTGCAAAGATTTCGATCCTCTTAGTTAACACTTGGCTTGGTTTCCCTTACATGTTCTTGGTTGCTACAGGAGCACTTCAAGCAATTCCAGCTGAACTCAAAGAAGCTGCTGCAGTCGATGGCGCAAATAGATTCCAATCATTTAGAAACGTGACATTGCCACTTCTTATGGTTGCGGTCGGACCATTGCTAGTTGGTTCATTCTCGTACAACTTCAACAACTTCAATCAGATTTATTTGTTGACTGGTGGTGGACCTGCGTTGCAAAACTCTAAGTCA
>JBIISC010000028.1:0-11770 GCA_044341215.1 Candidatus Nanopelagicales bacterium | reverse complement strand
ACTAGCTCTTCTAAACCAAATGGTTTTGTGATGTAGTCATCCGCGCCATCTCGCAAACCCTGCGTTACATCCAACTTCTCATTTCTGGCAGTGAGCGCGATGAAAGGCGTTTGATTTCCAGACTTTCGCAGGGACTTTAAGAAATCAAAACCAGAGAGCCCTGGGAGATTTATGTCGCTCACAATTAGGTCTGGCTTGATTGATGAGATTTTGTTCGATACAGACTCGACAGATGGGTACGCCACTACATCAAACCCGGCAATGCCTAAGGCATCAATTAAAAGATTGCGCAGCGACTCGTCGTCTTCGACCACAAGGATCTTGGTGTTATTCACCGTGCAATTCTTACGGTAATTGAGAGATTTATTAGCCTTCTAAGACAATTCTTTACCAGGCTGGAAGGTTCATGCGGGAAATTCACAGAATTTTCCCAGAATCCAAGACTGATACTTCACCTGTTAAGACCAATACCCTAACCCAAGGAGTGAAAATGAAAACATTAATCGCAAAGGTACTGATCGCAGTCCTAGCAATAGCCGGCATCGGCATGACCGCAGCAACAGCTAGTGAGACAAGTGATGTCACATCAGTTGTTGTAGCTCCAGTGGATGCTTTGGCTTCCTACGATGCAGCATTAGCAACTTACGAATCTGCATTGGCAACCTACGAAGCAAGTTCTAAAACCCGAGCAGATTTCAGAGTGTTAAGAAAATCTCTCAATCCAGTCGAAAGAGCATTTCGCATGGCAAATAAGGCAATCGACAAGAGTTTCAAAGCCAGTGTCAAAGTAGCAAAACAGGCACGTCGAGCTGCTATTGATGTGGCTTCTGACTCGGTTGAAAAAGCTGCCGCACGTGCAGCATTTGCAGTTGCTCTTGCTTCCAGCACTGCAGATCGGGAAGCACTTATCGCTGATCTTGGTGCGCTGCCAATTTTGCCTGAGAAACCAGCAAGTGGAAAAGGTAAAAACCGCTAAGAGTTTCAAACCTAAACTCTCCTCCATAGCAGATTCTGGACCTCACAAAGTGGGGTCCAGAATCTTTTTATCACTTATCTCTACCAGTGCGCAAAGTTCACTACGCCTGGTATCTGGCAGTAAAAACATTTCTAACTTTGCTCGATTCAAGGTTCAAGTTGACTTTGCAAAATATACCAGCCGGGGTCGAATAACTTTATTGGACTGTTTTTGAAGTTTTCGAAATTAGTCCAAGTCCACCTGCAGATTTTGCATAAAGACTAATTTCGACTTTGGCTCCAATAGCAAATTTCTTTGTGGTGAAAGTCTTCTTGCTTATAGAAAGATCAACTGTTTTCCAGGAAGTGAACTTTTTGCTCGGTAGCTTTACACGCCATTTGACCTTGTAGCCTGTGACTTCACTTGCCCCAGCATTTTTTGGAGCCTTCCAAGATACTTTAACTTTCCCAAGCGACAAAGTTGCTTTTAAGTTTCGGACTTTGCCTGGAAGCTGTCCACCAATGTAGAAATTAAGTTCTATCACTTCAGCGGCTGCGTAAGTCCCATTACCTAATTGGCTAATTTGGATTAAACAATTCCCGGTAGCAATTGGTGTGACTGTACCTGTTAGAGAATTAACTTGGCAGATATTCAATGTTTGAGAAGTGAAAACTAGATTCAACCCTGAAGTTGCATTCCCAACAATCAGCTTGCTCTTGCCGCCAACATTTAGTGCAGGTGCAACTACATCTTGAATTTCTTGGTATTGACCTGGAAGCGCAGTCACGCTAGCTGTGGTCTTTATGGATGTGTAGGTATCTGCGCCGCTTACTTTGATTGCGCATACAGAAACTTCGTGATCTCCTGGAGTGAGCGAAACTACGGCGCTTGAAGAATCAACTTCATCCACGACTTCACCATCAACTAAAACTTTCCAATTGCTAGAAGTGTCATCATTCCAGTTCAAAACCGCACGATTCGGTCCACCTGTTGCGATCAATCCAGATGGAGCGCTTGGGCTGGTGAGATTGTTGCAAGCAGGAGTAAGAACGCCCCGAAGACCGCTACTCGCTTAGCCACTTTCTCTCCTCTTCCCTGCCTAATCCTCCCCTAGGTGCACCTGTAGTGTGCTGCAAAGTGATGCCAGATTGGGTGATTTTGCCAAATCTTCACTATTGGCTAACGCAATAGAAACCAAGCCGCCGAGGTGAAACCAGTAGCAGCGACAAACCACCTAGTAAATGATGGGTTTATCGAGCTTGAGATTCTCCCGCCTATCCATCCACCGAGGGCTGCTGCAAGGAGCAATGTCAGTGCGATTGGCCAAACCACATGCCCAGTCAAAATAAACAGAGTTGCCACCACCACGTTGCTCAAAGCTAAAACAAGATTCTTGATCACCACAGTTTGTGAAACATTAAGTCGGCCATCGCGCAAAAGGATTGACATCGCAAGCACGCCTTGACCTGGGCCAAAGTAGCCGTTATACAAACCACTAAGTACTAATAATCCTTTTGTTTCAATTGGATTTCTTTGCTTCGCAACTTTTTGCTTAGGCCGAATGACCATTGTTAATGACGCGCCAATTAAGAGAATCGGCACTAAGAATTCAAAGATTTTTTCAGGTAAAAGAATTAGCAGCAAACCACCGATGATTGAACCACTCGCGGTTGCGACTGCATGCCATTTCCATTTCGTAAATGAAACAGTTTTTTGGTCTCGATGCGCAATTAGTGCGGCCATATTTCCAGTGGCAAGTCCAGTGCTATTTGTGGCTGCTGCCCAAACGGGAGAAATTCCAATTGAAACAATTAATGGATAGGTTAAAAGTGAACCGCCACCAACTGTGCCATTGATGATGCCAGCAACAATGCCAACTACACCAACCAGTGCAAGTTCACTTAAGGTTATATCGAACAAAGTTCTTACTTAAACAATTTGCGAACGATTGCGAATCCAACCACCGCGGCCAAAGTTTTTCCGGCCCGATCCATCCGCACTCCACCATGCTCATCTAGGTAAAAGTTCTTAATTTTCTGAACCTGCTTTGCAGCTACTTTTTCAGGCTGAGAGCGGTCCACGATTTCATTCAAGTTCTCAACCAAGCGTGCACTAGTGGTTTCGATGGTCTTGAGGATTTCCTGGGCTGATTTATCGGTGCTCATACGCCAAGAATAGGTCAGAAATGGACTGCCCCCAAAGTCGGATTAATCAGCCCCTACAATTCCCCATTACGCGGGCGTGGTGGAATTGGCAGACGCGCTGGATTTAGGTTCCAGTACCGAAAGGTGTGAGAGTTCAAGTCTCTCCGCCCGCACCATCAAAATCTCATATATGCACCAGCGGGTGTGGCGGAATGGCAGACGCAGAGGCCTTAAAAGCCTCGGTCGAAAGACGTGCGGGTTCGAGTCCCGCCACCCGCACTCGACATTACAAAACTATTTTCTTAGGCTTCAAACCTAATTTGAGACTACAAAACTATTTGCGGATACAAATTAATTTGCTTGGCAGGCACAATTGCCGCCACAACCTTGATTCAATCCAAATAGTTCTTTAAGAACTGGAATTAGGTTTCTAACCGCTTGACCTCGATGCGAAATCTCATCTTTTTGTTCAGGTGACATTTGCGCAGTTGTTAAATCAAACCCGTATGGCTGAAAGATTGGATCGTATCCAAATCCGTCATCGCCTTGAGGTTGTCGAGTGATTTCTCCATCAACCACACCTTCAACTACACGTTCCACTCCCTCAGGAGTCACGACTGCAAAAGCGCAAACAAATTGTGCGCCACGTCTAGTGTCTGGAACATCTGTTGTTTGATCAAGTACTAACTGCAAGTTCTTCTTATCGTCTCCGTGGTTTCCAGCCCATCGAGCTGAGAAGATTCCAGGCATTCCGTTTAATGCATCAACACAAATGCCTGAATCATCCGCAATAACAGTTTGGCCAGTGTGTGCAGCAAGTGTGCGGGCTTTTAGAAGTGCATTTGCTGCAAAAGTTGTGCCATCTTCAACAACTTCAGGTGCATCTTTCCAATTACTTAAATCAATAATTGTGATGTCTTTACATGTTGCATCGAAGATTCGTTGGACTTCTTTGACCTTGTGGGCATTGCGAGTAGCAAGTACTACTTCAATCATTTGCCAACTGCTTGACGTTGAAGGTTTGAAAGGTCAACACAGCCTTTGCCTGCAAGATCTAGTAGCTCTTCAAGTAGTTTTCTATCAAAGGGTTTTCCTTCAGCAGTGCCTTGAATCTCAACGAATCCACCACTGCCCATCATCACTACGTTCATATCTGTTTCTGCGCGGACATCTTCTTCGTAGTGAAGGTCTAGTCGGGGTTCACCATCAATAATGCCAACACTCACGGCTGAAACTGTGTCGAAAAGGGTGGCCTCAGGATTCTTGATGTGTCCTTCCTTTGCAGCCCATGTAATTGCATCCGAAAGTGCAACCCAAGCACCAGTGATTGCAGCTGTGCGAGTGCCACCATCAGCTTGCAATACATCGCAGTCAATCATGATGGAGTTCTCGCCCATGGCTTTGTAATCAACACCTGCACGAAGTGAACGACCAATTAGTCGAGAAATCTCATGGGTGCGGCCACCAATCTTTCCTCGAACAGATTCGCGATCATTGCGAGTATTTGTTGCGCGTGGCAACATGCTGTATTCAGCAGTGATCCAGCCAAGGCCTGAGTCTTTACGCCATCTTGGGACACTAGGTGAGAAAGATGCAGTACACAAAACCTTGGTCCGACCAAAAGTCACAAGGCATGAACCTTCTGCATGGTCAGACCAATTTCGTTCGAAACTTACTTCTCTTAATTGATCTGCATTACGACCATCTGAACGGCTCACATTATTCCTTAATTGAACTTATGATTTTCTGGGACAACTGGTGTTCCCAAAATTCGATTACCTAGGGCACTAAACCCATCATCACTACCCGTTGCAATGAAGCGGTGCTTTGGTGGAGTCTTTTCTTCACGTAATAAATTGTCTGCCGAAAGTGTTCGGTAGACATCTTTTGCAGTTTCTTCTGCACTTGAAACTAACGTAACTTCATCACCGAGTACATATTGGATTACACCAGTCAACAATGGATAGTGGGTGCAACCTAAAACCAAGGTATCAATTCCCTTTTGTTTTAGAGGTGATAAATATTCTTGAGCAACTGCCAATAGTTCTGGTCCAGTTGTGATTCCTGCTTCAACAAACTCAACAAACCGTGGGCAGCTTTGCGTAGTAAGGGAAATGTCTGGTGCCGCAGCAAAGGCATCGTTATACGCACCTGAGGTTATGGTCGCTTGGGTGCCAATAACGCCAACTTGATTGTTGTGAGTTTGGCTTGCTGCCCGGCGAGCTGCTGGGTGAACCACTTCAATTACTGGAATGGAATAGCGCTCTCGGGCATCTCGTAGTACTGCTGACGATGCCGTGTTGCAAGCAATCACAACCATTTTGACTTTGTTCTCAACTAGCCAGTCCATGATTTCAAGTGCGATGGCTCGGACATCTGCCAATGGACGAGGTCCATAGGGCCCACGTTCGGTGTCTGCAACATAAAGCAGTTCTTCGTTCGGCAGCTGATCCATGATGGCGCGTGCCACAGTGAGACCACCAACTCCAGAATCGAAGATTCCGATCGGGGCATTATTCATAATGAGCGATTTTAGGGGCTATTACGCCCAAAGTTGGCCGTCTAGAGCATCTTCAGCATCATCCAAGGTGCCGTCGTATGCACCAGTAGAGAGGTACTTCCATCCACCATCACAAACGATGAAGGCAATATCTGCTGATTCGCCAGCTTTAATTGCTCGGTCTGCTACTCCAAGGGCAGCATGCAAAATTGCACCTGTTGAAATGCCTGCGAAGATTCCTTCTTCGTGTAGCAGTTGGCGCATTCTTTTTACCGCATCTCTCGGCCCAACCGAGAAACGTGTAGTCAGAACTGTTTCATCATAAAGCTCTGGAATAAATCCCTCATCCAAATTCCGCAATCCATAAACCAATTCACCATAGCGTGGTTCGGCAGCAACAATTTGCACATCCGGTTTTTGTTCGCGTAGAAATCTGCCCACACCCATCAAAGTTCCAGTTGTGCCAAGACCGGCAACGAAATGTGTGACTTCTGGTAGGTCGGCCAATATTTCTGGGCCAGTCGTTCGATAGTGAACATCAGCATTTGCTGGGTTTCCATATTGGTAAAGCATTACCCAATCAGGATTCGCCTTGGAAACTTCTTTCGCAACCCGCACAGCTTCATTAGAGCCACCAGCAGCAGGAGAAGTAATGATTTCGGCGCCCCACATTTTCAAAAGCTGCACACGCTCTGATGAAACATTTTCTGGCATAACACAAATTAGTTTGTATCCTTTTAGCTTTGCCACCATCGCAAGCGAGATACCAGTGTTGCCGCTAGTTGGTTCCAAAATTGTTGCACCTGGTTTAAGAGTGCCATCACGTTCAGCAGCTTCAACCATTGCAAGTGCTGCCCGGTCTTTTACCGAGCCAGTTGGATTTCGATCTTCAAGCTTGGCCCAAAGCCGAACATTTGGCGCTGGTGAAATCCGTGGAAGTCCAATTAGCGGTGTGTTACCGACAGATTGCAAAAGCGATGGAAACCGGGTCATGAATTAACCGCCCGCGACAGCTGGCAAAATATCAATTTCATCGCCGTCAACCAATGGCGAATTAACACCGTTTAGGAAGCGAACATCTTCAGAGTTGATGTAAATATTTACATACCGTCTGATAGCACCTTCTTCAATTAATCGGTCTTTAATTCCTGGGTACTCGGCTTCAAGATTGTCGATCAGCAGTCCAAGATTCGCACCTGCTGCTTGCACTCGTCGTTGTTCTTTCACATACGGGCGCAAAATGGTTGGCAAACTGACAGTGATACTCATGGGGTAAGGGTAATTCAGTAAGGGTCTTTACGCCCAATTACGATGTTATTGCAAATAGTTCGCGAAAACTATTGAGATTTACTCGGTGATTTCTACTTCTTCTTCTGAGATTTCACCATCGATAATCCGAAAAGAACGAAATTCATAAGGCCCATCATCATTTCCAGTTTCACGTGTTGAAACAACAACATAGTGCGCACCTGGTTCAGATGCATATGCCACATCAGTTCTTGATGGAAAAGCTTCAGTGTGGGTATGCGAGTGATAAATCACTATCGGATCTTCATTGTTTGCATCCATTTCGCGATACAACTTTAACAAATCGGAAGAATCAAATTCATAAAAGTTTGGAGAGCGTGCGCTATTAACCATTGGGATGAAGCGCTGTGGGCTATCTGAATCAATAGGCCCTGCGATAACACCACATGCTTCATCTGGGTGATCTTGTCGAGCATGAGCAACAATGCTGCCGACTAATACTCTAGAAATGCGTAATGCCATTGGGTAAGCCTAAAGCCCTTCACGCATAGGCTACGCAGATGCTTAAGCGTGGCAAATCCAGCAAAAAAGTGATGACTAAGTTGTCAATGATTTGGCTATTGAGTTTTTCATTAATCGCACCTGTATTTGCACTAACAGTTGAGAATTCGCTACCTGATTCGGCTATAAACAAGTTTGTCCGGCGCTTAGAAAATGCCGATCTACCAAATCGAAACGGTGTCACACTAATTGACTTAGCCACTGGTCAAACTCTCCACCAACACCGCGGTGACCGACCTTTTGTTCCAGCGTCAACTATGAAACTAGTTACTGCAGTAGTTGCACTTGAAACCTTCGGTTCAAACTTCAAGTTCACGACCGAAGCAACTTGGAACCCGGACTCAAAGAGTTTGTATTTAGTCGGCGGAGGAGATCCAGCTTTACGGTCTTCACACCTTGAAACATTGGCTGATGGAATCGCTACTTCCCTAGGTGAAAACACTCAGCGAATTTCTCTCTATACAGACACATCTTTGTTTCCAAAGTTCACAAAGCCAAGCGGCTGGAATCCAAATCCGATGCCTCGTTATGTTCGAAATATTTATTCGCTATCGGTAAACGGCCTTGGCTCATATAACGCCCCTGAAATTGCCGGTAAGGAACTTGGCAAGTTGCTCAAAGCTCGCGGATACAAAATTAAGTATGTTGGTCCAAAGAAATCTGACGGGGTGCAAATTGCCACGACAAACGGTTATTTCTTATTTTCCATTATTCGAAAAATGCTGCAAGACAGCGATAACACAATTGCTGAGACCCTTTTTCGTGCATCGACTCAAGCGAGTGGATTAAGACCAACTTGGGAAAATTCACGTGCTTACGCCTATCAAGTTCTCACAGATTTAGGTGTCGATACTGAAAAAATTCATTTGACCGACGGCTCTGGATTGTCGCGAACAAATCGATTAACAACTCATTTCTTAACCAGTCTCTTGATGGAAATAGTTAGCGACGAGAATCCAGAGCTAAACATCATTTATGACCGAAGATTGCTACCCACTGCTGGTCGCAATGGAACTTTAAAACTGCGATTTTCAGAAAGTCGTGCAGCTTGTGCCCGTGGTCAGGTGCAGGCAAAGACTGGCAGCTTGAGAGATACCGATTCAATGGCGGGTTATGTGGAAAACGAAAACGGCTCGATAGGTGTTTTTGCATTCTTGGTAAATCACGGACCTAATTGGTACACGGGAAACAAAGTTCGTCACCAAATGGACTGGATTGTCTCTAGCGCAACTGGCTGCAACTAGTCATTTTTCTACTGTAGTTATTTACCAATCGCCCAACTGCGAACAAGGTTTATTCGTTCTTTAAGTTCATCAATTGATGCAAGTGGGGCTGGAACTCCGCCCACTGCACGTTTTAACTCGCCATGAACTGCCATTGGCGTTGAATCAATTTGTTTTGCATATGCCCAAACTACATTTTGTAATTCACTACGCAATTCGCTCAGTTGATCTGCTAAAGATTTAGTTTTAGGTGCATTCTTTGCCTGCTGAAAATGCTTAGCACGATGTTCAGCAATCATCTGCGATATTTCTTGTGGGGTTAACATTCCTGGCATCCCCAAGATTGCTTCTTCATCAGGCGAACCTGGGGCGAGTAACGCATGCAATTCGCTGCCATCCATTACGGCTTTATCAAATGTGGCTTCACTATCGAGTGCCTCAAATGCTGGCAGGTCGTCGAACTCGGCATCAAACTTATTTCGCTCTTGCGTAGCAAACTTAATTATTGCCTCGTCTTCATCCCAAATACCACCAATTGCATTGCGGCCTAGCACATGGTCACGTTGACGTTCGATATCAGCTGCATGGGCGAGCAACACTGGAACTGACGGGACGAATACTGTTGCAGTTTCACCATGTTGTCGTGCACGCACGAATCGGCCAACAGCTTGAGCAAAGAACAAAGGCGTTGAAGTGTTGGTTGCATACACGCCAACTGCAAGCCGGGGAATGTCCACACCTTCACTGACCATCCGGACTGCAACCATCCACCGCGTTTTTGCATGCGTGAATTTTGCAATCTTATCTCCAGCTTTTGGATCATCACTAAGCACTAATACTGGTTTTTCTTTAGTCACACTTTGTAATATCTCCACATACGCCCGTGCATGTTCGTGATCGCTCGCAATGATCAGTCCTGCTGCGTCTGGCATGTATCTACGAACTTCAGTTAACCGTTTGTCTGCAGCTTGAATGACCTGTCCAATCCACTTGCCAGTTGGATTAAGTGCTGTCCGCCAAGCGCGAGCGGTTACTTCCTTAAAGTTTTCATCAGCTAAATCTGATTCCTCAACTTCACCTGCGCGAGTTCGCCATTTCATTTTGCCTGAATATGCCAGAAACAGAACTGGACGAACTACACCTTCTCTTAGAGCGTCACCGTAGTTATAAGAATAATCCGCAACACTTCGCTTCACACCTGTTCCATCTTTTTCGTATTTAACAAATGGGATTGGATTAACGTCGCTTCTAAAAGGTGTTCCAGTCAGTGCGATGCGTTTAGTTGCGCTACCAAAAGCTTCGCTAACCGCATCTCCCCATGAAAGGGCATCCCCTGCGTGGTGAATTTCGTCCAGAATCACCAGTGTCTTATATGAATCCACTCTTACGCGTAGCCGCAGTGGGTTGCTTGCCACACCTGCATATGTGAGGGTGATGCCATCAAATCCTTTGGCTGAAGATTTATTAGCTGTGAAATTCGAATCCAAATTAAGTCCATGACCAGTTGCTGCTTGCGCCCATTGCCTTGTTAAATGATCTGTTGGTGTGACGACAATAATTCGATTGATAATTCGGCGAGATAACAATTCACTCGCTATGCGCAATGCAAAAGTTGTTTTACCTGCACCGGGAGTCGCAACCGCCATAAAGTCTTGAGGATTTTCGCGAAAGTATTGCAAGATAGCAGTTCGCTGCCAAGCCCTTAGACCTGTTAAATCAATTGGCCTAGCGAATTCATTCACTTTTTGTCAGACGGTTTGTCGCCGCCTGGAAGTCCGTCGTATATTTTCTTGCACTCAGGGCAAACTGGATATCGATTTGGGTCACGACCTGGAACCCATTTCTTGCCACAAAGGGCCGTGAGCTCTTGACCAGTAACAGCACTTTCCACAATTTTGTTTTTCTTTACGTAATGCGCAAACCTGTCATGGTCACCATCGCTTGTTCGAATATCTGGCCGTTCCTCAACCAAAGTGTCGGTGTCTATTGAAGGCAAATCAATTTGCGGTAGTTCTTTTGGTGGCAATTCAGTCATGTTATGCGCCAAGCAATTCAGTGACTGTTTTGCTTCCAAGAGTTGCAACCAAAACAGCTTCGATTGTGTGTAACCGATTTTCCGCCTGATCAAACGCAATGTTTCGCTTTGATTCAAAAACGCTACTTGTTGCTTCAATTCCATCGGTCATACCGAATTTTGCAGAAACTTCTTTGCCTATTTTTGTTTCGGTGTCGTGGTAAGCCGGCAAGCAATGCATAAATTTTGCATCAGGATTTCCAGATAGTGCAAAGACTTCGTCGTTGATTTGGTATGGCTTCAAAAGGTTAATTCGCTCATCCCATTTCTCGATCGGCTCGCCCATTGAAACCCAGACATCGGTATGAATGAACTCTGCACCTTTGACTGCGGTTGCCACATCATCTGTGATGGTGATTCTTGCACCAGACTTAGTCGCTAGCTCGGTTGCAATTGCTACAACATCTTCACTTGGCTGCAAATTCTTTGGTGCACAAATTCGCACATCACAACCAAGGAGCGCGCCGGTCACCAACAAAGAATTAGCAACATTGTTTCTAGCATCGCCTAAATACGCAAAAGTTGGTTTACGAGATTTACCATGTTCAAACATTGTCAAAAAGTCAGCCAGCATTTGCGTTGGATGCCATTCATCTGTCAATCCATTAAAAACTGGAACGTCTGAGTACTCAGCTAGTTTTTCAATTGTGGATTGAGCATGGCCACGGTATTCAATTCCGTCATAGAATCGACTCAAAACTCGAGCTGAATCCGCAATTGATTCTTTGTGTCCGATTTGGGAAGCGGTTGGATCGATGAAAGTGACATTTGCACCTTGGTGAAAAGCAGCCACTTCAAAAGCAGCGCGGGTGCGGGTTGATGTCTTTTCGAAGATAAGGGCGAGGTTGAGGCGTTCGAGATGTTGAACTCGATTGCGGCCAGCAGTTTTTAACTTAGCGGCCAGGTCGATCAGAGCTAAAAACTCTTCACTCGAGAAGTCGATTTCCTTTAAGAAATCTCTGCCACGTAAATCGATAGTCACTTTGCCTCCATGGCCAAGGTTATCAAGCGCAAACGGCTCTTGAATCTAATGCTTGACGAGGCTAACTGAGCCGTTTTATGCAG
>JBIISC010000070.1:0-3319 GCA_044341215.1 Candidatus Nanopelagicales bacterium | reverse complement strand
ACTGGATTACATTGAATGAACCATGGTGTGTTTCATGGTTGGGTTACATGCTTGGCGTGCACGCACCGGGAGTGCAGAATCTAGATCACGCGATTGCTGCCTCGCATCACACGGCTCTCGCACATGGTCTTGCAACTCGCGCAATGCGTAAAGTCAATCCAGCATTAAAAATTGGTATTGCACCAAATATGACCAATTACCGAGTTGAAGATCCATCAGATTCAGATTTGATGGAACTTAGTGGTTTGATGGATTCACATATCAATCGTTGGTGGATCGATGCATTCACACACGGTCGCTACCCAAAGAACTTGGTTGAGTTTTATGGTGACAAACTTGCTAAATATGTTCTGCCAGGCGACCTAGATTCTTTGCGCGTGCAGACAGATTTTCTTGGCGTCAATTACTACAGCGATTCTTTCCTTGGCACTCCTCGTCCAGAAGATAAACCGATGTCTGAAGGTGGACTTTTCCCATTCCCACAAAGGTCTAATGGAACTCCACCTAAACCTCAAACTGATATGGGTTGGCCAATCACTCCAAATGGTATGCGGGATTTGTTAGTTCGGATCTCAAAAGAGTGGCCAAATATCGAAGAGATTGCGATCACCGAAAATGGTGCCGCATACCCTGAAGGTCCAGATGAAAACGGTGAGGTGCATGACACCCGCCGTATCGAATATGTGGAATCCCATATTGAGGCCGTAGGGCAAGCAATTGCTGCTGGCGCTCCAGTTAAGCGCTACTTTGCCTGGTCATTTATGGATAATTATGAGTGGGCTGAAGGCTATGCAAAGCGATTTGGCATAGTTCACGTCGACTTTGACACTCTCGTGCGCACTCCAAAGGAAAGCGCCAAGGTCTACAGTTCTATAATCCACTCTCACAGCTCCTATTGGGAGACGGTCAGTCAGAGTTAGAGGTGGGGTAATGGCTTATACAGAAAAGCCGAAGCCAACCTATTCTGAAATTGCTGAAGTTGCTGGAGTATCAGAAGCAACAGTTTCTCGAGTCTTAAATGGTGACGAAAGAGTCCATCCTGATCGTGCAAAAGCGGTCAAAAAGGCAGTAGACAAACTCGGCTATCGTCGAAACCGAAGTGCCGCCGCCTTAGCATCTGGAAAATCAAGATTAATCGCCATCGTGATTGAAGATGACCTTAGTGTTTTTTCCGATCCATTTTGGTCGAGCGTCTCATCTGGTGTATCAAAAGTCCTCATGGAAAACGAACTTCAAACTTTGCTACTAGTCGCTCCTTCCAATGAAGTTGATGGACCAGTGGCTCACTACCTCGAAGGTGGCGAAGTTGACGGCGCTATTTTCTTCCAAATGCACAAAGATGCATTAGTCAAAAAGCTAGCTAAGCAGGGTATACCCGTAGTAATCGCTGGAAGTCCGCATAAAGATGCCGGACTTGCATATGTAGATACAGATAACTACGGCGGTGGAAAACTTGCAACCCAACATTTGTTCAGCATTGGCTGCAAACGAATAGCAGTAATCACTGGAGATTTGGGAGCAACCGCCGGACGTCTTCGTCTCGACGGATTCCTCTCTGCATGCAAGCTAAATAAATACGAACCAATGAAACAACATATTACAAATGGTGATTATTCTTTTGAAAGTGGTCGCGATCAAATGACCAAACTTCTCGCAATGAAATCGCGCCCAGACGGCGTCTTCGTGGCTAATGACTTGATGGCGGTAGGTGCGATCAAAGCAATTAGAGATGCTGGATTTGGTTGCCCAGAAGATATAAAAATTGTGGGCTTCGATGATTCGGTATTGGCGCAAACTTCTCGACCAGAACTAACCACAGTAAGACAAGACATCGTTAAGCTCGGGGAAACTGTGGCCAACTTGATGATTAACGTAATTAATGGTGAAAAACCTCAGCCAATTATTTTGCCAACCGAATTAGTGGTTCGCGAAAGCGCATAAACAAAAAGCGCAGACATTTCTGTCTGCGCCCTTTGTTAATTACTACATGATTGGTACTGCGTCGTAGGTCAAAGTTCCATCACCTGTTGCTGTCAGCTCCCAGATTGTGCACTCTTGGTAATCAAGTGACCATCCGCAATTCCCTGTACCCACGTATGTTGCTGAGATGTTGCCATTGGTTACTAGTGATTCACTCAATACGAAACCCGGAGCAGTAAACCGAATTTGTTCAGCTCCCTCGGTTCCGCCAACTTCAAAGGCTTGATTCTCAACAAGGCCAAGCAATTCTGTCGTAAAGCTACTGTAGTATGGAGATCTGTAGTTGAAACCTACGTGACCAAGACCAATTTCGCCAATATCAGTAACAAATACTTCAATGGTGTAACCATCCCACTTGGCATATAACGTTTTTGGATTCTTGATCGAAATTTTGTCGCCTGGAAGATATAACTTTCCAGCTCCATTGTTTTTAGCGGTCCAGCCTAGAAATTCAAGCCCTCTATTTTCCAAATTTTCGGGTTTGGCGCTGACCGTAATTTTCTTTTTGTATAAAACTGGAGAGCTAGTAGTAGGCACGTCTCCTGATGCTTCTCCAACGTAGTATTCCAAGGTTCGCGGATCTTCAAGGCTGAAATAGATTTCTATAGCTTTTGGAGATATTGAATCATCTGAACTGTTTAAATCGCTATCTGCATCATAATGCTTATCAGCCTTCTCAATCTCTCTGCACACTTTGTCTGCAAGCTTTTCAGCTTTATCAACGTTGGATTCCGAGACTGCAGATCCGTAATTCACCCAGCAGTCTCCGTCGGTGTAATAAGGATTTGCTTGAACTTTTTTCTGAATAAACTTAATTTGCTTTGCTGTCATAATTTTTGATTTCAGAGATAAACCCTTAACTTTGAAAGAGACAGACTCTGGGATTTCCACTGTTGCATTTGCAGTTTGAACTGAGAAACCAGTAACAACCAAAATAGCAGCAACAACTATTGCCTTAATTCTTTTCATTTTCCCTCCGAAGATTTGCGCGTATCTTAGGGGGGGGAATTGACCGTTCAGGTCGTCGAAGCTTGAAAAATGCCCTCTACAGCCTGAGAGAGGCTCTCGTTGAACTCATCCTCAGTTTGTTGTGCACTCAACCCTTCGGTTAAAGCCCGTGAGAAACTTGCAATCAACCCTTTGTTTTTGGCCAGTAAAGAGTTGGCTTCCTCTCGCGAGTAGCCACCAGAAAGTGCCACTACGCGTAACACTTTTGGATGACTAATTAGATCTTGATAGAAGTTCGCCTCGGATGGAATAGTAAGTTTCAACATTACAGGCTTGTCTGTGGCAAGTGTTTCTAAGTGCTTTAAGAGCTCTGTCTTAAGTAGCTTCTCGC
>JBIISC010000069.1:0-3329 GCA_044341215.1 Candidatus Nanopelagicales bacterium | reverse complement strand
CACGAGTCACCAAAATCAATGACGATTCCGATGATGATTCTTTCAATCGGTTCAGCCTTCGGCGGTATGTTGTTGCTTTTCGTTGCAAATATCGAATCCTGGCTTGAGCCAGTTGTTGGATTCGAACATGCCCATGGCGGACCTGATTCTTCAGTTCTGATTCCAGTAACACTCACCATTGTTGCAATTGGTGCGATGATGGGTTGGGTTCAATATGCAAAGCGTGAGGTTCCAGCCGTTGCACCTACAGATGTTTCAATCTTCACCAAAGCTGCTCGGGCAGATCTTTATGGAGATACCTTCAACGAAGCAGTCTTCATGCGCCCTGGTCAGTATCTAACTCGCTCACTTGTATTTGTGGACAACAAAGTCGTTGATGGAGTGGTTAACGGAACTGCCGGCTTGGTTGGTGTTGTGGCTGCACAATTACGTCGCACGCAGACAGGTTTTGTTCGTTCTTATGCATTAGTAATGGTGCTAGGTGTGGTCGTCATCGGAGCAATAGCAGCGATTGTTGGGATGGCTTAAATGAATCTTTCACTTCCATATCTATCTTTGCTAATTGCAATTCCAACTTTTGGCGCAGTGCTTGTTGGATTATTGCGTAACAGCAGTGAAGATCTTGTCCGGAAAATCGGTGTGTTTTTCTCTTTGATTAATGCTGTGCTTGCAATCTTGATGGCTGTTAATTATGACCAAAATGCAAACAACGTAATGCAGTTTGTTGAAACCTACACCTGGATTCCGGCGTTCGGAACTTCATTCGCATTAGGTGTTGATGGAATTTCACTGACGTTGATTCTGCTCGCAACCATCTTGGTGCCAGTAGTTTTGATTGCTGGCTGGAAAGAATCTGAAGGTCAACGCGGTTCAGTTCGCCAATATGTAGTGCTAACTCTTGTCACTGAAGCCATGATGGTTGGTGTCTTTGCCGCAACCGACGTATTTTTGTTCTACGTTTTCTTTGAAGCAATCTTGATTCCAATGTATATCTTGATTGGTCGCTTTGGTGGCGCTCGCGCTTCTTATGCCGCAGTCAAGTTCTTGCTTTACAGCCTTGTGGGCGGTTTATTGATGCTAGTTAGCCTCATCGGCCTTTGGGTGATATCCAAAGAACAATTTGGTGCTGGCACATTCGACTGGTTTGCCTTGCAAGATTTGCAAATTGATGGTCCAACCCAAAACTGGTTATTCCTAGGTTTCTTTATTGCATTTGCGATTAAGGCACCATTATTCCCATTCCACACTTGGTTGCCAGATGCTGCAGGCGAAGCAACCCCAGGTAGTGCAACCTTGCTAGTTGGTGTGCTCGACAAAATCGGCACCTTCGGCATGATCCGTTACCTACTGCCGCTTTTCCCACTTGCTGTCGACTATTTCCGTCCAGTAATTATTGTGATGTGTTTAGTCGGAATTATTTATGGCGCACTACTAGCTATTGGCCAAAGTGACATCAAACGCCTGATTGCTTACACATCGGTGAGCCACTTCGGATTTATTGCACTAGGTATTTTTGCTTACACCTCGCAAGGTTTATCCGGTGCTTCGCTGTACATGATCAACCACGGTTTCTCAACTGCCGCACTCTTCCTAATTGCAGGCTTCATGATTAGCCGTCGCGGTTCTCGCTACATCGAAGATTTTGGCGGGGTTGCGAAAGTTGCGCCATTGCTTGCTGGAACATTCTTGTTAGCTGGGCTTTCCTCCCTTGCACTTCCAGGTATGTCTAGCTTTGTTAGTGAATTCCTAGTTCTAACTGGAACATTTACTCGCTATCCAGTACCTGCAATCATTGCCACAATTGGCATTGTTTTGGCTGCCCTCTACATCTTGCTAATGATTCAGCGCACTATGACTGGCGAACCGAGCGATGAAGTGCGTAGCACTGTTGGCGAACTAACAACTCGAGAGAAGTTTGCGATTACACCAGTAATTGCAATCATCTTGGTGCTTGGTTTCTTCCCACAAATAGTTTTGAATGTAGTTAACCCAACTATTGAACGCGTAATGATTTTGGTGGGCGCCACCGATCCACTGCCTACTCAAGGAGATAACAAATGAGCTCGGCATTGATCGCAGATATCACAGCGCCAAACATCAACTATTACATGTTGGCACCTATTTTGATTGTCCTTGGTGGCGCTGTTCTAAGCGTTTTGGTTGAAGCCTTCTATCCACGTGAATCTCGTCGTTCGGCACAAATCGCCTTGGTCTTGACCACTTTGGTTGTCGCATTCCTCGCGGTACTGAATATCAAAGTGGACGCAATTCTTGGTTTCACAATTGTGAATTCCCTCGCAATTGATGGAGTGTCAGTCTTCTTACAAGGGTTGATTATTCTGTCTGCACTTGTTGGCGCACTTTTAATTTCAGAAAACCGTATTGATCCACTTGGTGATGCATTTGCTGCCCAGTCATCAGCCCTTCCTGGCAGCGAAGATGAACTAGCTTTCACCGAACGTGGTTGGTATCAAACTGAAATTTGGTCACTGTTTTTGTTCAGTGTCGGCGGCATGTTGATTTTCCCAATCGCAAACGATCTATTAACTTTGTTTGTGGCATTAGAAGTTATGTCCCTTCCGCTTTACTTACTTGTTGGCATGGCACGCCGCCGCAGATTACTTAGTCAAGAAGCCGCGCTTAAGTATTTCGTACTCGGTGCGTTTTCTTCTGCCTTCATGCTTTATGGCTCTGCTCTTGTTTATGGTTTTGCAAACTCCGTCGAATTAGGTGATATTGCTAAAGTATTAAGTGCATCGGCAGCTAATTCAAATCTGATGTTGGTTGGCAGCATATTCATTTTGATTGGTTTGCTCTTCAAAGTTGGCGCAGCCCCATTCCACCAGTGGACCCCAGATGTTTATCAAGGCGCTCCAACCGCAATCACTGCTTTCATGAGTGCGGGCACAAAAGTGGCAGCTTTTGGCGCACTTTTACGCGTCTTCTACGTAGCTCTTTCCGGTCTAGCTTGGGATCTGTCTGTAGTTCTCTGGGCAATCGCCATCATCACAATGCTGGTTGGCACCATCATCGGTGTTGCCCAATCTGACATCAAACGGATGTTGGCATATTCATCGATTGCACACGCAGGTTTCTTACTCCTTGGCGTAATCGCCCAAAGCAAAGCAGCACTCGATGGCTCGCTCTTCTACTTGGCTGGATACGCCTTCACCTCACTCGGTGCATTTGCCGTGGTGAGTTTGGTTCGAGATGCATCTGGTGAAGCAAATCATTTAGGCCAATGGGCAGGACTGGGCAAACGCTCTCCAGTTATTGCCTCAGTCTTCACGTTGTTTTTGCTAGCCCTGGCCGGTATTCCGCTAACTAGT
>JBIISC010000007.1:0-43255 GCA_044341215.1 Candidatus Nanopelagicales bacterium | reverse complement strand
CCGCTTAGGACTTGACCACTTCTTACCAGTTAGTTTTCTAATCTGAACAATGTATTTCCCATTATTTTCAGATTCGGAGACAATCGTGAATTTTCCGTTTACTCTTGCGAATTCAATCATTCGATGAGTTCCGGGGGTTCCGACTTTCTTGGCCTTATTCAGTTTACCGACTTCACCAAAATAAACTTCTGGGTGCGAGTAATCATCGGCAGAAGTATATTTATTGAAAGCGGTATAAATCTTCTCACCCACATTCACCAAATCTGGGGATTCAGTGCCATGGACTGGAGATAAGGTCCCGTGATCTTTTCGCACAAATGGTTTACCAAATCCGCTGCTCACGAATATTTGAATAGCATGCGGTTCGTCGTTATAGCCTTTTGTATAGGCGTAGGCGGCTTTACCTTTAGGTGTTACCACTACCGGTCCAACCATGTACGCATACCCATTTATTTCCTCAGGGCCATAAGTGTCGAGCAGTTGTGGTGCTTTCCAGTTCGAAGTGGCTGTTTTGCGCTGAAACGCAAAGTTTGCCCAATGCCTAGTTGTGGGATTTGTGCTGTCATCTGAAACACGAACCCGCGCAACGAGTGTCTGTTGGCCCTTTGCATTTTGACCAAAAGTTAGATTGCGGACAGAGTGGGAACACCCCTCAGACAGGTAATTGCAATCATCGAAAATGGCTGATGGAAATAGATTGTCGGTCACGACTTTCTTAGTCCAGGCGCTTTGAGATTTATTTGAAGTCCAGCTAAAAATCTGAACACCTTCTTCATTATTTACTTCTGCCACCATTGTGACAATTTTCCCAAGACTCTCCATCCGAAATTCATAATCTTCATCAAGGGTCATTCCTGCACCAATTTGCAATTCAGTCGGTGTACTGAAGTTGTTTCCATCAGTCGTAGTTTGCAAATATGCAACGTCACCATCGAGATAAGCAAAGATAATTTTTCCACTTGATAGCACTTCAATATCAAAGATGTAATCAGCTTCGACCACTACAGGTTCAGACCACCCGTCATCTTTGCCATTAAAATTGAAAACAAAGTAATTGTCATAATTTTGATTTTCGTAATTCCAGATGTCCCAAAAAGCCACTGATGTCTTTCCGTTTGTACTGGTGTTTGCCCACCAGACGTTTTCCATTTCGCCAGTGATCTCTGTAGCTTTGGCACTCGCAAGGACGCTCACACTCAGAACAGCGCCTAGCAAGATTGCAATGATTTTTTTCATATTTGTCTCCTCATTGGGGGAATCTATACGACCTACACGTGCCCTATGAATGGACTGAACATTTGGGCCGCGGCGCTCGGCTTGCCGGTGAGCCGTTCTTCAGTGTCCGCTAACCCCATAACTCGAAGGCCAACGTTCGCGCCAATCCAGCGAATGGGCTCATACTCCCATTTCCGACTTTGACGATTGATCCAAGGCAGGTGTTGGCGGTGTGAATCAACTCCGGCTATTTTTTCGGCAATTGTTATGCCCGCAAGCGCTGAAGTCCCAACTCCGTCACCAACATAACTACCGCCTGTTGCAATTTGATTGACCTCATCAAAGTCAACACGGGCGTACCAATCTCTTGGAATGCCAAGCGGTCCACCCCATGTGTGGGTTGTCTTATACGGCTTAATCATCGGGAAGAGTTCGTCTAATACTTTGCGGATTTCTATGTGAACTTTGGGATTTCTATCTAACGCCGGCGAAATTCGGCTGCCAAAGTGATAAGGCGCTCCCCTGCCACCAAATGCAAATCGATTGTCTGCTGTGCGCTGACCATAAATCAGCAAGTGCCTAAGGTCTGCAAAAGTCTCACCACGCAATCCAATCTCATCCCAAACAGCTTCTGGTATTGGTTCGGTGGCAATCATCAATGAGTAAACCGGAATCACATCGCGCTTATGCTTTTTAAAATTGGCGGTGTATGCCTCAGTAGCACGAACTACCCAGTTAGTTTTAACTTGAAATCCATTGACTGAAACTTGGTGAGCCGAGAAATCGGTAACTGGTGATTGTTCGAAAATCTTCACACCTCGTTTAACCAATTCGTTTACTATACCCTTAACGAGTTTGGCAGGTTGAATTCGAGCACAATGAGGTGTGAATATCGCCCCAAGTTGATTTGTAATGCGGTATCTGTTTTCAAACTCTGATTTAGGAATAAATCGGTAATCCGATTCATCAAATCCCCATTTGCGCCAATATCCAATCTCAGCAGTAGCCCTAATTAACTGTGCCTTGTTGCGGGCAATATTCAAACTGCCTTCATGCGCCCATCCGCAATCAATGCCTAGTTTCGAAATCACTTCCCCAATTCGAACCACATTTGCATTCATCTCTTTTTGAAGTGCAACTGCAGATTTTGCATCACTCGACATTGCAATCTTGTCCATGTCGGATGGGAATAGAGCGGAGAACCAACCGCCATTTCTTCCAGATGCGCCGAAGCCTGCGTAATTTGCTTCAAGAATTGTGATGGTTAATTGCGGTGCTAGCTCTGTGAGCCAATAGGCAGTCCAGAGCCCAGTAAAACCAGCACCAATAATGCAGATATCTGTCTCAATGCTGTGCTCGAGCTTTGGAAAATTAACTCCTAGCTCGGCTTGATCTGCCCAAAGAGAAGTATTCATTTGAATCGCAGTTTGAGGGTGCCAATTCCCGCAGCCGGAATTGGAGACTGGGCACCGAAAACTTCAGCTGTTAAATCGGCTATTGCCCAGGCGGCTTGTTCGACCTCTTGCGCTATTGCTGAATTTAACTTCAATCCAATCTCTGGATATTCGAGTTCAAATCTCCGCCAAGGATCCAAGATGTCTCTTTGGGAGAGATTTGCTGAATCAAAAGACTTCTTCACTGCTCTAATTAGATGCAGTGCTGCATAGGAACGAATGAACTGGCCAGCAATTAGTTTCTCGCCACGACGAGCACGTCCAATTGCAATCATAAGTAGTGTGTAGATAATTGCTAGATGATCTTCAACTGTTTCGTGGGATTTTGGTTCACCTTTAGCCTGAATGGCTTTTGTGCGTGATTCAACATCGGCTTTGTCTAAATCTATTGCATAGTGGTTAACGGCGGAATTTGAAAGTTCATCTAGGGTGAAAACCGCGTATTCAAGAATCGTGCCATCTTTATAGACAACTTTGAGTCCGTGTGCAGTTTCACGAGCAAAGTAGGCAATATTTTCAGACTCTGGAAGCCAATCAAGATTTTGTCGCATCGGCTCGGCTTGATCATCTAATGTGATTAAGAAAAAATCGTAATCTGAATATTCATCGAATCGTGCCACATCAGCGGCACTTCCAGCCCATATGATGCCAAGAATTCGTGAATCATCTAACGATTTGTTCCGAAGCGCTACTTTGAAATCGATTGCCATATAACTCAACTGCCTGTCCTTAGGTTCACAATCTTAGAGTTGAACTAAACTTTTAGGTCTACAATCCAAAAGGAAATAATGCCTGAGACTCCAGCTTGTCCAAAGTGCGCATCTGAGTACGCCTATGAAATGGGTTCCCTTCTTGTCTGCCCTGAGTGCGCTCACGAATGGTCACCGGAAGAATCTCAGCCTGAGCCTCAGAAAATCATTCGAGATGCAGTGGGAAACATTCTGTCCGATGGTGATACGGTCACCATCGTTAAAGACCTCAAAGTAAAAGGCTCAAAACTTGCCAAGAATCGGGCTGCGATTGTTAAGAAATTCTTGACTAAACGTGGATTTGCCTCGACCGTAAGCCTCAAGCCAAATGGCAAAGGCAAGAAAGTCAAGAACAATCAACGTTTTGCAAAGATTGTCATCTCTTACGATTCAAGTACCTGCAAATAACTAAATAAGTGAAAAGGCGCGGGATCTATTCCGCGCCTTTTTCATTAGTTCGTTTCTATTGTTTAGATATAGGTTAATTGTTTAGGACTATTTCTTCTTTTTATTTGCGGCGAAGTAAACAACAATTCCAACTATGCCAGTGATAAATCCAACTGGGATGGTGAAAAACATAGCCCAAGGTGCTGCAGCTGCTGCGCAATTACCTTCGTTTGCACCCGGGCCACACCAAACGACAGATGTCAAACCAATCAAGATTGGTGAGATACCAAACAACAGCCCAAGCCAGCCAACCAAACAACCGGCTCTTTTGCCTGGGTTTGGTACTGATTCATCTGACACTGGTGGTAGTGGTGGTATTTGTTCATTACTCACTGTTTTACCCCTCAAAAACTTGTCTGCTAGGAAGCCTAGTGGCGGCCGAGGTGACCTGCTCCTGCAACACCCGTGAAGTCGTATGCAGATTCCGCGTGCAAAATTGTGTCCACGCCTGTCGTTTCAGTTTCAGCGTCCACGCATAAACCAACAAGCTTGAAGAGCAGTCTCAACTTCGTCCAACATAAATGATCTGACGATTGCAGTTACGTGGTTCGTGGAGCAAATCTATTTGTGTGCAGCCACTTTTGTTTCAGGGGCAACAGTGTCTGAGCGAAGTTTGGACAAATACAAACTGCCAACAACTGCGATGAAAGTAACCCATACCAAAACTTCTAGTGTGCTCGCCATTCCGCGGTAGGCCAGGAATCCTTTTAGCAATGATCCGACTATGCCATCGCTTGCGATTACCGAAGTTGTGTCAATCGCTGTGTCAAGACCAAAGCCAATTACGCCAGCATCTTGTAACTCATGAATTCCATATGTTAGGACTCCGGCAGCTACAACAATCAACATTGCACCAACTACAGCAAAAACTTTGCCGATATTGAGTTTTACTACACCTTTATAAATTCCATATCCAAATGCAACGGAAATAACTAAACCAATTGCTAAACCAATAAAGGACTGCAAGGCTGAGCCTGCAACTTTGCTATTTGGAAACATGAAAATGGCAGTCTCTAAGCCCTCACGAATTACTGCGAAGAAAGCAACGCCAGCTAGTGCGTATGAACTACCAGTTAGTGCAGCATCCATTTTGCTATGAAGTTCTTGTCGCATTGCTCGAGCATGTGTTGCCATCCAAAAAGTCAGCCAAGTGATTAACCCAGCTGCAACAATGCTGGTTACGCCAGCGAAAATCTCGGCTTGGAGTTCTGGAAGTTCATTACTAGTCGCGTAAAGAATTGAAGCGGCTGCAATCGAAATCAAGATTGCTGCAAAAGTTCCAGCCCAAACGCGTGGAATGTAGGAGCGAAGGTCACGCTTGACTAAGTAGGCGATTAAAATCGCAACGATCAAAGATGCTTCAAGACCTTCACGAAGGCCGACTAACAAACTCGAGACCACTTACCTGCTCCTTGGGTGAACTTGTGTTCTTAAATGACTTTCTGTCCTTTGTGAACTTGTGTTCTTTGCGAACTTCCATCCTTTATGAACTTAGGTAAGCCTAACCTTGGATTTTGGGGAAATGCAAATTAAAGAAACCAAATGGTTGTGTAATTCGGCTCACACCCCTAGAGGCGCTCCTCCGCTATGGAGTTCCCACCATCAACCACGATGTTTTGCCCTGTCAGATAGCCATTTTGAGCGTCTGCTAGCCAGCAAATAGTGGTTGCCACTTCTTGGGCTGTTCCGCTGCGGCCAAGCGGTGTGCGCTGCCCTTGGGCTGATTCATCCTTGGTCTGGGAACCGGTCGAGATCCAGCCTGGGGAAACCGCATTGGCGGTGATGGCGAACTTTGCCTCATCAAGAGCTAGAGATCTCGTGAGCCCAACCAAGCCTGCTTTTGCCGCGGCATAAGCAGCATCACCCTTCATAGCCATGACTGGCCCCGTCACGCTACTTACGTTGATGATGCGGCCAGTCCCTGATTTTCGCAAGAGTGGCAAAGCTGCTTTCGTTAAAAGAAATGCAGTGTCAAGATTTCGGATAATTTCAAATTGCCATTTTTCATAATCCACATCGAAAACACTTTTTGATTCGCTTTCATCCATAGGTGAATTAAGACTTGTCATTCCAGCGTTATTCACTAAAACATCTAGTTCGCCAAATGTTTGAATCACATTTTCAATCAATTGTGAGACTTGATTTGTGTCTGTTAAATTAGCAACAAAAGCTGTGGCACTTATTTCCTTTGCCCGATCAACTATGCGAGCAGATGCACCAGTGATAAAAACCTGATAATTGAGTTCGGTGAATTTTCGGGCAGCTGCGAAACCAATTCCAGACTCAGATCCCGCACCAGAAATCAACACGGTTCGTTTTTTAGTCATCGGGCACCTTTCGCAGAAGTAGGGCTATTATTCGGCACGTACCACGGGAGTCCGCAAGGGCTGAGAGGGTGTCAGAGAATCTGAACACCGACCGTCAAACCAGTCGGATAATGCCGACGTGGAAGCAGGAACATGTTCACAATCAGCGCTATTGAACTTCCCTCTTTTCTTGCCAATGAAATGGTCAACGTCCTTGGCTACTCACTCTCCTGGCTTGAATTCGTTGGCGTTGCCACTTCAATTGTTGGAGTTGCACTTGGCGTGACTGGCAAACAGATTACTTGGCCATGGTGGGGATCTAGCAGTGTTATTTATTTGATCTTGTTCTACCAGTGGGGATTGCTTGCAAGTGCTTCACTCCAAGTGGTCTTCATCGCAGCTGGGGTGATGGGCTGGTTTGAATGGGGTCCCAAGGGTGCTATCCCTGCAAAACTTAATCGCAATGACAAATTACTTTGGTTAATTGCTTTGCTAATTCTTTGGGCCATCTTCATTCCACTTTTTGGATACACTCAAGAATCTCAGGTGTATTTCGGCAACTGGGCTTTGGTCGTTAGTGACACTTTCTTGCTTGCAGGTAGCGTCATTGCGCAAGTCTTGATGGTTTACCAAAAGTTTGAAGCCTGGATTCTTTGGATTGTTGTAGACCTAGTTGCTGCAATCGAATACCTGAAACTTGAGTACTACTTCACTTCAATCCTTTATATGATCTTTGTAGCAATAGCGGTGATTGGATGGCGCTCATGGCTCAGTCGAGCAAATTCGTTGAGATAATCGAAGCAATTGCTAAATTGCAAAACAATTACGCGCAATCAGTTGTTTGCATAGATGGGCCTGCTGGGTCTGGGAAAACCACGCTGGCTGGGATTATTAGCTCAAAATTTGAATCTGTAAATGTAGTTCATATGGACGATCTTTACGACGGTTGGGTTACACCACTAAATTCAGAATTGTATTCAAGAATTACTAGTCAAATCATTGAACCGCATTTGAAGAAGGAACCGGCCGTTTACGACGTATTTAACTGGTGGAAACACGCCTTCGACCACAAAGATCACCTAGAAATACAAAAGACCTTAGTAATTGAAGGGGTTGGGGCTGCAGGCAGCGAGGTTCGTAAGTTTGCAGATCTAACAGTCTTCGTTGAGGTGTCTGCCGAACTTGGATTAGAACGCGTGCTCTCAAGAGACGGTCTAGGAATCGTAAATGAAATGCAGAGCTGGCAAAAAATGGAGTCAGCACATTTCAATCTAGATCAAACTAAAAAAGCCGCCGACTTTGTAGTCGACGGCTCTTTAGAACTTGATTATTGAGTTAATTCAAATAGTAGTTCTTCATACTCATCAGCTGAGCGTTGTGCTCTTGCGCCAATAACTGCTTGTACTGGCAATCCGTTGCCATTTGATTCTGCAATCGCACTAGAGTGATTGATAAATGATGAAAGTACGAGATTTGGAAACAATTTTTTGATTTCCTTAATCCGGAAAACTGACTCTTCGGTTTGATCAACTTTGTTGATGCTAACAAAGACTTTTCGTCCCCAGCCGCGTCGACCCTTCTTTGTTGCTAGAGCAAAATCAACTGCATCGCTTGCACTGCGCAGTGAGAAAAGTGATGGCTCTGCAACCACAATTACGTGGGATGCGAGGGCAACAGCTTCAGCTGTTAGTGCACCTAAGTTGGCAGGCGCATCAATTAACACAAGGTCGTAACCTGAAATATCACCCAGATTTGCCGAAAGTGCCGAGTCATGGTTGCGTGGACTTACGTTGCCATCAACTTCCAAAAGTGCGCGATTAGCAGGAACAATAAAAATTTGTTTCTTCCATTGCTTCCAAGCTGCCGGTAGTGCCAAATTTGCAAGTGGAGTGCCAAAGAAAGCTTCAAGAGACGTTGGAACTTTCTCGTTGTCCAAAGCGCAAATTGAAAGTGAGCCTTGCGGATCTAAATCAATTAACAGAACTTTTTGTCCTTGACTTGCAGCAGCACCAGCGAGTCCAAGAAGTGTGGTGGTTTTGCCGACGCCACCTTTTCCAGAAAGTACGGCAACGGTGTGCTTCGCACGCTTATGCAAGATAGCTGGTGAATCTTGTGAATCTTTTTCAGTCTGAGAAACCAATATTGCACTAAAGTCAAAATCAGGTTCGGCTTCAACTTCGTATTTCTTGGCAATTGTGGTTTGTGTATCAACAGTTTCGCTTCGACCAAATAAGGAACGAATTCCATCTAGGAAATTTCCTTCACCCGAACCGCCTGCAACTGCTGGAATCACAGAAACCACAGAGCCAGCACCAACGACAGTATCAAGACCTTCGAGGAATCGAACATCATCATCACCGATGTAGACATTTACAAATCTGCGAAGTGCCCCATTTTCTTCGACTATGCGGCCAGATATTCCAGGTGCATTCACCTCAAGGGCATTGAAAACATCTTGGAGGGTTTGTGATCCTGTTGGGTCTACTTCAACACTTGAAGCCCCATCGGTGTAAGTGCGCAAAATAGTTGGAATTCGAACCGTGACGCTCATGATTATCTCCTTGCGATTTCATTAAGTGCAGCAACTGCAGACTCTAACGCAGGCTTTACCGTCGCAGAAGGGCCGACTACATCGGCGACTGCATCTAGAGTCTTTAGGCCGTCACCGGTGTTAATCAATACAGTTTCCTTGCTTGGGTCGATTTGGCCAGTTGCAAGCAACTTACGTAAAACAGAGACTGTTACCCCGCCGGCTGTCTCAGCAAAAATGCCTTCAGTCTCGGCAAGCAGTCGAATTCCATCAACTACATCTGCATCACTCACGTCATCAATCGCACCGTGGGTTCGTCGAGCTGCATCCAATGCATAAGGCCCATCAGCTGGATTGCCAATTGCCAAAGATTTAGCAATCGTATTTGGTTTAACAGGGCGCACTACTTCGTGACCTTGACGAAATGCTTCAGCAACTGGATTACAGCCGGTTGCTTGTGCACCGAAAACTGAGTACTCACTTGCCTCAACTAAATCAAGACTTATTAATTCTTTCCAAGCTTTATCAACTTTGGTAAGCAGCGAACCAGAAGCAACTGGAATTACAACTTGTTGTGGCAAACGCCAGCCAAGTTGTTCCGCAATTTCAAAACCTAATGACTTTGATCCTTCTGCGTAATATGGACGCAAATTCACATTTACGAATCCCCAACTTTGGGAAATGGATTCGCCAATCAGTTCAGAACACAAACGATTCACATCATCGTAGTTTCCTTCAATTGCAAGTAGCGTGCCGCCGTAAGTCGCAGTGGTAATTGTCTTACCTGCTTCTAGGTTTGAAGGAATTAGTACGACTGACTTTTGGCCGGCGCGAGCAGCCGCAGCCGCAACTGCATTTGCTAAGTTTCCCGTTGAAGCGCAGGCAAGTGTGGTCAAGCCAAGACGACGAGCAGCGTGTTGAGCCACAGCAACAACGCGATCTTTAAATGAGTGAGTTGGATTTCCAGAATCATCTTTAACCCAAAGTGTGCCCGTCATCCCAAGTGCTTTTGCAAGATTGTCGGCTTTAATAAGTTTTGTAAGGCCTGGGTTTAGGTTTGGTTCATCTGCCACATATTTCGCTACTGGCAATAGCGGGGCGTATCGCCACATATTTTGCGGACCAGCTTCGATTTGTTCGCGAGTAACTTTGCCGAAGTTATAAGCAACTTCTAATGGGCCAAAACATTCAATGCACGAGTATGCGGCTCCAAGCGCGTAATCGGTGCCACATTCACGGCACCGCAATGCTGTGGCTGGGCCGAAAGATTCTGCAGTGATGGCGGGAGTTGAACTCATTGGCAAAAGTTAATTCTCATAGCCAAGACTCACTCAGGGAGAGTTCGATAAGTCCGCATCTTGGACAGTTACCCGTGTGATTGTTCTCAACCTTGTTCAAACTCTGCTTACTTATCTAGCAGACCTTTGAACTGACCAGGTAGCCGCAAAGACTCACCCGATTCTTCGGCCGCCCGCTTTGCAGGGTTTCCGCTTTTACTCTTCTTCTTATTCGGAGGTTGCTGTTGTTTTAACTTCTTGCCACCATCCACACCAGGCGGAAGGGGCACACCCGGAACATTTGGCACGCCTCCCTTGGCCACTTGCTTAAACATTTTTGCAGCCAGGCCAAATCGATCAACCAAATTATTTACGTCGTTTACGCGGGTGCCAGAACCATTAGCAATCCGCAATCGTCTAGATGCGTTCAAGATTTTCGGATCAGTGCGTTCTGCAGGTGTCATAGAACGGATTATTGCGGCGGTTCTATCAAGTTCCTTTTCATCAATGTTTTCAATTTGTGATTTCATTTGACCGCTACCTGGCAACATGCCGAGCACTTTGCCAAGTGGTCCCATATTTTTCAATGCCATCATTTGATCTAGGAAATCTTCAAGCGTGAAAGATTCTCCTGACGCAATTTTGTTGGCAAATTTTTCTTGCTGTTCTTTGTCAACAACTTTGTTGGCTTGCTCAATCAAAGTCAGCATGTCACCAAGATCAAGAATTCGGTTAGCCATACGTTCTGGATAGAAAGGTTCGAAATCTTCTAGTTTCTCGCCAACACTTGCGAACATAATTGGCTTACCGGTGACTTCTCTGATTGATAGAGCTGCACCACCTCGAGCATCGCCATCAAGTTTGGTGAGCACAACTGCGTCAAAACCAACGCCCGCGTCAAAAGCTTGGGCAGTTGCAACCGCATCTTGTCCAATCATCGCGTCTATTACAAACAAGATTTCATCTGGATTGACTGCATCTCGAATGCCGCGCGCTTGATTCATTAAGTCTTCATCTATGGCAAGTCGGCCAGCAGTATCAACAATCACCATGCTGTGTTGTTTTTGTTTTGCGAATTCGATTGCAGCTTTTGCAACCTTAACCGGATCGCCAACTCCATTGCCAGGCTCTGGGGCGAACACGGGAACACCAGCCCGTTCGCCCACAACTTTTAGTTGATCCACTGCGTTAGGGCGTTGTAAATCGGCGGCTACCAAGATCGGAGTTTGGGATTGAGACTTTAAGTATTTGGCTAATTTGCCTGCAAGTGTTGTTTTACCAGCACCTTGCAGACCTACGAGCATGATTACTGTCGGTGGCTTCTTGGCGAATCGAAGTCGACGAGCGCCACCTTCGGTTTCTAAGTCTCCACCCAAGATCTGAACTAATTCTTGGTGAATAACTTTTATTACTTCTTGACTTGGATTGAGCGAATTAGAAAGTTCAAGCCCGATTGCTTTTTCACGAATTCGTTCGGTGAAGGTTTTGACTACTGACAGTGCGACGTCGGCATCTAGTAAGGCAGTCCGAATTTCTTTTACAACCGCATCAACATCTGCTTCAGTGATTCTTCCCTTACCCCGAAAGCCCTTGACCGCAGCGGTTAGTCTCGCTGATAGTTGATCAAACACATTTGCCTCCGAAATAGGGGCTAATGGTAAAGGCAGTCTTTCTAGCTTGGGTCTAGCTAAGGTCTAGCTTGGGTCAACCTCGATAGGTTGAAGGAGTTCAGCCTCAACTTTAAATATCAGCCCACTTTTTGTTGTCTCTTCTAGCTGACCACCAGTGCTGGTTGTGAGATAAAGGACGTCTACTACTTCACTACCAATGGTGTCGATGCGAGCCGCGTTTATGGTCAATTTTTCCATCGCAACTATCTGGGCGATCCGGTGCAATAGAGCCGATTCGTCGTGTGCTCGAACTTCAAAGACATCAGATCGACTAGATGCGCCATCAACAAATCTCACACGCGGTTTTGGTGGAGTAAAGCCTCGCTGAACCCGTGGTGACTTCACTTTTTGCATTGCTTTAAAAACCATTTCCGGATTGTTCATTGCAATCTGTAATTCAAGAACAATTTTCTTTGTCTCCGGCGCATCTCCAAATAATGGGATTACCTGCCAGTGCTGAAGTGCGATTCCATCGTTTGTTTCAAACTGAGCCGACTTAATGTCTAGACGCAGAACTCTGAGTGCTCCCGCAACGTCAGCCACCAATCCCACCCGGTCTTCGGTGGCAATGAAGATGTCACTTTGAGAACCCAAGTTCACAACTGATATTTCAGTCTCTTTGCTTGGAGTGAAAGGAAATGTGATTTCTAAACCTTGGGAACTTGGCAATTCTTTACCAACAAATCTTGCCTCAACTCTGGCTACCAATTGAGAGACCAAGCTGGCTTTCCATTCGCTCCAAGTGTGTTCTGAAGTTGCCTTCGAGTCAGCAATTGTTAAGTTATGAAGTAATTCAAGCAGGTTTAGATCTACAACTTGATTTGCCACCAAGTCGATTGTTGCTGGCTCTTCTAAGTCTCGCCTTGTTGCTACTTCTGGGATCAAAAGATGCAAGCGAACCATTTCGCAAAGAGTTTTAGCATCAACTTTATTGAAACCAAGAGTTACTGCGATTTCCTTCATCAAATCAGCACCAACAATGCTGTGATCTCCCTCATGTGGCTTACCGATGTCATGGAAAAGTGCGCCAACTAGAAGTAAATCGGGTCTAGAAACCATTCGGCTCAAGATGGATGCTTGGACTACGCATTCAATCGAGTGCCGATCTACTGTGTAAATATGTAAAGCATTTCGTTGAGGTGTTGCCTGCATTGGTTGCCAAAGTGGAAGTAGATCATTTATCAAACCATTTTGATCGAAAGCTTCCCAAACCTGTATTAGCGCTGGGCCAGAACCTAAAAAGGAAACCAGAGAATTAAGTGCTTCTTTAGGCCACGGTTTTGGCATCGGCGCTAATTCATTTTTCAGCCGACTCAAAGTTGCTTGTGACACTGGCAAACCAGCTTGACTAGCTGCTGCTGCAACTCGCCAACCTAAACCAGAATCAGTGACCGGGTTTGCATCTCTTGCGAGAACAACTTCTTCATCTTGAACTACTACTCCATCAGCCAAAGGTGCACGAAAGTCTTTAGCGATTTTCCTAGATTTAAACAAAGACTTCTTGGTCGTTACTTTTTGGACTCGAGCCCATGCCATGTCCGATTCATACGCAAGCGCACGGCCAGCCATTGAAACTTTCCGCAACAAAACATCGTCTGATTCCAGACCTAACAGTTTTGCAACATCACTTTGTTCATGCATAGTCAATTTGTCAGTTGAACGTCCAGTGACCCGATGTAAGGCGTCTCTAACATCAAGAAGAGTTTGATGAGCCTCATCTATTCTTTCTCGATTAACATCGGTAATCCAACTTGCAGCAATAGATCGCAAAATGGTGGCTTCACGCAAACCACCATAACTTTCCTTAATGTCTGGCTCTAGTAAATGTGCAATATCTCCAAATCTCTGTTTTCTGTCCATTGCACTTTGTTGCAGCTCAAGCAGTCTTTCCTGCGAAAACGAGCGCCAATCTGCTAACACACTCGCTCGAACTTCGTTCAGCAACTGTTCGTCACCATAAATGACTCTCGCATCGAGTAATCCCAAGACAACTTTGAAATCTGCACTCGCCATCCGCCGAACTTGTGAGACGTCGCGAACCGAGTGATCGAGTGAAATCCCAGAGTCCCAAACTGGATACCAAATTGCATCTGCAAGACGAGCTATTTCTTCAGGTTTTTCCGATTGGTGATGCAATAACAAAATATCTAAGTCGCTACCAGCGCATAATTCTTTTCTTCCGTAGCCGCCAATAGCTACCAAGGCCACTTTAAGTTTGTCGAAGCCGGCTGTTTTTGCAAGCGAACTCAACCACTCGTCTGTTATCTCGGAGATTGCAATGCGATTTTCTTTAGACGGCGCCACATCGGCACCGACCAAGAGTTTGCGCTTTTCTAGAAACATATCAACCAACTATAAACAACGAGTGCGTATAAACACAGGAGCACATACAAAGGAGAGGGTTGGGGTGGATTTCTCCACCCCAACCAGAGGAAAATGACTTCTAAGACTGTTTTTTCTTCGAAACTGAATTTACTTTGAAACACAATTCACGTTGAAACTGAATTTATAGTGCAGCAGAACCGCGTTCACCAGTGCGAACTCGGATGACTTGTTCGACTGGGATAACCCAGACCTTGCCATCACCAATTCGACCAGTTTGCGCTACAGCAACAATGGCATCCAATACCTTGTCAACGTCTTCGTCATCAACCAAAATTTCAACTCGAACTTTTGGAATCAAATCCACTGTGTATTCAGCGCCACGATAAACCTCAGTGTGTCCACGTTGACGGCCGAAACCACTAGCTTCAGAGACAGTAAGACCATTGACTCCTTGACCTTCCAAGGCACTTTTGATCTCTTCTAATTTGAATGGTTTAACGATTGCGGTAATTAATTTCATGTCAGCCCTCCGACCGAATACTTGTGAGAATTCCACCAAGACCAGCACCGGCTCGGTTATCAATTTCATATGCTGATTCAGCATGTGAAGTTAAGTCAACACCTTCAACTTCTTCATCACGGCTGATGCGGAAACCAATTGTCTTTTCAAGCAAGAATCCGAGAATCAAGGTGACCGTGAATGAGTAAGCCAACACGGTTAGTGCACCTGTAGCTTGCTTGATGAGCAATTCAGTTCCGCCACCGTATAACAGTCCATTTGCGCCCCAGCTAGTGATTGCGGTGGTTCCGAAGAAGCCGATTGAAAGCGTTCCCCATAAACCGCCAACCAAGTGAACACCAACAACGTCAAGTGAGTCGTCGTAGTTGAACTTGTATTTCAATCCAACTGCTAGTGCGCAAAGAATGCCTGCAATCAATCCGATTACCACTGCAGCCCAAGGAGCAACAAACGCGCAAGCCGGTGTAATTGCAACTAAACCTGCAACTGCGCCGGATGCCGCACCAAGTGACGTTGGATGCCCATCGCGAATCTTTTCAACAATCAACCAACCAGCTAATGCAGCGGCAGTTGCAACTTGGGTATTCATGAACGCAATTGCTGCGGTTCCGTTTGCACCAAGTGCAGATCCGGCATTGAAACCGAACCAACCGAACCAAAGTAAACCTGCTCCAAGTAATACAAGTGGCAGTGAGTGTGGACGCATTGGCTCCTTTTTAAAACCAACTCGTTTTCCAAGCACCAAAGCAAGTGCCAAACCAGCCGCACCAGCGTTGATGTGAACCGCAGTTCCACCAGCAAAGTCAAGAACACCTTTGCCTGCTAAATAACCAGCGCCGGTTGCGTCGGTGCCACCAAAATCGAATACCCAGTGTGCGACTGGGAAATAAACAACTGTTACCCAGATTGCAACAAAGACAACCCAAGTTGCAAACTTCGCACGATCTGCAATTGCTCCAGAAATTAGTGCAGGAGTAATGACAGCGAACATAAGTTGGAAAGCAGCAAATGCAAGAACTGGAATTGGATAGATAGCACCGTTTGCTGTTAAGTCATTAACGACGCTTGATAAACCCGATAACTCAAATGATCCATACCAAGGGCTTCCAGAGTCACCAAAGGCGAGTGAGTAACCGTAGAAGACCCAAAGGACGCTAACTACAGCAATCGAAGCAAAAGACATCATCATCATGTTGAGGACACTCTTAGCTCTAACCATGCCGCCGTAGAAAAAGGCAAGACCCGGAGTCATTAGCAAAACCAAAGCGGCGCTCGCTAACACCCAGGCGGTATCACCGGTGTTTAGTTCCGGCATTTTGCACCCGCTTTCTTATGTAGTGGAAAGTACGGGCGAAATATGGCGGTTATGTGTTTCAGGCTTGGGTCTAATTAGGTTGCGAGAGTGTGACAGAACTGGGTTTTGTGTAAAAGGTTTGTATCTTGAATGTTACGAATGTTTCAGGAATCGCAATTATGAGAGCAGCGAATCGACAAATTCCATGGCATTGAAGGAGATTAAGTCGTCTGCATTCTCGCCAATTCCAACCAACTTCACTGGCACCCCAAGACGTTGCTGGACGGCAAAGACAATGCCACCTTTGGCCGTGCCATCGAATTTTGTGAGCACAATGCCCGTCAGATTCACGCTTTGACCGAAAACCTCAGCTTGATTCAGACCATTTTGGCCGGTGGTTGCATCGAGGACGAGAAGAGTTTCAGTAACGGGAGCTTTGCGTTCAATAACTCTAATGACCTTGGACAATTCCTCCATAAGAGTGGATTTGTTCTGTAACCGTCCTGCAGTATCAACAATGATTACATCCGCGCCTAGTTCAACACCTTTTGCCACAGTTTCGAACGCCACTGATGCTGGATCACCATTTTCAACGCCCCGCACAATCGTTGCATTGCTTTTCAACGCCCAAGTTTCTAATTGATCTGCAGCGGCGGCCCGAAAAGTGTCGGCAGCTCCAACTACAACTTTCTTTCCCAATTGGTTAAACTGAAAAGCCATCTTCCCAACTGTGGTGGTCTTACCAGTTCCGTTTACTCCAACGATAACAATCACAGATTGACCATCTTCATTCATTCCAAGACTTCGATCAGGAAGTTCTGCCAAAATTTCTAACAGCACATTCCGCACAGCGTTTTGCAAACTATCTGAATTCGCAGCACGTCCTGCAGTCTTACGAACGCGATCCAAAATCTGCGTTGTTGCATCAACACCGACATCTGCCATCAATAACGCTTCTTCAATGTCACTAAATGCCACTTCATCAGTTTTGCCAAATGCAGATTTGAACATAGATGAAAGTGCAGAATTTTTCCAAGATATCTTTTTACCCAGATCTGAAGGTTCTGTTACTGGGATTTCTTGTGCTGGAGTTTCTAGTGTTTGGTTTTCTTGTGAAGATGAATTCTTTGGTGGGTTTTCTTGTGAAGAACTTTCATGGGCACTGTCAGTAGAAGATTGATTCTTCTTCCACCTTCTGAGCAACATGGTGACTAAAACTCGCTTTGGACTTCTGAAAGCCGTTGGCTAATTACTGCTGATACGCCATCGCCACGCATAGTCACACCATAAAGTGCATCTGCAATTTCCATTGTACGCTTCTGGTGAGTAATGACAATCAATTGCGAGTTATCTTGAAGTTCTTTCATCACATCAATCAAGCGACCGAGGTTCACGTCGTCCAAAGCGGCTTCGACTTCGTCCATTACATAGAACGGGCTTGGGCGGGCTTTAAAGATTGCTACAAGGAATGCGACTGCAGTGAGTGAGCGTTCACCACCAGATAGCAATGACAATCGCTTTAGTTTCTTTCCTGGTGGACGAGCTTCAACTTCAATTCCGGACACCAACAAGTCTTCTGGATCGGTCAAAACTAATCGGCCTTCACCACCTGGGAATAGGCGCGCAAAGATTAATTCGAATTCTCTAGCAGTGTCTTCGTATGCCAGAGTTAGTACTTCTTTAACTCGTTCGTCAACATCTTTGATAATTGACATCAAGTCATTCTTTGATTTGCGCAAGTCATCTAATTGTTCATTCAAGAACCGATGACGTTCTTCAAGTGCAGAGAATTCTTCGAGTGCCAAAGGATTAACTTTGCCTAGCAAATTCATCGCCTTTTCGGCTGTCTTCAAACGCTTTTCTTGCTCCACGCGTATATAAGGGTATGGCTCAGGCAATGTTGCGTTTGGATCTACTTCATCACCAGGTGCTGGAGGGGTTGGCGGAACAAGTTGGTCTGGTCCGAATTCTGCAATCAAAGTTTCGGCATCAAGTCCAAGTTCTTCTGCAATTCGATTTTCAAGATTTTCAATTCGCAAACGTTGTTCGGTGCGAGCCATCTCATCGCGGTGCACATCGTTGACAAGGCGATCGAGTTCTGCTGACAAATCGCGGATCTGAGTTCGAACCTGTCCCACTTCAATATCGCGAGCATCTCGAGCAAGTTCAGCCTGGGTGCGCTCAATGGAAGCTTCTTCTAGTGCAACTTCCAGCCAAGAAAGTGATATTTGTGCACCCTTATCGACTGCTGAAGCAACGGAAACTTCGCGAGCTCTACGTTCCTTGCGCTCGGTAAAGCGGCGGCGGCTTTCCCGTTCATCTCGAGCAGCACGTTCAAGTTCTTCGGACCGACTAATCGCAGCTCGTTGACGTTCTTCGCTTGTTCGAACTTGTAAGCGCGCATCGACTTCTTTCTGGCGCTGTAATTCCACATCGGCAGCGAAAACATCTCGCAGAGTTGTGTCTGGGTCGGAATCATCGGTTGAATTTTCAGCAGCGATAAGTCGAGTATTTAGTTCACTGAGGCTTTGTTCGTCTGCAGTAATCGCTGATTCAGATGACGCAACCGCATTCTCTAAACGCTCAGCTTCGGCATTCGCATTTCTGACTTCAGCACTCAATTGGCCAAGAGATTCTGCAACTGCTGCAAAGTGGGCATCAGAATCATGCAGGACTGCCAAAGTTGCATCAGACGCTTTTTGAGCAGATTTGAGTTTTTCATTCGCAGCGATTTGCTCGAACTTCAAACGCTCAACATCATGCACCGCTTTGTCGCGAGAAGCTTTGGCCTCATTTATTGCTGTTTGGATTTGCAATAGGGACGTTGCAGTAGATGAGCCACCAGATCCGCTAGTCCGACCGAGAATGTCACCAAACTTGGTTACAGCAATTGCAGCTGGACGTTCTAAGACAATCTGGCGTGCAATTTCTAGATCATCGACAATTACAACACCACGCAAAAGGATTTTTAATGACTTGCGCAAAGATTCATTGCAATCAACAACATCAATCGCCATTATTGCACCGTCTGGAAGTCGACGACCTACTAAATCTTCCCCCACATCATTTGCTTCAGCAATTACAAAACCCGCTCGGCCAGCTACATCATTTTTCAATAGCTTCATGGCGTTTAGTGCCGAATCAACATTAGAAACAGCTATTGCATCGGCTGAATCTCCAAGTGCTGTTGCTACGGCATCTTCATAGCCACTCTTGACTGAGATTAAGGCTGCAACTGTTCCGAGAATTCCCGAAACCTTTTCGCTTGCTGCAAGAAGAGCGGTACTTCCGCCTGCTTTTGATGCAGCCATTTCAAGAGCTTCGATTCGTGCAGTGAGGGTGGCTCGATCTCGTTCTGCAGTTGCCTCTTCACGTTGCAAGTGCGAAACTGCAGTTTCTGCATCTAAGAATTCTTTGTAAGATTTTTCGTAATCAGCATCTAGATTTTCTTCACCTGCAGAAAGACCAGAAATTTTTCCCTCTTGCGCTTGAAATTCTCGTTGAGCATTTCCGGCACGTTCTTTTGCGCCTGAAATTTGTCCACGAAGTTTTTCAATTTCATTCTTACGAGTTTCAATTCGCTGTTTCATCGCTTCAATTTGTCCCGCAAGACGAGTCAGACCATCTCGGCGATCTGCTGCAATCTTCTGCATTTCTTGAATGCGGCGATTTTCCTCTGCCAAAGCTGCTTCAGATTCACTGCGAGTCTTGGTGGAATCGAGCAAAATACTACGGCCAGATTCAACTTCAGCTGAGAGAGTGTCCGCTTCAATGCGAGCAGTGCGAGCTTCGTTATCTAATTCTTCAGGATCGCGGCCAACGACTTCTTCCTCGACTGGTGAAAGCATGCGGATTCGTTCTTGAGCTAAAGTGGATGTGCTGATGAAACGTTCACGCAAACCAGAGAGTTTGAACCAGTTTTCTTGTGCCTTAGTAATTAGTGGTGCATCCGCCCGAATTTCAGCATCTAGCACTGCTTCGCGTGACTTCAAGTCAGACAAAGAGCTTTCAACTTCGGTTCTACGTTCACGCAATGCGGTTTCGTCAGCCACTTCAGCCGCTAGTGCATTCATAAGAGTTAACAAATCATCTGCATACAACCGGGACTTTGAATCACGGACATCGATTTGAATTACTTGGGCGCGACGTGCGACTTCAGCCTGCTTGCCTAGTGGTGTTAACTGGCGCCGAAGTTCAGTAGTTAAGTCATTTAGACGAAGCAGGTTACTTTGCATTGCTTCTAGTTTGCGAAGAGTTTTTTCTTTGCGCTTGCGATGTTTTAAAACTCCGGCAGCTTCTTCGATAAATCCGCGTCGCTCTTCTGGAGTTGCATGCAAAATTGAATCAAGTTGACCTTGACCCACGATGACGTGCATTTCACGCCCGATGCCTGAGTCTGATAAAAGTTCTTGAATATCTAGCAATCTGCAATGTTCGCCGTTGATTGCGTATTCGGATCCACCGTTTCGAAACATGATTCGAGAGATCGTGACTTCGGTGTAATCAATTGGCAGTGCGCCATCTGAATTATCGATGGTGAGAATTACTTCGGCGCGACCAAGTGGAGCTTTGTCGACGGTGCCAGCGAAGATTACGTCTTCCATCTTGCCACCGCGAAGAGATTTTGCGCCTTGCTCGCCCATTACCCATGAAAGGGCATCAACCACATTTGATTTACCAGAACCATTCGGACCAACCACACATGTGATACCAGGTTCAAATTCAAGGGTCGTTGAGGATGCAAAAGATTTAAACCCTTTTAGGGTCAAACTCTTGAGATACACCGCTCACGCTCCCTAGGCCACCGCGTCCAAATTAGGGGCAAACCCTACCCACCGAGGTTTCGAGCAGGTTGGCAACGGGGGCACCGGTGTGATGAGCGATTGGACCATGCTTCACGCACGATTTGCCGCCCACAGCGGGCACAGGGCTCGCCTTCTTGGCCATAGGCGTTTAGTTCCACCTCAAACCAGCCGCTGTCGCCATTTACTCTCACATATTGCTCGTCGAAGGATGTGCCACCGGCTGCAATGGCCCTTCGCATGATCTGCCTCAAGGCTTCCAAAGTCTCTCGGACCTTAGATTCCTTCAACCGTGCGCCAGGAGTTAGGTAGTGGAGCTTGGTCTGCCACAGCGCCTCATCTGCATAGATGTTTCCAACTCCGCTGACAATCGATTGATTAAGTATCAAAGATTTGATGCCTGCTTTACGCTTCAAAATGTTTGCAATAATCGCATCATCATCCACGTATGGATCGAATAAATCTCGCGCGATGTGACTGACTCGACTTGGCAGTAAATCTCCTTCGGAAGTACCTACCAAAGTGTCTAAAAACATTCCACCGAACATTCGTTGATCTACAAATCTCATCTGGATGTTTTGATTGCGCTTTCCTTCTAAATCAAAAACAATGCGGGCATGTTTTTCTAATTCTTTAGTTTTATGAATTAGTACCTGCCCACTCATACCTAGATGGACCACCAAAGCGTCATCACGATTTTGATTGTCTAGCTGGAGCCACATAAATTTTCCGCGTCGATTGGCGGAAATTATCTTGTTTCCCATTAGTTGAGATTCGAAATCTTTCTTGCCTTGTTCATGCTGGCGAATTGAACGGTTTTCATAAACTTTAAGGTTCCGGATCTTTGCACCAAGAATTTTCGCGGCTAAACCACTTCTAACAGTTTCGACTTCTGGAAGTTCAGGCATTTTTATGTTGTTCAGACAAGACGTGAAATGCAGTTGCTGCAGCGTGCTGTTCGGCTTCTTTCTTGCTCCGGCCACTGCCGTTGCCGTAGAAATCGTCCCCAATTTTCACCTTAGCGGTAAAGTTTTTTGCGTGATCTGGCCCAGTTTCTTCAATCACATAAAGTGGCGCACCTAGTTCAAATTCACTTGTTAGTTCTTGCAAACTAGTTTTCCAATCTAAGCCTGCGCCCAATGTGGCAGCAACTTCAATTAGTGGATCGAGCCATTGGTGAACCAAAGCTGTTGCCCACTCAATTCCACCACTGATGTAGACAGCACCGATAACTGCTTCACAGGTGTCGGCCAAGATAGATGGTTTCGAGCGGCCATCAGTAGTTTCTTCACCGCGACCTAGAAAAAGAAATTCACCTAAGCCAACAGTTTGGGCTACTTCCGCCAACGCGCGGGCATTAACTACAGCGGCACGTAACTTTGCTAATTGACCTTCTTGCTCATTTGGATGCAATCGATACAAAGTGTCAGTAACTACTATTCCAAGTACAGAATCTCCTAGGAATTCCAGCCGTTCATTGGTTGGGATACTGCCGTTTTCATAGGAATACGATCGATGCGTCATCGCAAGAGTCAATAACTCATCGCTAACGTCGAAACCCAATCGGGAGCGAAGTTCTGACATGTCAGCCATTTGACTCTCCCACAATTACTCCGTCAGCAAATTCGGAGATGGTTCTAGCATGCTTAATAACGGCAGCTGGAATTTGCCAGTTGGGTTCTTTTTCCAAAATAACATCCACCATGACAATCCGAGCTATTGAATCCACGCCAAGATCATCTAGCGGGGTTGAACCAATCAAAACATCGAGCGGGAGGTCCATAACTTTCGCTACGGCGGCTCGCACTACGTCAACGCGATCTGCACTCATAAGTCAAACTTTAGCCAATAAAACATCAGCGCACCCGCGTTCATAAGAATGCACAGGTGCGCTGAAACTTTAGAGATTAAACGTCTAGAACTTGGCGCTTGTCGTAAGTTCCACAATTTCCGCATGCGCGGTGTGACAACTTAGGTGCACGACAACGTTCGCAACTTGCAAGTGTTGCAGCAGTGGTTTTCCACTGTGAACGACGAGCGCGAGTGTTTGAGCGTGAAGATTTCCGCTTTGGTACTGCCATTGAGGTCAGCCTTCTTTCTTATCATCTAGCAAACCTTTAAGGGCGTGCCATCTTGAATCCACTGATTCATGTTGGTGGTTTGGTGCTTCACTTAACCTGATGCCGCATTCGGAACAAAGTCCCAAACATTCATCATTGCAAAGTGGTGCAAGCGGCAATGAAAGCACAAGTGCATCTCTTACCACCGGCTCGAGGTCGAGATAATCTCCCTCAAGTTTTAAGGCCTCTTCGTCATCGTTTTCAGATTCTTCGTATTCGTAGAGCTCTTGGATCTCAACGGTTACGTCAAACGCGATTGGATCGAGGCACCTAGAACATTCTCCAGTTGCTTGCCCAACTACATCTCCCGAAACCAGAACTCCTTCGATTACTGATTCACACCGAATGTTCAGTGTGATGTCAGAATCGGATTGAATGCCGATGACATCGTCGCCAAGATTTTCTGGTGCTCCCACTGTGAAAGACTTTTTGAACATCGCTCCTGCTCGACGCCCAAGTTCATGGGTATCAAGTACCAACGCTGAGCGCGGATTGAGCGTGTTCACAGGTCCTCACAATGATAGTCAGTTGCAGGTCTTGGCCCTGTAGACCGAGGGCGAAAGATACCTGAGAATTGGTGGTATCCCAAAAAGAGCAGATTTGGGCTCTTACGGGCGTGGGTCTTGCCAGTCTCCGAAGAAGTTACCTGGGTCCTGGGTCTCAGAATCGTGTAGAAGGTCACTTTGCAGGCGGATGGCGGTGCGTTCGCGACCAGCTTGGACTGCATTCAAAGTTTTAACAAGCGCAGCTTCGAAGGCAGCCAATTTGGCATCAATATAGTCATCGAGTTCGCGACGCTTCTTCAAAATTTCCATTTCGTTTTCTTGTGTCAAGATTTCAGCAGACTTTAATGCCTCTTTATAAATTGCTTGTTCGGTGACAAGTGCACGAGCTTCTGCTTTTGCAATTTCAATTATTCGTTGGCCCTCAGCCGCAGCGTCTTGTAAAACACCATCACGTTCATTTAAAAGTGATGCGGCTTGTGAAAACTCTCGTGGCATTGCTTCTTGGATTTCATCAAGTAATCCGAGCACTTCGCTGCGATTGATCATGCAAGATTGCGATAGCGGCATATTTTTTGCCGCTTCCACCATGTCGATTAATTCATCGACTAAAGAACTTGCTTTCATTTGGTTCCTCCTTGTGTGGAATTCGCCTTTAGTGCTGTTAGTACTTTATCTGGCACGAGTCCGCTCACATCTCCGCCATGGCGACTGATCTCTTTAATCAATGATGATGATAGATACCCGAACTCTGGATTCGTTGCGATAAATGAAGTTTCAATTTTTGCAAGTCGATAATTCATTTGTGCCATTTGTAATTCGTAGTCAAAGTCAGAGACTGCGCGTAATCCTTTAACGATTATTGAGATGTCGTTTTGTTTGCAAAAATCAACTAGCAATCCTTGGAAAGAAACAACTTTTATATTTTTCCATCCAGAGCAAGCTTCAGTTATGAAATTGATTCGTTCTTCAACTGGGAAAAGGGCGGATTTTGAACTATTGGTAAGTACGGCAACAGTTACGTTGTCGTACATGGCACTTGCCCGTTCGAAGACGTCTAGGTGTCCGTTGGTCACAGGATCGAAAGAACCTGGACAGACCGCGTTACGCATAGGACAAACCTAGCAAACACCCGATTTGACCAAAGTATCTCCGTAGGAGCGCTCTTGAACCTGCTCATAGCCGGTGGGCCATTTAAATGACTCTCCCCGTGAGCTTCGTTCAACCACTACGACCGCATCAGCTGCTAGATGCCCATTTTCGAGTAAGAGGGTAAGCACTCCCTCTATATCCGCATTTGAATATTCATACGGGGGATCTATGTAAACCAAATCGAATTTCGAGATTGCATTTGCCTTTAAGAAAACTGTTACATCTAATGTCTTTACAACAACTTCAAAGCCAATGGTTTTTGCATTTTCCTTAATGATGTTTGCGGTAGCGGGATGTTTCTCAACCAAGGTCGCACTCGCTGCGCCACGTGACATAGCTTCAAGTCCGAATGCGCCACAACCTGCATACAAATCCAAAACTACTAAATCAGCAAAATTGCCAAGCCGACTTGTTAGTGAAGTAAACACTGCTTCGCGAACTCGATCCGAAGTTGGTCTAGTGCCTGTTGCTGGAACTTTGAGTTGGCGACCCTTTGCGATTCCGGAAATGACTCTGACCATCAGGTTTTTTCCAAAAATTCTGACTTTTCATCCGATTGAATTTCTTTAATTCGCTTTGCCAAACTCAAATTATTTTTCAACTCTGGATCTGCTTGCAGTAACTGCCAAGCAATTTCACGGGCTTTTGCAATTACATCCTCATCTCGCACAACTTGAAGCATACGAAGCCCAGACCTGCGTCCACTTTGTGATGCGCCAAGCACATCTCCTTCACGGCGCTGTTCAAGGTCTATTCTCGAAAGTTCAAAGCCATCCAATGTGCTAGCAACCGCTTCGATTCTTTCTCGAGTGGAACTGTCGGCTTCTGAATTCGTAACGAGTAAGCAAAGGCCAGGAACCTTTCCACGTCCGACACGTCCGCGAAGTTGATGTAGTTGTGAAACGCCAAAGAACTCCGCGTCCACAATTGCCATGACGCTCGCATTTGGCACATCCACACCAACTTCAATAACTGTGGTTGCAATCAGAACATCGATTTCGCCGCGCGAGAAACTTTGCATGACATCGTCTTTTACGTCGCTGGCAAGCGAGCCGTGCAATTGAGCAACTCTTAAACCTGCAAGTGGACCGGTTGATAGGTAATTGAACATCTCTTCAACATTCGCTTTGCCTTTGGATGTAATTTCGGTGTCAGATTCCTCTTCAGAAGTATTTTGCGCAGAAATCTTTGGACAGACTACATAAGCCTGATGACCCTTGCCTACCTCTTCGCGAATTCGATCCCAAACTCGAATCAAGTGGGTTGGTTTTTCTTGTGCTGCAACCACGTGAGTGCTTATTGGAATGCGACCTTTTGGAAGTTCTGAAAGGGTTGAGATTTCTAAATCTCCAAAGACAGTCATTGCCACTGTTCGTGGAATTGGTGTGGCAGTCATTACTAAGACGTGAGGCTTCGTTCCCTCTATTGATTTTGCAGCTAAGGCTGCGCGCTGTTCAACGCCAAATCGATGCTGTTCATCAACTACTACAAATCCAAGATCAGCAAATTGCACTTTGTCTTGGAAAATTGCATGTGTTCCAATCACAATGCCTGCCGCCCCACTGGCAGCTGCCAACAATGCTTCACGTTTTGCAGCTGTATTCATAGAGCCAGTTAGAAGTGTTACTTGAGTTGAATGTCTGCCAAGTGGATCGAACAATCCGTCGTTTGAAACTAATTTGCCAAGCATGGAAACAATTGAACGGTAATGCTGACTTGCCAAAACTTCTGTTGGTGCAAGTAACGCAGCTTGCCCGCCGTTGTCCACTACTGCCAGCATCGCTCGAAGCGCGCAAATAGTTTTACCTGAACCCACTTCCCCTTGCAAAAGCCTGTGCATTGGATGTGTGTTTGAGATGTCATTGAAGATTTCTTCACAAACAACATTTTGGCCAGCGGTTAACTCGAAAGGCAATATCTGATCAAAATCAGCAAGTAGCCCATCGGTTCTAGGTGGGCGAGCTATCGCATTTGATCTATCGGTTTCAATTCGACGCAAACCAAGTACGGTTTGATAAACAAATGCTTCTTCGAATACAAAACGCTCGCGCGCAGCAACTACCTGTCCATAGGTTTCTGGGCGATGGATGTTGACAAACGCCTGGTGAAGAGTTGTGAAACCATGCGCCTGTTCCAAGTCAGAGTTCAATCCATCTTTGATTAGTGGATCTAGACCATCCAAAATTAAATCGATGATGCGCTCAAATCTCCAAGAAGGAAAATTGTTTGTGGCCGGATAAACCGCGATTAACGCCCTAGAAAAAGCGGCCGCGGCTTCTGGGTCTGGCTCTGCATCGGTTGGAATCAACATGTATGTCGGATGAGCCAGTTGGCGGGTACCTTTGAACTCAGTGATTTTCCCGCTAAACATTCCACTTCGGCCCGCAACTAACTCCCGCTCGCGCCAAGCTTGGTTGAAGAAAGTTAATTTCAAACTGCCGGTTCCATCACTGACAACTACTTCTAAAAGGCTGCCACGCTTATTTCTCATCGGACGATTCGTCACTGAAGTGATTTGCGCCATGATGGTTACTTGCTCATCAACCTTTAAGCCAAGCATTTCGGTCAACTCACCGCGAGTTGCGTAACGATGTGGAAAATGACGCAAGGCATCTTCCACCGTTTTTATTCCAAATGACTTATATAGAGAGGTGCCGGTCTGTCCACCAATTATTTCTTTTAAGGGCGTATTAAGTCCGTGCATTATTCCAACCCTACTAATGCGAGCCAGAGTTCTTGGCCACCATCGATGGAAACAACCTCTAGATTATTCAGCGCCGCCAAAATTGAATTCTGTTCAGGCTTAGAAATTTCTGCACCCCAAATTATCGTGGCTATTTCCTTGCCAGCCGAGATTTGTTGAAATTTCTCAATTAGCAATTCAATCGATTCTCCAAATGCGACAATTTCGCTTTCGACAAGCAAGAGAAAGTTTCCGCTCTTAATTTCGCCTATTGCCGTACCAGAATCCCGGTTCGCTTTTGAAATTGCAACGGAAGTTACAGCTTCACATGCAGCGATCATTTTGTCCGTGGCAGATTTCAAATCACCGGATTCGTCAAACATAGATACTGCGATTAATGCTGCTGGGATTGAAACTGCAGGCACTACTGCGGCCTGAATCCCAATCTCCTTCAACATTTTTGCAGCCAGTTCAGTCACTTGAACAGAGTCGCGGTCACCTGCTACCAAAATGATTTCTTTAGCATCTGAATGAATTGCTGCATCCACAAAGTCAGAGACACTCGAACGTTCATCGGGCTCACATGCGACTACGAATGCGCCTAGCTCAGCAAGCTGTTGAACGACGCCACTTCCAAATGCCTGCACAACAACCGCTCGCTCGCGTTTAGTTACCTCAAGTAATTCAATTCGAATGTTCTTTGGGGTGGCGATATTTCTAATTTTTGAAATCGCCTGAGCAGGATCTTCGAGATGGATGTGAACTTGCGAAACATCATCGCCGGTTGTTACCACCAAACTAGTTCCCATACTGTCAATAGTCTTTGTAACTTCATCTAATGAAAAGCTAGGAATCAGAAACATCAGTTCAAATTTGCCATCTGATTTGCAATCAATCATTTGCGGAACTGAAGTTGGCACAAAACCAACTGATGCTGACTCATTAGGTTTTTGGTTCCAGGCAGCAGCGAGCGCATCCAGCAGCAGCACAACTCCCCGTCCACCAGCGTCCACTACTCCAGCCATCTTTAAGGCCGGCAACATCTGTGGGGTTTTAGCCAAGGCGTCGCGTGCCACATCTCCCGCACTACTTGGATCTTCTGCCTTCGAATTCGCAACCGCATCAAGAACTGTCAACACTGTTCCTTCTTGCGGATTGGAGACTGCGCTTCGTGCCGCTATTGCTCCCGATTTCATTAATGCTGAGAAATTCAGAAATTCATATTCTTTTGCACTCTGAGCAAAGGCTTGCAAAGTTTGCGCCAAAATCACACCACTATTGCCGCGCGCTCCCATCAAAGCACCGCGAGCCATGGCATTTAAAGCGTCTTGTGAATCATCGATTCGGCCTGTGCGCGCGCTTTCTGCTTGGGCAGCAGCTTTAAAAGTTAAGTAGAGGTTTGTTCCGGTGTCACCATCTGGGATTGGAAATACATTCAAGGCATTGAGTTCAAGTCGGTGTTTGGCCAAAAGTTCTACGCCTAGTACTGCCCACCGGCGCACAATCGCAGCATCAAACATCTCATCCACGCTCTAAGAGTATTCAGAAAAATGACGAGTATTGAGAAATATGTTGAGTATTAAGAAAATGAAGAGTCTTGAGAAGGTTTAATGAGTAGCGAGAATATATAAAGAAGGCGAAGAAAAATAAAAGTGCCACCGATAAATCGATGGCACTTTTAGAGAATTGTTTTAGCTAGCGCGGGTTACTTTTCCAGCCTTGATGCAAGAAGTGCAAACGTTGACACGCTTAGGTGTTCCGCTTACTAAAGCACGTACACGCTGAATGTTTGGATTCCAGCGACGCTTGTTGCGGATATGTGAGTGCGAAATTGAATGCCCAAAGCTTGGACCCTTACCGCACACCTCGCAGTTAGCAGCCACGATGGAACTCCTTTATAAGAATGATTAGGGGGCGAAGATTAGCCGAAGAGTGCACCGGCTCCCAAATCGCCTAGAACTTTGGCTTATGCGAAGTGGTCGTGCCCTGATTTGTGAGTAAAACCAACGCCATCGACTAGAACTTGGCCCACACCTGATTCGGTGACTTCGCCAATCTTGCGCATCCCTTCGGGCACATTCGCCCCCTTGGCAAAAGTGGCTACTAGCGCATGATCCTCGCCACCAGTGAGCACCCACATCCGAGCATCCTGGCCAAATGCGCCTGCCACGTTCACCATTTCAGCGCTTGGCGCAAGGGCCGCGGAATCCAGATCGATAACGACGCCACTTTGTTTAGCAATATGACCTACGTCAGCCACTAACCCATCACTGACATCAATCATCGAAGTTGCACCTGCAATTGCAGCAAGTGGACCAATCTCATATGGAGGTGAAGGAATTCGAAATGCTGTAACAAATTCTTTTGGCGTGACATGTCCAGCTTGCAAACAAGTAAGACCGGCGATTGAAAGCCCCAAATTGCCGGCCACGAATACTTCATCCCCGACCTTCGCACCGTTTCTTAAAACAGTTGGGTTACCTCGGCGCTGGCCTAAAACTGTGATTGCAATTGCTAATTCAGTACCAATGCTCATATCACCGCCGACAACACTTGCGCCAACTTTTTTACATTCTTCTTCGATACCGACTACCAAACCTTCTAAGAAAGAAACTTCAGTTGATTTCGGAATCACAATTCCAACTGTTAGCGCAGTCGGATAGGCGCCCATTGCAACAATGTCTGAAAGGTTTTGAGCTGCAATGCGTTGACCAATTTCAGTTGCCGAACTCCATGCTTTTTTGAAATGCACATTTTCTACCGCTATATCGGTGCTGACCACCACGTCGCCATCCGGCATTGCAACAACTGCAGCGTCATCACCACTGCCGAGAATCACCGAATTGTTTTGGGAAAACTTTTTTGCGAGTTGTGCAATTAGTTGAAACTCACCGACGTGTTCAACCGATGCCATTAGCGCAAACCCGCTCCACGATTCAGCGCATCTGAAATCAGGACGTCGATAATTTCTGGGTAGGTAAGGCCAGTTGCTTGCCACATTCTCGGAAACATTGAAATTGATGTGAATCCAGGCAATGTATTGATTTCGTTTATCAAGACTTCGCCATTGGACTTCACAAAGAAATCGCAACGAGCAAATCCCTCGCAACCAAGTGCCATAAATGCCTTTACCGCTTTCGCTTGGACTTCTTTCACAATTTCTGCTGGCAAATCTGCCGGCACAATTAAATCTGCAGAATCATCTAAATACTTTGCATCAAAGTCGTAGAAATCGTGATTTCCTTTAACGACAATCTCAGCTGGCACCGATGGCTTCGGCACTCCATCAATAACTAAAACTCCGCACTCAATCTCGCGCATGTCACCAATGGCTTCTTCGGCAATAATTTTTGGGTCATGTTTTTGAGCGGCAACTACTGCTGCCTTTATTTCAGACTTTGACTTAACTTTTGCCACACCGAGTGAAGAACCGGCGCGTGCAGGTTTGATAAAGAGTGGAAAACCGAGTTCGGCAATTGCATCAATAGCTTTAGACGTGTTTTCTTCCCACTCAGGAGAATTAACAGTTACTGATTTGCTTGTAGGTAATTTGTGAACTTCAAACAAAGCCTTCATGTGTTGCTTATCCATAGATGCAGCACTAGCAAATACGCCACTTCCAACACAAGCAATTCCAGCCAACTCAATCGCGCCTTGAATAGTTCCGTCTTCGCCACCAGGACCATGTAGGACTGGGAAAATTACATCGACGTTTTGATACGCAGTTTGTAAGGTGGAACCGTCCACTGCCACAAACCCGCGAATAGTTGGATCGCTTGAAAGCACAACCCGAACCCCTTCGGCCTGAATTTCAGGAAGTTTCTGAGTTAGGAGGGCCGAGGGATCTGTTGAATGGATGTACCAATCGCCTTTTTTGGTGATGGCCACTGCGATTACTTCGTATTTTTCAGTGTCTAAAGCATTCAAGACACTGGCAGCGGAAAGACAGGAAATCGAGTGCTCACCTGAAGTACCGCCGAAGACAATGGCAACTACTGGCTTTTGCTTACTCACAGGCAGACCCTAATCTTGAAATTGGCTTTGTTTCATCTACGCTCGCACTGTGAGCGAACAAAATTTCCACTTAGATACCAAACTGGTAAATCTCGGCCGCCCTGCGCATGTGGCAGGAGCACCGATGAATGTGCCGATTAGCCTGTCTAGCACTTTTATCGCGGGTGAGAATTCCCATGGTTATGTCCGCGAAGGAACTGATCTCACTGAAGCATTTGAATCCGTAATTGGAAGTGTTGAAGGTGGACATAGCATTGTTTTCTCATCCGGCATAGCAACTATCAATGCTGTTGTTGATCTCCTGCCGGCAAACGCAATCGTGGTTGCACCTAATCATGCTTATCCAGGAAATTCAGTTCGCCTGCGCGAATTAGCAGCAGTAAATCGCATTCAACTGCGTGAAGTTCAAATTGATGACATAGATGAAATTCGCGAAGCAATCACCGGAGCTGCACTTCTTTGGCTAGAGTCTCCAACAAATCCATTAATGGAAATAGTTGATTTAAAAGCTGCAATCAAATTGGGGCATTCACAAAACGCATTAGTGGCGATTGACAACACATTTATGTCGCTAGTCCGCCAACAGCCTCTGGCGCTTGGTGCTGACATTTCTATGCACTCGGCTACAAAATCAATTTCGGGCCATTCGGATTCATTGATCGGTGTACTGACTGTAAAGGATGAAGAACTTTCTCAAAAGCTGCGCGGTCGCAGAGTTTTGCAAGGCACATTGCCAGGTGCTCTAGAAACCTTTCTTGCATTGCGCGGAATTCGCACTTTAGGTTTGCGATACGACCGCGCTGAACAAAATGCTTTAGAACTTGCTAAAAAACTTGAAGCTCACTCCGCAGTGGATTATGTGCTTTACCCAGGGCTTGCATCCCATAAAAATCATGAACGTCATATGAGCCAAGCATCGGGTGGCGGTCAAGTTGTTTGTTTCGTATTGAAAGGTGATGTGGAACAAGCTGAGAGATTCTGCAATTCCCTAAAAATCTGGGCGCATGCAACAAGTCTTGGTGGAGTTGAATCAACAATCGAACGTCGTCGTAGATGGCCAGTCGAACCAATCGCCACACCTGAAACTTTGATCAGAGCATCTGTCGGAATTGAAAAAGTAGAAGACCTTTGGGCAGATTTAGATTCTGCACTCAAATCTGTGTATAAAAACTAGCCTTCATCTTCGTATTCAGCTTTAATCGCCCGTGACATAAATCGTCGAATTAGTTCTTGAGGATCTAAGTTCTTATGAACAACACCCACCACCCCAGCAGTGATTGGCAAACTCACACCAGCAGCCTGGCCTAGGCGAAGTAGCGGTAAACAACTTTTTACTGCTTCACAAGTTTCACGAGTTTCGGCGATAACAGATTCAACAGTTTTGCCGGATGCAAGCGCGACACCGAAAGAGCGGTTGCGTGAAAGTGGTGATTGGCTAGTTGCAAGTAAGTCGCCGGCGCCGGCTAGGCCCATGAAAGTTCTCTGGTCTGCACCAAGTGCAACTCCGAGTTGCGCCATCTCGTGTAAGCCGCGAGTAATCAACGAAGCTTGCGAGTTCTCACCAAGCCCTAAGCCAACTGCAATTCCGTTTGCTAACGCAATTACGTTTTTCATCGAACCAGCAATTTCAACGCCAATAACATCTTTCGTGAAATACGGGCGGAAATATGGATTCGCACAAGCTTCTTGAACTAGTTGCGCATTTTCTTCATCAATACAAGCCACTGTGGTTGCAGACGGTTGCTGTTCACCAATTTCATGAGCCAGGTTTGGGCCAGATAAAACTGCAAGTTGACCTGATGCTATTCCAGTTGCTTCGGCAATAACTTCAGTCATTCGCAAATTACTTTCAAACTCAATACCTTTTGCGAGCGAAACCATTACTGCGCCTTTTGGAATTAAAGATTTCCATTCAGAAAGGTTCTCTCGATAAACCTGGGCAGGAAGTCCAATGACAACTACATCTGCATCTTGCAGCGCGATGTTTGGATCAGTTGTTGCGTTAAGTTTTTTCGGCAGTTCTATATCGGATACATAAAAAGGATTCGATTGGTTTTCATTTATCGATTTTGCTATCTCAGCACTTCGCGACCACAGCACAACTTCGTTGCCGGCATCAACTGACACCTTGGAAAATACGGTTCCCCAAGAACCGCTACCCATCACTGCGACTTTCACAAATTACCCACTTCATTCACTTCTCTGCGGTCCCAACGTACCAAAGGTGGGGTCTCCTTGCGAATTTCTGCTAGCACTCGGGTAAGCGCGTCCATGATGCGCTCGGTGGCTAGTGCTAAAAGTTCGGCATTTACTTCTTTGTCATACAAGTCGCTCAAGTCGACCTCATCGCCACAAGTCACATACAAAGTCTGTGGCGGAATCAATTTCAGCCCTTTACGAAAACGTGGAATAACTTTGTGTGCGCCCCATTGAGCAACTGGAAAGAGCGGCGCTTTAGTAACTAGTGCTAAACGTGCCGCACCTGATTGACCAGTCATTGGCCATAAATTCGGATCAAATGTGAGTGTGCCCTCTGGGTAAATCACGGCAGTTCCACCTGCTTTAACCACAGCCTCAGCATCCGAAAGCGCATTGGGTGCAAGGGATGTGCGGCGGTGAACTGGGATTTGACCAGAAGCTCGCAAAATAGCGCCAGCTACTGGCAATTTGAAAACCTCAGCTTTAGCAAGGAATTGCGGCAGCCGGCCATTGTCATTTATGAAATGAGCCAAGACCAGCGGATCGAAATTCGATGTGTGATTTGAAACAATAATGATGCCGGACTTGGTTAGAAGTTTTTCGCCACCAGCCCAAACTCGACGGGTGAAAATCATCATTAGTGGACGGGCTATAACGACTATCAAGCGATAAGCCCATGATTTTTTCTTCATGCCCGTCCTTTCTATTGTTGCAAGGGGTAATTGTGGTGCTGTTCCCACCTAAAGCGAAGGTCCGCTCCAGCGAACTGAAACGGACCTTCTCAAAAAGGCTAGAAGTTACTTCTTGCGTGAAGTCTTCTTTGCAGCTTTCTTAGGAGCTGCTTTCTTAACAACCTTCTTTACAACTTTTTTAGCAGCCTTTTTAGGAGCAGCTTTCTTAGCAGCTTTCTTTACAACTTTCTTAGCAGCCTTTTTAGGAGCAGCTTTTTTGGTTGCTTTCTTTGAAGCTGGTTTTGCAACTGGCTTTGCAGGCGCAGCTACTTTTGCTCTACCTGAAACAACATCCTTCAAAACCTTTGCAGATGTGAAGGTTGGCTTTGATGAAGCAGGCTTTGCCTTCAACATGATGTTTTCGCCGGTGAACGGGTTGCGGCCTGGACGTGCTTTACGTGCAGGAACAACTTTCTTTTTGAAAGTACCAAAGCCTGCGATTTGTACTGCATCACCTTTTGAAAGTGAGCGTGCAATTTCGTTGAATACAGTTTCAACAACTGCAACAGCGTCGCGGCGTGAGTTTGAATCTGGAAGTACGCCCTGGATGATGGCGACTAGATCATTTTTCTTCACGATTTTTCCAATCATTTCTCGAGAATGTGAAAATCTTTTATGATCAACACAAGCCAAAACTAAGCATTTTTCAGGGGTTTACGCAACCGACACACTCCAAAACCCTTAAAAACATGGGGTTTTGAATAGTTTTCGCAATTAAAACGGTCAAAACCGCTATTTTTATTGGACTTTTGGCTTAAAAGTTGGTCGAGTTTTTTCGAAAGTGTCAATCGTGCCAACGTGTTTCATGGTCAGCCCGATGTCATCCAAACCTTCGATCAACCGCCAGCGGACATAGTCATCGATAATAAATTCAGCAACGATGTCTTCACATGTCACGGTCCGGTCTTCCAGATTTACGGTGACTTCAGTACCAGGATTGGCTTCTAACTTTTCCCAAATCTTTTCAATTACATCTTGACTGACTTCACCTGCAAGTAATCCACCTTTTCCAGAGTTACCTTTAAAGATGTCTGCAAAACGAGAAGAGATGACTGCTTTAAATCCGTAATCTTGCAACGCCCAAACTGCATGTTCACGCGATGATCCAGTTCCAAAATCAGGCCCAGCAACTAAAACAGATGTGCCAGTAAATCCTGGATTGTTTAAAACGAAATCTGGATCTTTGCGCCATGATGCAAAACAACCATCACCAAAGCCTGAGCGAGTTACACGTTTTAAATATTCCGCCGGAACGATTTGATCGGTATCAACGTTACTTCGACGAAGCGGCGCAGCAATACCCGTGTGAGTTACAAACTTATCCATTGTTTCTCCTTACACATTCACTAAATCAGCTGGGCTGGCAAGGTGGCCAAGAATTGCGGTAGCTGCTGCAACTTCTGGTGAAACCAAATGCGTGCGAGCGCCAGGACCTTGGCGGCCCTCAAAGTTTCTGTTAGATGTAGATGCAGCGCGCTTTCCTGCCGGAATTTTGTCTGGGTTCATTGCCAAACATGCAGAACATCCGGCGAAACGCCATTGCGCTCCAGCTTCAATGAAAATTTTGTCTAAGCCTTCGAGTTCTGCCTCAATGCGAACTCGACCACTTCCTGGCACCACCCACATTTCAACAGTTGATGCAACTTTGTTGCCTTTAAGAACACTTGCGGCGGCGCGGAGGTCTTCGATTCGACCATTTGTGCAAGAGCCCACAAATACGTTGTCCACTTTTACTTCTTTGAGCGGAGTACCAGGTTTTAGATCCATGTATTCAAGTGCGCGTTCAATCGCCACTTTCTCAACTTCATCTTTTGCATCATTCGGAGAAGGGACTGAAGCAGACAATGGCAAACCTTGTCCTGGGTTGGTTCCCCAAGTTACGAACGGTGCAAGTGTGCTTGCATCGATAACAACTTCGTTGTCGAACTTGGCATCACTATCTGTAGTCAAAGTCTTCCAGTATTCAAGCGCCGCATCCCAATCGGATCCAGTCGGTGCATGGTCGCGACCTTTGACGTATTCGAAGGTAGTTTCGTCAGGTGCGATCATTCCAGCGCGAGCGCCAGCTTCGATTGACATGTTGCACATTGTCATGCGGCCTTCCATAGAAAGCCCACGAATCGCTTCGCCGCGGTATTCAAGAACATAGCCCTGTCCACCACCAGTACCGATTTTCGCAATGATTGCAAGGATCAAATCTTTTGCCGTCACATCAGCGGGAAGTTTTCCATTAACAGTGATTGCCATTGTTTTAAATGGCTTCAAAGGCAAAGTCTGAGTTGCCAAAACATGTTCAACTTCTGATGTTCCAATACCGAATGCAAGTGCACCAAATGCACCATGTGTTGAAGTGTGTGAATCGCCGCAAACAATTGTCATGCCAGGTTGCGTTAAACCAAGTTGCGGACCAACCACGTGAACGATGCCTTGTTCTTTGTCACCAATAGAAAATATTCGAAGACCAAACTCATCAGCATTCGCACGCACCACACGAATTTGTTCTGCAGAAACTGGATCTGCAATTGGTTTCGCAACATCAAGTGTGGGAACGTTGTGATCTTCAGTAATCAAAGTTAAGTCAGGGCGGCGAACTTTGCGGCCACTGTTGCGCAATCCATCAAAAGCTTGCGGGCTGGTTACTTCATGAACGAGGTGCAAGTCGATATAAAGCAAGTCAGGTTCGCCTTCGGCGCTATGCACCACATGGGCGTCCCATACTTTTTCAGCGAGAGTTTTTCCCACTTGTTTCCTCCAGTATCAAGGATTAACTTGAGCACCTGTTTTGGCGCAAAAGCCTTCGAGCGTCTAATAATGCTCCGCTCAAATCTTTCTCATCTTGCCATTTTGCATGTTGAGATGGCAGTATCAGCATATGGACGATTCTAGCGGCGTTGGCGTACTCGATAAAGCAGCAATAGTGCTCGGTGCACTTGAAGCCGGTCCACAGACTTTGGCTGGCCTAGTGGCCGCTACTGGCCTTACCCGCCCTACTGCTCACCGCCTAGCTTGCGCACTTGAACATCACCGGCTTGTAGCCCGCGACATGAATGGACGATTCGTTCTTGGGGCGCGCGTTACCGAACTAGCCGCTGCTGCTGGCGAAGACAAACTTCTTGCCGCTGCAAACCCAGCTCTCTACACACTTCGAGATGCAACGGGCGAAAGTGCGCAGTTGTACCGTCGGCAAAGTGACTTGCGTATGTGTGTTGCGGCTGCCGAAAGAATGACCGGACTTCGCGACACTGTTCCAGTTGGAACTGTTTTAACAATGCATGCAGGTTCGGCTGCGCAAATCTTGCTTGCGTGGGAAGAACCAGATCGGATGCACCGCGGATTAATTGGTGCGGCATTCACTGCAACCGCATTAGCTCAAGTTCGTCGACGTGGATGGGCACAAAGTGTTGGCGAGCGTGAAGCTGGAGTTGCGTCTGTTTCTGCACCTGTTCGAGCACCAAGTGGTCGCGTCGTTGCAGCAGTTTCGGTTTCTGGTCCAATTGAAAGATTGACACGCCAACCAGGCAGGCTTCATGCTGCAGCCGTTGTTGCAGCCGCACAAAGATTAACTGAAGCACTAAAGCGCGCAGCCGCTCAACCAGGTAGATAAATACCTCTAGATAGGAACAACATGAAGCCTGAATTTTTCACCACCAAAGATGGCAATCGCATTGATTTCTTTGATTCGAAACAAGGCGAAGGCCTTCTGATCTATCACCATGGCACACCAGCCGCCGGTCCGATGGATAACTTCATCGTCGAAACTGCAGCAAAGAACAATTTGCGCGTTGTCGAATTAGTTCGCCCAGGGTATGGAAATTCAACTCGAATCAAAAATCGCAACGTCGCTCAAATAGCAGACATCGCAATCGAACTTGCTGATCACTTAGGTCACGACAAGTTTGTTTCAATGGGTTGGTCAGGTGGCGGACCACATGTCCTTGCAACAGTTGCTCATAAATCAAATCGCTGTGTTGCAGGTGTTTGCATCGCAGGTGTTGCACCTTTTGAAGCTGAAGGTTTGGACTTCTTAGCAAACATGGGCGAAGACAACATTGTTGAATTTGGTGCAGCACTTGACTCAGAGGAAGCGCTCACAACTTTCATGGCAGGTGCCTACGCACTCCTAAAAGACGTACAGGGTTCTGAAGTCATTGAAGCTATGGCATCACTTTTGCCACCAGCCGATCGCGAAATCCTCACAGGCGAATACGCAGAACATGAAGCAATGGTTTTTCGTTGGGCAATCGCAAATGGAACAGATGGCTGGTTTGATGACGATATTGCCTTCACCCGGCATTGGGGATTTGATCTAAAGGACATCAAACATCCAGTTTCAATTTGGCAAGGATCTGAAGATTTGATGGTTCCGACTGCACATGGCAAATGGCTTACCAAATATGTACCAAATTCATCTGCACATCTGCTCGATGGTCACGGCCATCTTTCTATCGGCAAAGTTGCATGTGAAGTTGGCTTTGCTGAACTTGCAAAAGAATTAGCTAAATAAAAAACCCGCCGAAGCGGGTTTCTTTGTAGCCCCGACGGGATTCGAACCCGCGCTACCGCCTTGAGAGGGCAGCGTGCTAGGCCACTACACAACGGGGCCGCGATGCGGTTTTTAGACTACATAAAGTGCATAAATGCACTTCGCTGGGGTACCAGGACTCGAACCTAGACTAGCTGAACCAGAATCAGCTGTGCTGCCAATTACACCATACCCCATGGGTTAATTCGTGCGCGGATTGTATCCGCCGTGAGAGGTGCTTTGAAATTCGGTTTAGCGAATACCAGAGCGAATACGTGCAAGTGAGCGCTCTTTGCCAAGCAGTTCAAGGCTTTCGAAAAGTGGTGGTGAAACTTTGCGACCTGCGGTGGCAAGACGAACTGGACCAAACGCAAATTTTGGTTTCAAACCAAGCCCATCGATCAATGCAGATCGCAATGTGGATTCGATTTGTTCGGTCGTCCAAGTGTCAAGGCTTTCAAGTGCATTTGCGGCTGCTTCAAGGGCTTGATTGGTATCGCTGTTTAGATTTGCAAGTTCTGATTCATCAATTGCAAACGCACCAACTCCGGCTGTCACTTCACTTGTGATGCCAGCATCTTTTGCAAATAAGAACCCGAGCATCAATGCACCTTGGCGCAATGTCTCCATGCGCTCTTGCACAAGCGGAACAGCTTTGCTTAGTGCTGCTATTTGAGCTTCAGTTGGTTTTTCAGGCAGCAGGTTTTCTGATTGCAAGAATGAGATTAGTCGGTTTGCAAGATCTGCTGAATCAATTTTACGAATCCAGTCACCATTGATTGATGTGCACTTTCGCAAATCAAAACGAGCTGGGTTTGCACTAACGCGAGAGACTTCAAAAGCTTTTGCCATTTCTTCCATTGAGAAGAATTCGTTGTCATCACCGATTGACCAGCCAAGAAGTGCCAAGTAGTTCAAAAGACCTTCAGGCAAATACCCTTCAGCTCGATACATCAACAAAGATGACTCTGGATCGCGCTTCGAAAGTTTCTTATTGCCCTCGCCCATCACATACGGCAAGTGGCCGAACAATGGCATCTTGCCATTGCCCACACCGATTTCAGCAAGTGCTGCATGCAATGCAATTTGGCGTGGAGTTGATGAAAGCAAATCTTCACCACGCAAAACGTGAGTGATGTTCATCAGTGCATCATCCGTTGGATTCACAAGCGTGTATAGCGGTTCGCCGGTTGCGCGAACTAAAACATAATCTGGAACATGTTCCTTTGCGAAAGTTAAATCTCCGCGCACCAGGTCTGGCCAGGTGAAGTCATGATCTGGCATGCGGAATCGAAGAGCTGGCTTGCGTCCTGCATTTTCGAATTCTGCAATTTCAGTTTCAGAAAGTTTGCGGCAACGACCGTTATAGCCAGGTGTGGTTTTTGCTTCACGTTGAGCTTCACGTTGTTCTTCAAGTTCTTCTGGTGTGCAATAGCAGTGGTAGGCGTGCCCACTCTTTAGAAGTTTGCTTGCAACATCCTTGTAGATGTCCATGCGTTCTGATTGACGGTAAGGACCATGCGGTCCTCCAACTTCCGGGCCCTCATCCCAGTTCATTCCCAACCAACGAAGTGAGTCAAGCAACATGGTGTATGACTCTTCAGAATCTCGAGCGCTATCAGTGTCTTCAATGCGGAATACGAAAGTTCCGCCGGTATGACGAGCGTATGCCCAGTTAAACAGAGCTGTGCGGACCATTCCCACGTGTGGATTTCCAGTAGGGGAAGGGCAAAAGCGAACTCGGACGTTACTCATAAGGCGCTTAGATTAGCGGTTAGGCAGGTTCAACAGTGTTGATGATCTCGCCAATGCCTGAAATCACGCACTGCACCACATCGCCGTCCACAATTGGCGAAACACCTGCTGGTGTGCCAGTCAAAATCACATCGCCTGGCAAAAGCGTCATGATTTCCGAACACCACGAAATCAAAGCGGCCACATCGTTGACCATCATGCTGGTATTGGAGCTTTGCTTTAATTCATCATTTACATAAGTTTTCAAGTCAAGGTTGTTCGGATCTACGTGGGTTGCAATCCAAGGACCTAGTGGCAGAAATGAATCGAATCCTTTTGCCCGAGTCCATTGCCCATCTTTCTTTTGGATGTCGCGAGCACTCACGTCATTAGCAATTGTGTATCCAAAAACATAGTCGAGGGCTTCTTCTTTACTGATGTTTCTAGCAGGACGCGCAATAACAACCGCAAGTTCAACTTCATGTTCAACATGTTCCGATTGCCAAGGGATGCGAATTTCATCGCCAGTGCCAATCAAAGTGGTTGATGGTTTTAAGAAACAAATCGGCTCAGTCGGAACTTCCCCGCCCATTTCTTTAGCATGGTCGGCATAGTTTTTTCCAATACCGATGATTTTGGTTGGCAAAACTGGTGGCAACAGTCTTACTTCAGCCAACGAATAAACCGCACCAGTTGTGTTTACACTTCCTAGAAGTGGATGTTTATCTAAGACTTCAACAGTTGCATCCGCTGCGGGGATGCCATTTTCATCCAAACCCTCAACGACACAATAAAAAACGTCATCGTTGTAACTTGCACGCGCAATAAACATTTAGTTGATGCCTTCTTTTCTTCCAGCCTTTAGCAAACCAAATGTGACTGCATCTTCTAATGCCATCCAAGATGCGGCAATCACATTCTCATGAACACCAATCGTGGTCCAGTCTTCAGAACCGTTTGTGGAGCTAACCAAAACGCGTGTAATTGCGCTCGTGCCATGCACACCTTCAAGAATACGAACCTTGTAGTCAGTTAGTTCGATGCTCGATAGTTCAGGATATAACTGGTTGACTGCTGTGCGAAGTGCATTGTCTAGTGCGTTGACCGGACCGTTTCCTTCACCATTTGCGACGATGCGCTCGCCATTTGCATGTACTTTGACGATTGCTTCACTAGTCACATCACCATTTGCATCTTGATCAACAATCACGCGCCAAGATTCGAGAACAAAGTGCTTAGGTCGTCCTTCACCAGCATGTTCAAGTAAAAGCAATTCGAAAGAAGCATCTGCAGCTTCAAAGCTCCAACCTTTAGATTCAAGTTCTTTAACTTTGTTTACAACTGCACTGATGCCGTCTTTATTGCCCGACAAGTCGTAACCAATTTCTTTACTCTTCAATTCAACAGACGCACGGCCAGCCATTTCAGTAACTAAGACTCTTTGATCATTTCCAACCACAGTAGGTTCAATGTGGTTGTAAAGCTCAGGATTAATCTTCAATGCACTGGCGTGTAAACCAGCTTTGTGAGCGAATGCACTAACGCCCGCATATGCCTGATGGGTATTTGCTGGCAGGTTTGCGATATCTGCTATTGCATGTGAAATCCGGACAGTCTCGGCAAGTTTTCCTTCGGGAAGAATTTTCATTCCACGTTTTAGTTCAAGGTTTGCAACTACCGCGAAAAGGTCTGCATTACCAGTTCTTTCACCGTATCCATTTGCAGTGCATTGAACGTGAGTGGCACCAGCTTCAACAGCAGCGATTGAGTTCGCCACAGCGCAGGCTGTGTCATCTTGGCAATGAATTCCAAGACGTACCCCAGTTCGTGCAAGCACATCTGCAGTTACTCGTGAAATATCGCTTGGCAAACTTCCGCCGTTTGTGTCGCACAAAACCATCACATCAGCACCAGCTGCACCGGCAGCTTTTGCAAGTTCAACACCATAATTTGGATCGTGTTTGTAGCCATCAAAGAAATGTTCGAAGTCCACAAACACTCTGCGACCTTGTGAAACTAAATACTTAACGGTGTCTGTGACCATCGCAATGTTTTCTTCATTTGTTGTGCGAAGAGCTTCTTTAACATGCACGACGTCTGATTTAGCAACAATTGTGATGACTGGGGCTTTTGAATCGAGTAATGCTTTAACTTGCTCGTCATCTTCAACTTTTACGCCAGCTTTGCGAGTTGAACCAAACGCAACGAGCTTTGCATGCTTGAACTCAATTTCATTTGCAGCACGTTGGAAAAACTCAGTGTCTTTTGGTAGGGCCCCTGGCCAGCCACCTTCAATGAAGCCAACGCCATAGCCATCGAGAAGTTTCGCGACAGCTAGCTTGTCAGCCACGCTATAGGAAATTCCTTCTCGTTGAGCGCCATCGCGCAACGTCGTGTCGTACACGTGAAATGCATCGGTAACCATGTTTACCTTCCAACGAAAAAGCCCCCCGTGGGTACGAGAGGCTGCGCATCAACTAGGTGCTGATGCGCTACTGAATAATGCCGACTGTTTGAGCCATGGCTCTAGTGTGCCACGCGCATAGCGGCTTGTCACCCCGCCTAGACGAGCTTATGTAGCCATTTATGAGAGTCAGGTTGGGTTCCGCTTTGGATGCCAAGCAAGGTTTCACGCAATTTCATCGTCACAGGGCCAGGTGTGCCATCGCCGATAGTCCAATTACCTACCGCTGATTTCACTTCGCCAACAGGTGTAATTACTGCGGCAGTGCCACAGGCAAAGACCTCAGTGATTTCACCAGTAGCAACCCCATTTTTCCAATCATCGATTGAAATCCGAGCTGTCTGGGATTTATAACCAAGATCATTAGCAACGGTTAGTAAAGAATCGCGGGTTATGCCAGGCAAAAGAGTGCCGGTGAGTTCTGGGGTAACTACGCGAGCGTTTTCGCCACTTCCATAGACGAAGTAGAGATTCATGCCGCCCATTTCTTCAATCCACTTACGTTCGATCGCATCAATCCACACAACTTGGTCGCAACCTTGGG
>JBIISC010000068.1:0-3445 GCA_044341215.1 Candidatus Nanopelagicales bacterium | reverse complement strand
GCTCATCAATCTTGGCAGCGCTCATATCCAAGCGGACTTTTACCCCGCGAGAATGGCAGTGCTCACATGGCTCACTGAAGGTCTCAAGTAGGCCCTGACCGATGCGTTTACGAGTCATCTGAACCAATCCCAAGCTGGTGACTTCGGCCACCTGATGCTTTGTGCGATCTCTTCCTAGGCATTCAACAAGTCGTCGAAGAACTAAGTCGCGATTACTTTCAAGCACCATATCGATGAAGTCGATCACAACAATTCCACCGATGTCGCGCAAACGAAGTTGGCGGACAATTTCTTCAGCAGCTTCTATGTTGTTGTGCGTAACAGTCTGTTCAAGGTTTCCACCTTCACCAGTGAATTTTCCGGTGTTGACGTCAACTACTGTCATTGCTTCGGTGCGATCGATCACAAGTGAGCCACCTGATGGCAACCAAACTTTACGATCCAACGCTTTTGCAAGTTGTTCATCAATTCGGTAGCGGGTGTAAAGATCTTGCGGTTCAACCCACTTCTTAATCCGAGGTTCTAAATCAGGGGCAACGAATTGCACGTAATCATGCAAGATTTGCCAAATATCGTCACCACTTACAAACAGTTCGTTGAAATCTTCATTAAAGATATCTCGAACTACTTTGATTGCAAGATCTGGTTCTGAGTAAAGTAAAGCTGGCGCATTTGCAGTCTTAGTTTTTTCAACAATGTCATCCCATTGTGCTGTTAGCCGCGAAATATCACGAGTCAAGTCTTCTTCACTTGCACCTTCAGCAGCGGTTCGAACAATCACACCAGCTTCTTCTGGCAGAGATGCGCGCAAAATACTTTTCAGGCGGTTGCGTTCATTTTCTGGCAGTTTGCGACTGATGCCAGTCATCGAACCGTCTGGAACATAAACCAAGAATCTTCCTGGTAATGAAATTTGTGCTGTTAGACGTGCACCTTTGTGGCCAATTGGGTCTTTAGTAACTTGGACAAGTACTGGATCGCCAGTCTTGAATGCCATTTCAATTCGCTTTGCTTCACCTTCAAGGCCGGCTGCGTCCCAGTTAACTTCACCTGCGTAAAGAACTGCGTTGCGACCTTTACCGATGTCGACGAATGCGGCTTCCATGCTTGGCAATACGTTTTGGATCCGGCCCAAAAATACGTTTCCGATTAGCGAAGAACCACTATGACGGTTTACATAATGTTCGACTAATACATCATCTTCTAAAACTGCGATTTGTACGCGGTCATGAATTTCGCGGATCGCCATTACTCGATTGACATTCTCACGTCTTGTTAAGAATTCAGCCTCGGAAAGAATTGGGGCGCGACGTCTTCCCTGTTCGCGTCCTTCTCGACGGCGCTGCTTTTTAGCCTCTAAGCGCGTTGAGCCACGGGTTTCTTCAGATTTGCGATCATCTTTTTCATTTGTCCGAGTGCGCTTGCGTCTACGAAGTGTTGGTTCGCCATCAATTTCAGTTTCTTCCTCTGAATTTTCGGCATCTGTTGATTCGTTTCCATCAACACCTTCTTTGCGACCACCACGGCGACGGCGACCACCACGGCGACGACGGCGTTGTTCTTGAGTTTCACCTTCGCGAATGTCATCTTGGGATTCCCCAGCTGGAGTTGCTGACTCAGTTGGCTCAGATGCTTCAGCTACCTTTTTATTATTAGGTTTCGCGTTTTTCTTTGGACGATCATTTCGATTGCGAGTTCGGGCTGCTGGTTTATCGTCATCTGCAGGTTGGAAAACTGCAGCTAGAGGAACGGTAAGACCTGAAGTTTCTTCTGCAGATGCTTTAGTGCCTTCAGGCTTAACCTTTTTACCACCGCGAGTTTTCTTCACCGGCTTCTTTGAAGCTTTTGCTGCTGGCTCTTGCGCAGGAGGTTTAGTCACTATTTCTTTTGGTTTTTTAGCAGCGGCTTTTTTCTCCGCAACTGGTGGGCCAGCGGGACGGGATGCAGAACGGCGTTTAGGCGCGTTTGATTTCTGGGATTCTTTTGATTCGTCGGCCATTTGTAACCGAAATCCTTTCACAGCACTTAGTGCTGAAATTCAAGAATTTCACTCTCATGAAACTCAAAGTCTGTGTGGTCGCGATGGTTAAGTCAGCGGTCGGGATCAAGTAGATCGCCGACATCTTTTCCGTCTTGATTCAGTGGACCTGCGCTAATCGAGTAACCCTTAGAGCTACTTCAAAGGCGAGGTCTGCTTCCTGATTCAGGGCTGACAAAACATCGTCCGGGCGTACAGCGGGAGTTGAATGCCGTAAAACCAACCGAAGTATTGCACACGAAAGCCCAGATTCAGTCATTTCGTGGCCAAGTACGCTCAGATTCACTACTGAGCACGTGTGGCAATCATGCTTGCGAAACCCAAGTATCTGCTATTCAGTCAGTCGACTCTTGATGTTTTGCAATAATCCAATAGCCATCCAAACAGCAAAAGTTGCTGTTCCACCGTAACTTACAAACGGTAGTGGAACACCGGTGATAGGCATAATCCCCAAGTTCATACCAATGTTTTCAAAAGTTTGAAAGCCCAACCAAATCGCAACGCCACTGGCTGCTATGCGACCAAATAAATCAGTGGACTCGCGGGCGATGCGAAGAGCTCGCCAGGTAATGAATCCGAGTAAGAAAATGATGATTCCAGAACCTACGAAACCGAACTCTTCGCCAGCCACAGAATAGATAAAGTCGGTTTGTTGTTCCGGTACAAAGCCACCATTTGTTAATGGTCCATTGAATAATCCCGTACCACCGAATCCGCCACTGCCAATCGCAAGCTTTACCTGAATGATGTTGTAACCAGTCGCGAGCGGATCAATAGATGGGTCTAAGAAAACAATCAATCGATTGATTTGATACTCATCGAGAAAACCCAATCCCAATACTGCAATGATTACAAATACACCTGTAGAAACAAGTCCGATCATCCACCTGAAGGAAACTCCGCCAACTCCAAGTACTCCAAGGACAATAAATGAAATAACAATCGCAGTTCCGAGGTCAGGCTGCAACATAATCAAACCAAGCGGAAATGCCGCCAAAGCGAGTGAAATAATTACTTCACGATTTTCAGGTTCAAAGCCGCGCTGTCTTGTTTCGGCCAAAATCAATGCCATACCCAGAACTAGAGCGATTTTGGCAAACTCTGAAGGTTGCAAAGTGAAACCCTGTGGCAACTGAATCCAGGCTTTCACCCCATTGATTTCAGTTCCAATCAAAAGCACAACTACTAGCCCTAAAGAACCAATCAAATATAGAACTGGTGCAAAAGCTCGCAACATCGTGTACTTAGAACGAGAAATAACGTAACCGAGAAAAATACCAATCATTATGTTTGCGGCATGCCGGTATAGGTATGCATTCGGATCTCCACCAGATGCACTTAAACGTGGGCGTGATGCCGCCCAGACTAAAAGCAAACCAATAACGCTCAAGCTGAAAGCAGCTGCAT
>JBIISC010000067.1:0-3463 GCA_044341215.1 Candidatus Nanopelagicales bacterium | reverse complement strand
GTTTTCGAAGAAACTGCCGTATGACTTTGGCCAGCCATCTTTTAATTCTGCACGCTTCGTAAGTCTGGTTTTTTCTTCTTCTGTTATTTGTGTCAAGGTGTTTGGGTAATTCAAAACTGGCGCATTTATGTAATCCTGAACTATTTGTTTATCCACTACCCGCAATATATTTACACATATTGAACATTCAGCAGAATGTGTGACTAAATGCATTTGTTGGGCGCGAGTAAGCCGAGCGCCAAGAGTTTGATGTGCCGAATTGACCACTGGACACTTCGATGGATTGTTCATCAAAGCAATGGAGATGGCAGCCCGCGCTAAATTCTTGCGGCCTTCTTTCAAATCTCTACTAACAACTTTTTGTCCCTCATCAACAATTTTGCTAATTTCATCATCCGAATACTTGTGCCGCAGGCTCAAACTCAGTACTGCGCGTTCCATCAAGGTTAAAGCTTGAACCGGGTCTGCATCAATTGGGATAACTGGAATGTCGAATGCAAAAACATTTCGGGCACGCATTTGCCGAAAACTCTCGGCTCTGGCCACTGCAAATGTTTGGAGATCGCTCAGGTCTTCACTAATAACCAAAGTCTCTAAGGTAGTTTGATTGCTAACCTCAACATCGAGCACCACACTTGTGATGAAATCGTAAATGTCGGAAGGCTTGACCATCTCTTCTCCTTGTCCCAAGTGGGCGGTAGCGTGTCCTCTATGGCAACTGGCAAATCAAAGACTAAATCAAGCGGCTTCAAATGTGGGGAGTGCGGCTGGCAAACCACTAAATGGGTTGGCCGCTGTGGTGAGTGTCAGGCGTGGGGCACGATTGATGAAATCGGGGTCACACACGCCCGCACAGTCGCATCTGGGCAAGTTTCTGCCCCTGCCACACCAATCGGTGAGGTCAATATCGAATTCGCTAAGGCTGAGCCCACTGGCATCGATGAGCTAGATCGGGTGCTCGGCGGAGGGCTGGTTCCAGGGTCTGTGGTTTTGCTAGCTGGCGAACCTGGGGTTGGTAAATCAACTCTCCTACTCGAAGTTGCAAGCCAAGCTGGAAATTCAGGAATTGCTCTTTATATAACTGGCGAAGAATCAGCGGCCCAAGTTCGATTGCGGGCCGAACGCATCGGCGCTCTTGCCCCTAATCTCTATTTAGCAAGTGAAACCGATTTAGGTGCGGCACTAAGTCATATTGAAAAAGTAAATCCAAAACTTGTTGTCCTAGATTCAGTGCAAACTTTTTCTTCAACTGAAGTAGATGGTCAAGCCGGTGGCGTTACGCAAGTGCGCGAAGTTGCTGCGAGTTTGATTCGGGTTGCAAAAGAAAAAAACATCGTCACAATTCTTGTCGGACATGTCACCAAAGATGGAACTATTGCTGGTCCGCGCGTACTTGAACATTTAGTTGATGTGGTTTTGCAAGTTGAAGGTGATCGTCACACCCGTCTTCGCTTGGTCCGAGCCGCTAAAAATCGTTATGGCGCTGCCGATGAAGTTGGATGTTTTGAATTAAATGATGGCGGCATAACTGGAATTGCTGATCCAAGTGGATTGTTTGTCTCTGCACAACATGAATTAGTTAGTGGCACTTGCCTCACTATGACAGTTGAAGGAACTCGGCCTCTATTGGCAGAAATCCAATCTTTAGTTGCCGCTACAAATGTTCCAACCCCACGTCGCGCAACTGCTGGCCTCGACAATGCCCGCAACGCAATGATTTTGGCAGTACTCGAACGTCGCGCCGGACTATCACTCAGTAGTAGAGACGTCCACGTTGCAACTGTGGGTGGCATGCGTATTACCGAACCAGCCGCCGATCTAGCGGTCGCATTAGCCGTCACAAGTGCCGCTCGCGACTTTGCCCTTCCACACTCACTCATTGCAATCGGTGAAGTTGGACTAGCCGGCGAAGTACGCCGCATCGCTGGTCTCAGCCGACGGCTAAGCGAAGCTGCTCGACTGGGTGTTAAAGATGCGATCGTGCCAGCAAACTCAGGCCCATATCCAAAAGGTATAAATGTGCATGAGGTCAGCACAGTTCGTGAAGCAATTTCAGTGGCTAGCAAGTTCAGCAAAGAAGTAAAAGACTAATCGAGTCAATTAAAACGAGTTAGTCATCTTGAAATCACACTTCAAACGCTAAATTACGCGGGTTATGGAATCCAAACCCACTGCTCAGCAATTATTGATTCGACGAATCCTGGCTTTGATTATCGTTTTCGTATTGGCTCTCGGAATTTTCAAAATCAGTTCTTATGTAATTTCATTTATCTCTGATGCTTTTTCTGGCAATCCTGAGCAAACTGTTGCACCAACCCAAAGCGAAACCAATCCCAATAAAAATCTGCAAAAGTGCAATGATGCTGATATTTCCGTGGCACTTGGATTTGAAGGCAAAACTAACTTCACAAGTGAAGAAGTAATTGTGATTGACGCAACTTTCACCCTAACTGGCAATAGCACCTGTTTGCGTGATGTTGGTGCCCGAGCAAATGAAGTTTATGTAGTGAATGAAAACAATAAGAAAGTTTGGTCAACTAATACTTGCCCAGTTAATAACAAAAGCAATTTAGTTGAGATGCAACCTGGTAATACTTACCGGACCACAATCACTTGGGGTGGAAATGTGGATCCAAAAGCTTGTGGCAAGGATGCTAAACATCTCAAAGCCGGTGAATACGGAATTTATGCCAGCAATGGCAGTGCCAAATCAGAAAGGGCGACCATCACCTTTGAGTGATAGCCGCCCATTTCTTAATTCCTAATTAATTACTTGGTCTTCCTAATTACTTAGTTTTTCCAAGATCCACAACTGGAAGATCTGGGAAGTCGGTCTTTGGTGAGCCAGTAAAAGTGAATTCAGCTGTTAGGCCTTCACCAATTACGTCAACCAGAACGATTTCACTTGGCTTAATATCTCCAAACAACATCTTCTCACTCAACACATCTTCGATTTCACGTTGAATTGTGCGACGAAGTGGTCGGGCACCATTTGACTGGTCGTAACCCTTAATGGCCAATGCAGCTTTTGCCGCCATAGTGAGTTCAAGTCCCATGTCTTTGTCGCGTAGACGTTCGTCAAGTTTTGCAATCATCAAATCAACAATTTCAACGATTTCTTCTTGGCTCAACATGTGGAAGACGATGGTGTCATCAATGCGGTTTAGGAATTCAGGTTTGAAGTGTTCCTTTAGCGCGTTGTTGACCTTTTTCTTCATCGCGTCATACCAGTTGTCATCATCACCAGTGAAGCCGAGGTTTTGACCCTTTGCGGCATCTCGTGTACCGAGGTTGGTGGTCATGATGATTACAGTGTTCTTGAAGTCAACCATTCGTCCTTGTGCATCGGTCAATCGACCTTCATCCAAGATCTGCAACAGTGAATTGAAAATGTCTGGGTGAGCTTTTTCGATTTCGTCGAAAAGAATCACACTGAAAGGTTTACGGCGAACACGTTCAGTTA
>JBIISC010000082.1:0-3544 GCA_044341215.1 Candidatus Nanopelagicales bacterium | reverse complement strand
ACTTGGGCGCGTAAAACTATTTCAAAACCAACTGGGTGCGACTCGATGAATTTGGCTGCACCGGCTCTCACTTTCCGAGCAATGTGGTGGCGGACAACAGAATTACCAACCTTGCCAGGAGTGATAACGCCTACGCGGGTGGCTTTGGAAGTTTGTTGAACAGAGATAACAGCTTCGGATACAACAAAACGCCGACCTCTACGGTTGACCCGGCGAAGATCGGCGCTTAAATGAAGCCGGTGCTGACGTGGCAGCACAGAAAATCAGACTGCTAGACGACTACGACCCTTGCGGCGGCGAGCAGCAAGAACTGCACGACCAGCGCGGGTACGCATACGTAGACGGAACCCGTGTTTCTTCGCACGACGGCGGTTATTCGGCTGAAAAGTACGCTTAGACACGGTTGTTCCAATCTTGAAAATCTTTAGCGGGCGAAAGTTACACAGGAGAGTGTGCTTAGGTCAAACTGGGGTCCACTAGCTGTGGATATTGTGATTTTGGCCAATCCCCCAATTTGGACATTTTGCCAATCTTGAGCATAAAGTGCACCTCTAGACCTGTGGACAAGTATTGCCAAATTCCTTCCCAACCGTCTAATCTCCGCTCGTCTAGGCCGCACACAGCCTGTGCACAACCTGTGGATAGGTCTTAAGTAGACCTTAAGGGTTCGCCCAGCCACCAAATTAAGACTCACAAGGCAAGTTCACAAGGGCAAGACAAGCCCACAAGGGATAGGAAGGCTGAATACATTGGACCTCGAAAATTCGAGCACTGTTGAAGTAGCCCCAGCCACCGATGTTGAATCCCTGGGCCGAATCTGGTCCTTAGCTTTAGACCAAGCTTTCGCCTCAGGATCTGTAGAGTCACAACAGCGCGCTTTTATCAACTTATCAAAACCACTTTTACTTCACGAAGATACTGACACTCTTCTTATTGCTGTGCCGAATGAATTTACCAAAAACATTTTGGAATCACGTTATCAAGTTGCTATCTCTGCCGCACTTACAACTGCACTTGGCAGATCGATTGGTATGGCATTTCGCATCGACCCAGAAATCGGTTTAAGTGAAGATGACACCGACTTAGTTGCAGATGCAGTATTGCAAATTAATGAAAGTGAATTAAATCAAACAGACGTTAATTATGACCAAGCTTCCAAACTAAATCCTAAATACACTTTCGACACTTTCGTTAAAGGCGCTGCAAACAGATTCGCAGCTGCAGCAGCTGAAACAGTTGCTGAAAAGCCTGGGCAGTCATATAACCCACTTTTCATCTACGGTGAATCTGGTCTTGGTAAAACTCACTTACTTCACGCAATTGGTAACTACACCCGTTCCCTCTTTATTGGTAAACGTGTTCGGTATGTTTCTTCAGAAGAATTTACTAACGAATTTATTAACTCCATCCGTGATGACAAGTCTGCAGACTTCCAAAAGAAATACCGTGACATCGATGTTTTGCTAATTGACGACATCCAATTCCTTAGTGGAAAAGTCCAGACCAAAGAAGAGTTTTTCCATACATTTAACACTCTTTACAACGCAAACAAGCAAATCGTTATCACTTCCGATATGCCACCTCGGCAACTAAATGACTTTGAAGATCGTATGCGTTCTCGCTTCGCATCCGGCTTTATCATCGACATTCAGCCACCCGACTTGGAAACCCGTATTGCAATTCTTCGGAAAAAGACTTTGCAAGAACGCTTAAGTGTTCCTGGTGATGTTTTGGAATACATTGCATCTAAGATTTCATCAAATATTCGTGAACTTGAAGGTGCTTTGATCCGGGTAACAGCTTGGGCTAACTTGAATAAGCAAACGGCAGATCTAGCAATGGCAGAACTGGTTTTGCGTGACCTTATTCCGGATCAAATTGGACCTGAAATTACTTCAACAATCATTATGGAAGTAACCGCCAACTACATGAACGTATCTATTGAAGAACTTTGTGGCCAATCACGTGAGCGAGAAATCGTGCAAGCGCGCCAAATGGCAATGTTCCTTTGCCGCGAACTCACTGACTTGTCGTTGCCGAAGATTGGTCAGGCATTTGGAAACCGTGACCACACCACCGTTATGCATGCGGACCGAAAGATCCGTAAAGCTATGGGTGAACAACCACGTGTGTTCAACGAGTTAACTGAGTTAACCCAACGGATTAAAAGTCACGCAAGTTAATCCTGTTACTTATGTGACTTAAGGGACAATTAAAGCCTTTTGTGAGTTATCCCAAGTTGGGGAAAAACTGTGGATAACTTATGTATCACGAGTCCCAGGAATAACACCTTTAACATCGATTTGGGATAACTTCCGGGCGAGTGTGTATAAAGATTTTAAACCCCTTTTTATACACAGATCCTGGTTAAAAGCACCGCTTTTATCCACACATTTATTAACAGAATTATTGTCATTTTTTAGAGCGGTAAAGGGCCGAAACTGGGTTTTTCCACAATATGCACAGCACCTATTACTACTACTAACTCTTTATATAAATAACCTTTAAGCACACTGGGGTGTGGTTATGTGCAAAACTTTAAACCCGTAAATCAGCTCTGATTCCCTTTCAATATTAACTCGACCCCGAGGGGTGACTATCAAGCCCTTATCTGCGACGATTAGCGCTCTCACCTTTAAGGAAGTGGCTTTAGTGAAGATCCGCATTGAGAAGGATGCTCTGGCAGATGCCGTTAACTGGACCGCGCGTGCGCTTGGAAATTCAAGAACCGGCAAAAACATTGGTCTTGGAATTGAAGCCGAAGGTGATTCAGTAGTTCTAATTGCATATGACCGAGATATCAGTGCTCGTGCCGAGATTGAAGCAGTCGTTGAGCAGCCAGGTAAGTGTGTTGTTCCTGGTCGACTATTAACTGACATTACAAAAACACTTCCGTCAGCTCCGGTCACTATTTCTTTAACCGATAACAACATCGACATAACTTGCGGGCGTTCATCTTTTGATCTACCAACAATCACAAACGATGACTTTCCAAAAATGGTCGACCTTCCAACCCCGCTTGGAACAATTACTGGTGCAAATCTTGCTTACGCTGTTTCACAAGTTGTTATCGCTGCACACGTTGGTGAAAACCGTCCAAACCTAACTGGTATTCAATTTGAATTCTTTAAAGAATCAATCACATTAGGTGCTACTGACACTTTCCGACTTGCACTAAAAGAAATTGAATGGAATCCAGTCGTTGAAGATCCAGAACTAGCGGTTTTAATTCCAGCACACAAAGTAAGTGACATTGCAAAAGGTTTACAAGATTGTGAGAAAGTTGAAATTTCACTTTCAACTGGCAAAGAAAATACTTTGATTGGTTTTTCAGGAAACGGCCGCAGTATTGCGGTTTCACTTCTACCAAACCAATTTCCAAAATACCGCACCAGCATTCCAGCTCCTGGTCCAATTAATGCGTATGTTGAAGTTAATGCTTTGGCCGCAGCAGTTCGCCGTGTGCGACTAGTTTTGGAAGATAAAGACAATAGCTTTATTCATCTTGAGCTTGGTTCAAACGAACTCACACTTACCGCACGCG
>JBIISC010000027.1:0-12943 GCA_044341215.1 Candidatus Nanopelagicales bacterium | reverse complement strand
GCATACTTTGGTTTATTCGCTGGAGCGAATGAGGCAAACCAACCCGTTGCATCTTTATCGGCACCTGCTTCACCCGTTCCAGTTTTTCCTGCAATTGGAACTTTGGATTGTGGCCAACCCGAAAACGGATAGGCACCAGTTCCACTGGCAATAACATCTGTTAATCCGCCAATAATGTATGCGCGATCTGATTTTGGAATTTTGATTCTATTGTTAATCACAGGTGCAAATCTCTTAACGATTTTGCCACTTGGAGACAAAATAGCTTTCGCTACTTGCGGTTGGAAAACCTTGCCGCCGTTTGCAAGGGTTGCGTATGCAACTGCCAACTGCAAAGGCGTAATCGCAGTATCACCTTGGCCAATGGCCATGTTTGCTGCGTCACCACCACGGAATTGGTCTCCGTCAACACAGTTTTCCTTTGCGATTGCCTTCAAATATGCGGCCCGCACTACGTCGGTTTTAGCAACTTCTGGATATCCAGTATCTGCTCGGTAACACCATAGATCGCGGAATTTTGCGTATTGGTCAAGTTTGAATTGACGACCACCGATTCGACCACTTGATTCTGATGGTAGGTCGATTCCAGTTTTTGCACCAAGTCCCAGAGCTTTTGAAGTCTTTTCAATTGGGTCTTTTGGATTATCGACTGGTGAACTTCCACCATCTTTCAACCACATGTCATAACCAATTTTGTAAAACACCGTGTTGCAGGAAACTTCGATTGCTCTACGCAATGTGATACTTCCATACGCACTCGACTCGTGATTTGTCATTTTGCGATTACCGATTTGAATGAAACCCGGACATGGGTAAAGTGAATTTCCAATTGGGAAACCCGCTTTAACTGCAGCCAAGCTGGTAATCATTTTAAAAGTCGATGCTGGAGCAAAAATTCCTTGCGTTGCCCGAGAAACCATTGGCGAACCGGACCACTTAGAAGAAATGCTTCTATATTCCTTATCAGTAACTCCGTTTTGCCAAATCTCAAGATTGTAAGTTGGATTCGAAGCCATTGCTAAAACATGTCCGTTGGTAACATCAAGAACAACAGCGGCCGCGCCATCAGCTGCAAAACCAGAATTGCGCGAACGTGCCACTGCAATTTCTAATTGTTCTTCCACAACTTTTTGCAAAGCCGCATCAATATTTAGTACCAGGAAATCTCCGGCGACGGGGTTTGTTTTTGAAACTTCACCCGTAACTCGCATTGATCGGTCAACGGCTAGGGTTGTGATTCCTGCCTCTCCGCGTAAAAAGGTGTCGTAGTAGGACTCAATACCTGATCTACCGATTAAGTCAGTGCGCTGCAGCTCTTGGCCCGCTTCCGCATGCGTGGCAAGTTCCTCATCACTTACCGCACCCAAATAGCCCAAAATGTGCGCCAAATTAACGTTGAAAGGTGCGTCGATTTTGCGCTCAGTTTGAGATTCAGCTGTCACCCCAATCAATTCGTAGGAGCGCTCAAGAACTCTAACTGCCAAGTCGGTAGAAACATTTCTAGCAACTGGAATTGGTTGATACGGCGAACCATTCCAGCAGGTTCCTCTTGGTGCAGCACCTTCAACTCCACAGATTGTAAGTTTTTGCTTAAGCGCACCGACTGAAATCTCCAATATTGGCGCTAATTTGCGTAAAACTTTTTCACCTTTGTCGGCCTGCTGTTCGAGGGTCATTTTAGAAATCGAAATCACTAGTGAAGAAGTATTTCCAATCAACACTCTACCTGTTTGATCCAGAATTAAACCGCGATCTGCAGGAGTGACAATTTCGCGATACTGGGTATTTTGTGCTTGGTTTCTAATATCGTCGCCAATAATTAGTTGAATATAGAAAAGACGTAGTAAAAGAGTCGCAAAGAAAGCAAGCACCATAACTCGCAACATATATAGCCGAAGCGCAGATTTATCTCCCATTACATCACCTGAACAAAATCGTTTTTTGTTTCACAACAATTTTTGAATCAATCCAAATTGTGATTGGCAAGATAAATGTTGCGAGCATCGCCGCATAAAGTCCAAGACTAAAGAAGTTCACAAAAAAGTCTGAGGTGTATGACTGAGTAACACCCATAAACGACGCCAAAATAATCTTCACAAACATGTCTGAAACCGCAGCTATTGAAATCGCGAAAATTGGCAAACTCAATGAACCAACTAAGTACGGCTTTATCAAACTGATCGAAAAAGCGACTAATGTCATTGAAAAGGCGCTCATCCCTAACGGAGTTGATGACGGTGGGATCAAATCAAATAGACCGCCAGCTGCAAATCCAAGCAATGCAGCACTCGAAGGATTTCTACGAACTGCAAAACTCATTACAAAAACAAAAGTAAGCGGTGGGACTAACCCAGGTAGTACAAACATTGTTAGCCAGGTGGATTCGACAATTCCACTGAAAAACAAAAGCGCAGCAATAACTGCGATTCTTATCGCTCTCATGATGCACTCTCCGAAGGAGACGGTGCTACTGGATTAGGCGTAATAGTTACTGTCACAGTCGGAGTCGGCGTTGGGTTTGGCAGTAACGAATCCCGAGGATCCCACTTGGATTTGCTGACAATAACGCCGACCAAATCGATTTGTGAAAGGTCTGTGAAAGGTTGGACATAGGCAACTTTGGTATTTGAACCAACCATGGTCTCAACTTTAGTCACAACGCCAATAGGCAAACCTGGGGAAAAGATTCCCCCACTAACTCCATAAGAAACCAGACGATCACCGACAGCTACTTTTGCTTTTGGATCAATAAAAGTCAATCGCATTGAATCGTTTAAGCCGCGACCTGATAGAAATCCAATTTCACCACTACCTGCAATCCGAGCACCAATATTCGACGATGCATCTGTAAGCAATACGACAGTTGATGTGTGTGCTGTTGTTGATTGGACTCGGCCAATCATTCCGTTTCCACTAATAATTGACATATTCACTTTGATGCCGTCGTCGCTACCAACATCCAAAAGAACTGTTGAGCCAAATCCCTCAGCAGCTCCAATTGACATGACTTGCGCCGGAACAATTCGGTAGTTCCCTAAACCAGCCAACTGCAAAGTTTCATGCAACTTAGTTAATTCCCTTTGGGAATTTCCAAGAGTCAACAAATTCAAACGAAGTTTTGTATTTTGTTTGCGTAAATCACTAATGATTTCATTTTTTGAACCAACTTGAGTCCAGTCATTAAAAAATGCATCAATCGGAGATGCAATTTGTTTGGCAGCGGACTCAAACGGAATTGAAATTTCCGAAACTAACCGTCGCAATAAATTGATAGGCCCAAAATTGGCTTTTGCATCAAGAAAAATCAATGCGAGCGAGAAAGTAAGTAAGAAACCCAATGAAAGAAGGGGTCTAACCCTCGGTTCGGCTTTCCGCTGCAGCGCCATTGGTCTAGATTTTTAGATTAGCGAGCTTCGGAGACGAATACGCGACGCAATTTGTCCCAGTCTTCAATGCAACGACCAGACCCGACAACTACGCAATCAAGTGGAGATTCAGCAACCACCACTGGCATACCGGTTTCACTCTTCAAGCGGTCTGCAAGACCTGTAAGAAGTGCGCCACCGCCAGTCAAAATGATTCCGCGGTCCATGATGTCGGCTGAGAGTTCTGGAGGAGTTTGATCAAGAGTCGCTTTTACTGCATCAATAATTGCAGTGATAGGTTCTTCAATCGCGCGACGAATTTCTTCTGGGGTAACCGTCACAGTGCGAGGCAAACCACTAATCAAATCGCGGCCACGAATTTCGGCATGTGCAAGGTGTGCGGTTGGGTATGCATTACCAACTTCAATCTTGATGCGTTCTGCCATACGTTCACCAATGAACATTGAGTATTCACGCTTGACCCAGTTGATGATTGCTTCATCAATTTTGTCGCCACCAATTTTTACTGATTGCTTTGAAACTAATCCACCAAGTGAGATCACACCGATTTCGGTTGTGCCACCACCGATGTCACAAACCATTGATCCTTGAGGTTCACCAACTGGAAGATTTGCGCCAATTGCAGCTGCCATTGGTTCTTCAATCAATTCAACTTCACGTGCGCCAGCATCGCGGGCTGCATCTTTGATTGCACGACGATCAACTGCAGTTGCAAGGCTTGGTACACAAATCAAAACGCGTGGCTTAGAAAAGAAACGACTCTTGTTGTGAACTTGGCGAATGAAGTAACGAATCATTTCTGATGCAACTTCGTAATCTGAGATAACGCCATCTTTAAGTGGACGAATAGCCGAGATTGAACCTGGAGTTTTACCCAACATTAGCTTCGCTTCGGTACCAACAGCTAGAACAGTGTTGGTGCGATTGTCGATTGCAACTACAGATGGTTCATTCAAAACGATGCCGCGGCCACGAACCCACACAAGTGTGTTGGCTGTGCCGAGGTCGATTGCCATATCGCGACCAAGAAAAGATGCGCCTGCCATTTAAAACCTCTCGATTTGGGGAAGACTTTTTAAGCCTAGGGTGCGTATCGTAGAGTGAAAAGTGACCCTTGCCGAACTGAATAATTCCCCCGTATTCGGCCGACAGCTCGATATGGAATTACTTCAAGTTTGGAAAGAAAAGCCCAATTTCGCGCTTGGCTGATTCTTCAGAATCTGAGCCGTGGGTAAGGTTTAAACGGTTTGAGGTTGCAAGGTCAGCGCGGATGGTTCCTGGGGCTGCCTCGAATGGGTTTGTAGCACCCTGCATCGCTCTCCAAGCGGTGATTACTTCTGCCCCTTCAATCACTGCAGCGACCAGTGGGCCGGAGGTTATAAAAGCCACAAGCGGCTCGTAGAAATCACGGCCTTTGTGCTCGGCGTAGTGCTGCTCTGCCAACTCTTTGGTGAGGGTTCGCAGCTCAAGTGCGACGATTTTGTAGCCGCGGGACTCGATGCGACCGAGGATTTCAGACACAAGGCCGCGGGCAACGCCATCTGGCTTGATCAATACGAGGGTGCGCTGATTCGTCATAGTTCTAGTTTAGCCCTCAAATTGGGCTCTATCCCTATCTATTTTGGTCCCAATCCACACAGCCCAGGCCCAAAGTCCAGCAAAAATCACATTCAGGATAAGCAGCTCAGTAAATCGAAGTGAAACTAGCAATACAACTATTTCAATTGCCGAACCGAAATAGATCCCCCAACTCTTTCGAGTTACCCCTGAAGCCAAAATCAAAAATGCAAAACAAGCCCAGAGATATGAACTTGGAAACAATTCCATTTTCGCGCCCAGCACGCTGTTTAGAACTGGAATAGATAAGCCCAGAGAAATCGCCTGCATGATTGCAACAGCAGCGGTAAGTCTCGCTCTCATGCATTCAACTTTCCAAGTAATGCCCTGGCTTGAGCGACTGTGTAAACCGAACCAGTTACCAAAATCCCAACACCAGACTCTTCTTCAATCATTGCAGCATCGGCTAATTCAATTGCATATTCAATTGAGCTTGCCACATCTGGTCGTGAATCGAGTTTTTCTTCTTCAAAAATATCTAGCGCAATCGCATGCAAGTCTGCAACCGCAAGTGCACGTTCGTGAGATGTTTGAGTAACAATCAAATGATTAACTCTTGGTTGCAAGATATCCAAGAAGTTTCTTGCATCCTTATCGCCAAACATTCCCACAATCGCAACTAAGTATTGGAAATCAAATTCTGACTCAAGTGCATTAGCAAGTGACTGCGCACCATGTGGATTGTGTGCCACATCGACTAAAACAGTTGGGCCGCGGCGAATGATTTCTAGTCTTCCAGGAGAAGTGACATTTCCAAGGCCCTGTTCCACGATTTCGGAATTTAGTTTTCGTTCATCTAACCCAGCACCAAAAAATGCTTCAACCGCTGCCACGGCTAACGCAGCATTGGCCGCTTGATGCTGGCCAAGTAGTGGCAGGACTACTTCATCGAATTGGCCAGATAATCCGCGAATCGATACTAATTGCCCGCCGATTGCGAGGGTTCGTTCAGCAACGTCGAAATCTTGGCCTGCAAAAAACAAAGTGCTTGAAGTTTGAGTTGCACGATTTTGAATGATTTCAGCTGCCACTGGATTTTGCAGAGCTGAGACCACAATATTGTTTTCTTTAATGATGCCGGCCTTTTCGGCTGCTATCTCTGCGATTGTGTCGCCAAGGAATTTTTGATGATCTAAATCAATTGGTGTGATTACACAAACATCTGCATTGACAACATTGGTTGCATCCCAACTTCCGCCAAGCCCAACTTCAATAACTGCCACGTCAACTGGAGCATCACTAAAAGCAGCGAATGCCATTGCGGTCAACACTTCGAAATAACTGAGCCGGGTATCTAGTTTTTCGTCTACTAAATCTAAGTAGGGCGCGAGTTCTTCGTAAGTTTCAATGAACTTAACAAAATCAATCGGCTGACCTTGCATCCGAATCCGCTCGCGGACATCATGAAGGTGAGGACTAGTTGTCATCCCAACAATGAGGCCAGCTTCCATCAACATACTTTCAATCATCCGAGATGTTGAGGTCTTCCCGTTCGTGCCTGCCACATGAACAACCCGATATGAAGTCTCCGGATTGCCAAGATATTCGAGTAAAAGTTTGATGCGATCTAGGGACGGCTCGATGATGTGCTCGCCTTCGCGCTCTAAAAGAGCCGAAAGCACTTGCTCGTAGCGCAGGACGATATCGGGATTAGATGAATTACTCACTGCTTCACCTTAAGGGCTCACACTCGCTCACGCCTAGAATGCCCCCTTATGAGCGACAAGCCATACCCAAAGATGCCCCAAAAGCCATCCCTAGACGGGGTTGAGACCCGGCTTGTGGATGTTTGGGAACAAAATGGCACTTATCGCTTCGATAAAACCGCTACCCGGGCCAACGTCTTTTCAATCGATACTCCACCGCCAACTGTTTCTGGTTCGCTACACGTGGGCCACGTTTTTTCTTACACCCACACCGATTGCATAGCCCGCTATCAGCGGATGAACGGTAAATCTGTTTTCTATCCAATGGGATGGGATGACAATGGTCTGCCGACTGAACGCCGCGTGCAAAACTATTTTGGAGTTCGTTGCGATCCCTCCCTGCCATACGATGCAAACTTCATGCCTCCCGCAGAACCTGGCAAGGAACAAATTGCGATCTCGCGTAAAAACTTTGTTGAACTTTGCGAACAACTAACAGTTGAAGATGAAAAAGCATTCGAAGAACTTTGGCGTCGCCTCGGAATCTCTGTTGACTGGAATCACACTTACCAAACTATCGACACAAACGCGCGCACTGCATCCCAACGCGCATTCCTACGCAATCTGTCTCGCGATGAGGCCTACCAATCAGAAGCACCAACACTTTGGGACGTGACCTTCCGCACTGCAGTTGCCCAAGCTGAACTTGAAGATCGCGAACGACCAGGTGCATACCACCGGGTTGGTTTCACGCGCAGTGACAATGGTGAAAAAGTATTCATCGAAACCACTCGTCCAGAACTATTAGCCGCTTGTGTTGCATTGGTGGCAAACCCTGATGATGAGCGTTACCAACCTCTGTTTGGCAAAACCGTACGTACGCCAATCTTTGATGTTGAAGTTCCGGTAGTTGCCCATCACCTAGCCGAAATCGAAAAAGGCTCTGGTATCGCAATGATTTGTACGTTCGGTGACACCACCGACGTAACTTGGTGGCGCGAACTACAGCTCCCTACTCGTCCAATCATTGGCTGGGATGGTCGGATCATTCCTGCGACTCCACATTGGATTACTTCAGCGGCAGGTATTTCTGCATATGAAAAAATTGCAGGGGCTACAACGCATACCGCTAAAGAAAAGATTGCCGAACTTCTAACCGCATCGGGTGATTTAGTTGGCGAAATTCGCCCAATTACTCATGCGGTTAAATTCTTCGAAAAAGGTGACAAGCCACTTGAGATTGTCACCACCCGTCAGTGGTACATCCGAAATGGTGGCCGCGATGTTGAACTTCGTAATCAATTGCTTGCACGCGGTAAAGAACTTAACTGGCATCCAGAACACATGGGTGTGCGTTACAGCAACTGGGTTGAAGGATTGAATGGTGACTGGTTAGTTAGCCGACAAAGATTCTTTGGTGTGCCGATTCCGCTTTGGTATGGAGTCGATGCGGATGGCAATCCAGATTATGAAAAAATCATGACCCCAGATGAATCTGAACTTCCAATCGATCCTGCATCAGAAGCTCCAAAAGGTTTTGATGGATCAATGCGCGGAAAACCAAACGGCTTCATCGGTGACCCAGATGTCATGGATACCTGGGCTACTTCTTCATTAACTCCACAAATTGCTGGTGGTTGGGAACGGGACAACGATTTATGGTCACGAGTTTGGCCATTCAATTTGCGTCCGCAAGCTCACGAAATTATTCGCACCTGGTTGTTCTCAACTGTTGTTCGAGCACATCTTGAACATGGGAGCTTGCCTTTCACCGATGCATCTATCTCTGGCTGGATTTTGGATCCAGACCGCAAGAAGATGAGTAAATCAAAAGGCAATGTTGTTACGCCACTGGATTTGCTGGATGAACATGGTTCAGATGCAGTTCGGTATTGGGCAGCATCAGGTCGACCTGGCACCGACACCGCCTTCGACGTTGGGCAGATGAAAATCGGTCGCCGGTTAGCCATCAAAATTCTGAATGCTTCAAAGTTCTCCCTATCCATGGGCGCCTTTGTTCCAACTGACAACAAAGTTGTCACTGAACCCCTTGATCAATCGATGCTGAATGGTTTGGCTGATGTCGTCACCCAAGCAACTAAAGCTTTCGAAGAATTCAACTACACCAAAGCAATGGAAGCTGCAGAGCAATTCTTCTGGCCATTTTGTGATGATTACGTGGAGCTGGTTAAAGACCGCGTCTATGGCGCACAAGGTGAAGCCGCAGCAAACAGTGCTAAAGCAGCACTTGGCATTGCAACTCAGACTTTCTTAAAACTATTTGCTCCATTCCTGCCATTCGTAACAGATGAAGTTTGGTCTTGGTGGCACGAAGGTTCAGTTCACAATTCAGCTTGGCCGAAAGCGAATGAAGTTAGCGTTGGTGGCGCAGGCAGCGATGTGAACGAATCGGTCAGCCTTGTGCTTTCACACATTCGTAAAGTTAAGAGTGATGCTCAAGTATCAATGAAGGCTGAAATCTCACTAGCGGAAATCACTGCGCCAGCAAATGTGATTGCATTTATAAAACTAGCTGAAACTGACTTGTTGGCAGCTGGTCGCATCCAAAAAGCAAACTGGATTGAAGGATCTGAGATTTCTGTAAGTGCGACAATCGCACCAACTGAATAACAATCAGGCTAAAACTAGGCTGACTTGTCTTTGCGAACTTTTGGAGCTTCTTTTTTACTCTGATGCAAAATCATTGTTGGGTGATCGCCACTCTTTACTGTGTTTTCAGTAATCACAACTTTTTCAATGTCGTCGCGACCTGGAATTTCATACATAGCTGGCAACAAAACTTCCTCCAAGATAGAACGAAGGCCACGAGCACCAGTTCCGCGTTCCATTGCCTGCTGAGCAATAGTTGAAAGCGCTTCAGGTTCAAAAACTAGTTGAACATCATCAAGTTCAAACAAACGTTGATATTGGCGGACCAATGCATTTCTTGGTTCGGTTAAAACCTTAATCAATGCTGTCTCATCGAGTGCTGTCACGGAGGCAATGATTGGCAAACGACCGATGAATTCTGGAATCAAACCAAACTTCACAAGATCCTCTGGCATAACTTGGCTAAAGATGTCGCCTGGGTTTGTGGTGTCGAGTTCGGTATTAAGACTAGATGTGAAGCCCAGTGACTTCTTACCAACTCGAGCTTCGATTACTTTATCGAGACCCGCGAATGCGCCACCAACAATAAACAACACATTGCTTGTGTCGATTTGAATAAATTCTTGATGAGGATGTTTGCGGCCACCTTGTGGTGGAACTGAAGCAGTTGTGCCTTCGAGAATTTTCAATAGAGCTTGCTGCACACCTTCACCAGAAACATCTCGGGTGATAGAAGGGTTTTCGCTCTTGCGAGAAATCTTGTCGATTTCGTCGATGTAGATAATTCCTTGCTCTGCTCGCTTCACGTCGAATTCTGCAGACTGAATAAGTTTCAACAAAATATTTTCAACGTCTTCGCCAACATAACCAGCTTCGGTTAGTGCGGTGGCGTCTGCCATTGCAAATGGCACATTAAGCATTCGAGCCAAAGTTTGGGCGAGCAAAGTTTTGCCAGATCCAGTTGGACCAAGAAGAAGAATGTTTGACTTAGAAAGTTCAACAGATTCGTTCTTCGCACCTTCACTGGCTTTAACCCGCTTGTAGTGGTTATAGACCGCAACTGAAAGTGACTTCTTGGCTGCTTCTTGACCAATCACATATTCATCGAGGAATTCAAAAATCTCTTGTGGCTTTGGAAGGTCACCAAGGGTTTCACCAACGATATCTTGGAGTTCTTCTTCGATGATTTCATTACAAAGGTCGATGCACTCGTCACAGATGTAAACACCTGGACCTGCAATTAGTTTCTTGACTTGCTTCTGGCTTTTTCCGCAGAAATTGCATTTGAGCAAATCACTTGTTTCACCGACTCGTGCCATGGTGCAAACCTAACCACTCTTAGTGACAATTCCCCGTTGAATTTCCATAAAGTCTGCCTTGTTCGCTATCAGCGAACAAGTGAAACTAAATTGCTTTGCGTGACTGAATTACAGAATCAACAACGCCGTACTCAACCGCCATTGGCGCAGTCAAAATCTTGTCGCGTTCAATATCTCGTTGGATATTTTCAATCGATTGACCAGTGTGCTTAGCCAAGATGGTTTCCATCTCAGTACGCATGCGCAAAATTTCATTCGCCTGAATCTCGATGTCAGAACCTTGTCCGCCACCTTCGGTGTATGGCTGGTGAATCAGAATTCGAGCGTGTGGCAGCGCAAAGCGCTTTCCAGCAGCACCTGCAGCCAACAAGATGGCAGCAGCGGACGCAGCTTGACCCAAGCAAACTGTCGTGACAGTTGGTTTGATGAATTGCATCGTGTCATAAATAGCGGTCATCGCAGTGTATGAACCACCAGGTGAGTTGATGTAGATAGAGACTTCACGATCTGGGTCCATCGACTCTAGGCACAACAACTGCGCCATCACGTCATCTGCAGATGCGTCATCAATTTGCACGCCAAGGAAGATGATGCGTTCTTCAAAAAGCTTTGTGTATGGATTTTGAATACGTTCACCGTTTGCAGTGCGTTCACGAAATTCTGGAAGGATGTAGCGAGCTTGCGGACCTGCGGTGCGCAATGCTGCTTGAACTACTTTGTCTGAATTCATCACATTGTTCCTCAAGACTTTCCGTTTGAAATTACGTGGTCAATAAGGCCATAAGCTTTTGCATCTTCAGCAGTGAACCATGAATCTCGATCTGAATCTGCTTCAATCTTTTCAAGTGTCTGCCCTGAATGCTGTGCAATTAGTTGAGCCAATTTCTTTTTCAACTGAAGCATTTGTTCCGCCTGAATCTTGATGTCGGATGCAGTTCCGCCGATGCCACCTAATGGTTGGTGCATCATGATGCGAGTGTTTGGAGTTGCAGAGCGCTTTCCAGCTGCACCTGCGCAAAGTAGGAATTGACCCATTGATGCGGCCAATCCCATTGCTACTGTCGCAATATCGTTTGGCACGAGCATCATGGCGTCATAAATCGCCATACCAGCGCTTACTGAGCCGCCCGGTGAGTTGATATATAGCGTGATGTCCTTCTGTGGATCTTCAGCGCTCAAAACTTGGAGTTGCTTAACAATGCGGTTTGAGTTGTCGTCGCGCACTTCACCTTCGAGCCAGATGATCCGTTCGCGAAGTAGACGCTCGTCTACCCAGTCATTGAAACTTGAAAGACCTGGGCCTGTTCCACGCATATTTGGGTTTTCCATTAAAACTCCTATAACCGTAATTCCATTGCGGAGACTAACTCGGCAACACGACGCTTGCGCGCTGAAGGGGTAAATGTTCGCCCACGGCGAAACTATTGAAATTAACCTTGTGACAAAGCGGCAAGGTCAGCATCTAAATCATCAAGATTAATGATTTTGCCTTTGCTGTCTACGACCTGTGCTGACTTCAAAGCGATTTCAAGTGCCTTGGCACGACGCACATCTGCAATCGCCATTTGCACCCCACCTGATTGAACAAGTGAATCCGCAAATTCTTGTGGTTGCATTCCATAGCGTGGGGCTTGCTGCACTAGCCACGCAGAAAGCTCTTGCTCAGAAACTGCAATTTGTTCAGTTTCAGCAATTTTGTCGAAAACAAATTGTGCCTTCAAAGAATTACGAGAGTTTTGTGCAAACTCTTCTTTGTGTGCATCATCGCCATGACCATCTTTGAAATGTTCTTCAATTTCGTCAGCTAACACTTTTTCTGGAAGTGCAATATCTACTGCATTAAGCAAAACATCTTGAACCTTTTCGCGAGCCTGGTAGCCCTGTTCCATACGCTTCAAACGTGCATAACGGGTTTCAACATCGGCGCGAAGTTCTGCCGCTGTGTCGAACTCTGAGGCAAGTTGTGCAAAGTCATCGTTTAGTTCTGGAAGTTCGCGTTCGCGAACTGCCTTTACGGTCACCGAAACTTTAATTGACTTGTCTGCATGTTCCCCAGCTTCAGGAGTGAAATCGAATGAGCGGACTTCCTCAGCCTTAGCTCCACGAACAGCGTCGTCAAAGCCTGGCAGCATGCCATCGGTGCCAAGTTCGTATGAAAGAGCAGATGCAGTCAGGTCAGCAATGTTGTCGCCATCTAGATCGCCAGCGATATCGATCAAAAGAACGTCGCCATCTTTGCTTGCGCGCTCCACAGTCTTTAGCGTTGCGAAACGAGTACGAAGCGCATCAACTTGTTCATCAACTTGCTTGCTATCGATATCGACAGCATCAACTTCAATCTTTAAAGTTTCATAACCTGGCAAAT
>JBIISC010000026.1:0-12952 GCA_044341215.1 Candidatus Nanopelagicales bacterium | reverse complement strand
TCTGACACGTCGCGTTCGTGTGACAAACCGCCAGCCAGAATTACAACTTGCATTCTCTACCTCACGTTAGGTGCAGGAGTGTTTGCAAAGTTTGGCATTTCAGTATGCGGCAACGCATCTGGGCCAAAAGTTGCAAGTAAATCGAGTTCTTGTTCAACAACGCCAGCAAGACGACGCACACCTTCAACAATTCTGTCTGGTGTTGGGTAGCAGTATGAAAGTCGTAACTCACCTTTGCCTTGGCCATCAACATAGAAGCCAGTTCCTGGAACATACGCAACAAGAGAATTAACTGCTCGCGGCAACATTGCTCGCGAATCAATACCTTCAGGAAGTGTTACCCAAGAATAAAAACCACCGGTTGGAACTGTCCAAGTTGTTCCGGCTGGCATTAGTAGTTTCATTGTGTCAAGCAATGCATCGCGACGCAGTTTGTAGGTATCTCGAAAAACTGAAATCTGTTCGCGCCAAGGTTGGTTTTGTAAATAGTCGCTGACTGCTAGTTGCGAAAAGTTTGATGGACACAAAACTGCGGATTCAGCTGCGAGCACTAATTTTTCTCTCACGCCATGCGGAGCTAAAACCCAGCCAACTCTCAAGCCAGATGCAATAGTCTTGGAAAAAGATCCAAGGTATAGAACTTGATTCGGCTCGTCTGCCCGCATTGCACGCGGAACTTTGCCATCGAAGCCAAGCAGTCCGTAAGGATCGTCTTCCAACACAGCAAGTTGGTGACGGCGAGCAACATCTAGAACTTGTTGCCGGCGCTCTGGTGGTTGAGTGATGCCTGCAGGATTGTGATACGAAGGAATTGTGTAAAGAAGTTTGATCTTCTTTCCTTCTTTCACAAGGCGGTTAACAGTTTCTTCAAGTGCAATTGGATTCAAACCAAGTTCGTCCATTGGCACATGAACAACTTCACATTCATATGCGCGAAAAACTCCAAGTGCGCCAACGTATGAAGGTGATTCAACTAAAACCACATCGCCTGGATCGCAAAAAACTCGCACCACCAAATCAAGGGCCATTTGTGAACCGGTGGTGACTACGACATCGTCGGCATTTGCACTAATTCCGACTTCAGCCATAACTTCAAGAATTTGTTCGCGCAGGAATGGATCACCTTGACCGGAACCGTACTGAAGAGCGGTTGCGCCACGTTCACGAATCATTTTCGCAAATCCGTCAGCCAACATGTCGAGGTCTAGTGCCTGCACATATGGCATTCCGCCAGCTAGCGAAACCACCTCGGGGCGGGATGCAACCGCGAACAAAGAACGAATTTCACTAGCCGTCATGCTCGAGGCTCGAGCCGCGTACCTTGAAATCCATGGGTCTAAACGTGAGCCGTCTTGTTGCATATTGCACCTCCTTAGGGTGCGTACATTGCCCTATTTCTGCTCATAATTCATCGTTGGGTCTCAACTTGAGCCTATTAATGGTTTAGGAGCACAATTAGCACAGGAAATTGGAGGAATCATGAAGGTTCTTAAAGGCTTATTCGCCCTACTGCTAGTCGGCGTGGTTGCGGGATTTATCTTGAGCTTGATAGCCCCAAACCTAGATCTTGCTTCTGCGGAATTCGATGATGATGAGAGTGAGTTTTAACTCACTCACACTTTTGTTCCATCTATTTGTTTCCAACCATTTGAATCTAACTTTTTAACTATTTTGTTCCAATAATTTGGTTATTACTATTTGGCTCGACCTAAATTCTTAACTTACTGGCTCAAAGAAAACTGAAACACCGGTTGCAATTCCGGTAACAAAATTTTCAATATAACTCTTGTCTTTCAAATTATCCGCAGTAATTCCATTGAGATTAATGATGATAGATGGCATCTTGGTAAGGCGTAAAATTTCCCAAGTGCGCGCCGCTATTAAAAATTCCGTATCTGTGACTTGTGAAACTGCATTTTTGATTCGCATTGCTGCCCGTTGGCCAGTGTGAGACCAACCACTGTGCTCTGAGCCAAAATGGAAAACTAATTCAGCACTTTCTCTGTTGCATTGAATTGATAAAACTAAATCAGCCTTTATTTTGTTGCAGAGATCTGCCCGCTCTGCCTCACTTGCAGCTGAAGGTTGCATCAGTGGATGAGTTAGTGCAACGGTCGCGCCCAATGCGGTTAGGCGGCCTTGCAATTTGTTTGCCACCAATTTAACTAACTCTTCGTTGTAGCCGCCGATTTCAGCGTCAATTGCAAAAGTTTTATTTGCGATGCCAGTACGCATTGCGTCAAGAACAACAGACTGCCGAAGTTTTTCTGACCGACCACCAGAAACTGTTTTACGCAATCGATGGAAAGCTTCAAATGTGAGTGATGCAGCAATGCCATCTTCGACTAAGCCAACACTTCTTTGAAATTCTCGCAAAGCAGTATCTGTGCGTTGTCCGAAAATGCCATCAACTTTTCCGCAATCGAAACCTAAGGTAACAAGCCGCTGTTGCAAGGAAACCACATCATCACCTTGCATTAAATTTCCAGGTGCGAAAGAAAGCGTGCGATCACCTAGTGACCAAAGTGCTTCTTCAAGTGTGGCAAGAGTTAAAGGACCGATGATTCCATCCGGAGTTAATCCGCGTGCTGATTGAAAAGCTCGAACAGCAGTATCTAGGCGTTCGTCAAAATAATTAGTCTCTTCACAATCAACAGTAAATCCCATATGGGCAAGCCGCGCACGGATTTCGCCAATAGCGACATCACGGTCGCCCCGACGAAGTAGGCGCATAGCAATCCTTATAGGTATGCAGCCAAATCAGCGAGCAAGGCAGCTTTTGGCTTTGCACCGATGATTTGCTTAACGAGTTCGCCACCAACGTAGACGTTTAGAGTTGGGATGCTAGTCACGCGAGCATTACCTGCTGAAACTGGATTCTCATCAACATTCAATTTTGCAATGGTGATTTTTCCTGCGTTTTCGCCAGCGATCTCTTCCAAAATTGGCGCAACCATTCGGCATGGTCCACACCATTCTGCCCAGAAGTCAACCAAAACTGGTTTTTCACTTTTTAATACTTTGCTATCCCAGTCTGCATCTGTAATAACGATGGTGTTGTTACCCATGATTTCTCCTTTAATTCTTTAGCGAAGCCTAATAACCTTTTGGGGTTTAGTGAGCCAGCCACTTCTCAGCGTCTAAAGCGGCAGCACAACCAGTTCCGGCAGCAGTGATTGCCTGGCGGTAACGGTGGTCCACCAAATCGCCAGCTGCGAACACGCCTTCGATATTGGTTTCGGTTGTGCGTCCCTTTGCAATTACATAACCTTCTGAATCGGTTTCAACTACACCTTTTACAAGTTCTGAACGTGGGTCGTGACCAATAGCTACAAACAGTCCTGTGACTGCCAAAACAGATTCAGTGCCATCGACGGTGCTCTTTAGTCGAAGCCCTGTTACTTGATCTTCTCCGAGAACTTCTTCAACTGCTGAGTTCCAGATGAATTCCAGTTTCGGATCGTTCTCTGCGCGAGCCACCATAATTTTTGATGCACGTAATTCATCACGACGGTGAATCATGTAAACCTTTTCGGCAAAACGAGTTAAGAAGGTCGCTTCTTCAACTGCTGAGTCGCCACCGCCCACAACTGCAATTGTTTGACCGCGGAAGAAGAAACCATCGCAAGTAGCACACCATGAAACACCATGACCTGAAAGTCGCTTCTCGTTTGGCACACCAAGTTCTCGGTATGCGGAACCCATTGCCAAAATAATTGCTTTCGCTTGGTATGTCTTACCATTTCCATCAGTTACGGTTTTGATAGGTTTTGAGAAATCAACTGCGGTGACATCATCAGTTATAAATTGTGCACCGAACTTTGCGGCCTGAGCACGCATATTTTCCATAAGTGCTGGCCCCATGATTCCTTCTGGGAAACCTGGGAAATTCTCAACTTCGGTTGTGTTCATCAATGCGCCACCAGCAGTAACAGCACCTTCGAAGATCAGTGGTTCCAGTTGCGCGCGTGCTGCGTACAAAGCCGCGGTGTAACCCGATGGGCCTGAACCGATGATGATTACATTGTGAACGGTCACGAAAACTCCATAGTTATTTAATAGAGGCAGAGTTTAGTTGCAGATGATTATTGGGTTACTTTCGAGCCACGGAGTCTGCCTATAAATAGGGTTTTGAGCGTCTGCACTTCGCCAACCCTCAAGAAACTGGCGGTGATTGTGTAACTGACCAAACCAAATCCCCAAGTAGCAATCAGGCCAGCTAAAAGACCCAGTTGTCCTGAAATTAAGTCATACAAACCAAAACGCCGGAAGGCGAGAGCAAATCCAATTGCGGGAATACTTGCCACCAAAACCCTAAGCAAAACTATTGATACGGCTCCAGCTGGTAGATAGCCGAGATCTTTTCTAAGTCGTATCCATGAATAAGCGCCCACCCACAGATAAGTGATTGTGTAGCCAACTCCAAACATCGCCACTTTCAATTCAGCATTTGCATAATTAAATAGCGGAATACTGATAGCCAATGCCACAATGTTTATAAAAATCGAGATGATGAATGGAGTTTTGGTATTTTCCATGGCATACCAAGCGCGATTCAATAAATAGATAATCGAAAAAGACGGCAAGCCGAGTGCAAAGCAAGCAGCCACAGTGCCAGTTGCATTAGCGGCTGCAATGCCAGCGACTCCGTTTCCAAATAGCAATGTGGTGATTTCATTTGCTGTAGTGGCAAGCAGCCCAGCAACCGGAATCATTAAAACTAATACAACTCGAACAGATTTAACAACTTCTTCACCCAGAGCTTTGAAATTTTGACTATGAGCAATTTTGCTCAATGCCGGCAATAAAGCTGTTACTAAAGAGATTGTGATTACAGAATGCGGCAAAATGAAAATCAAGTTTGCCTTTTGGTAAGTGGTTAGTCCTGTCGGAGTAGCGCCAGTAGCGCTCGACACTAAATTTGCTTGTGTAACAAAGCGCGTGACAATCGAATACGAAATCTGATTAACCACGATCAAGGCAATTGTCCATTTAGCTAATGCCGCAGATTTACCTAAATCAGCATTTCTCCAGTCACTTCGCCAATTGAACCTGTATCCAGTTTTCAATAAAAGCGGAACCAAAATCAAAGCTTGCAAAGCCACACCTGCAGTTGAGCCAAGTCCGAGCCATAAAACTTCGTTGCTTGATAGCGAAACTAAATTTGATTCATCAGGTTGCGCAATAAATATGAATGATACAAAAACAGTAATTGCAACTAAGTTATTTGCAACCGGTGCAAAGAAAGCAGCCGCAAACTTTCCGCGCGCATTTAGCACTTGTTGCAACATCGTATAAGCACCATAGAAAAAGATTTGCGGCAAGCAAAGTCGCGCGAATGCCACGGCCAACTCGTATTGGTCAGTTGGCGTATCTGGGCTGGTGTAAACACTTATTAATAGCGGAGCCAAAGCAACCGATAATGCGCTAATTGCAAGTAAGGCAACACCGGTAAGGGAAAGTAAACGATCTGAGAATGCTTTGCCGCCGTCACTATCGGATTCGATATGTCGAACCAACTGTGGCACAAAAACTGCATTGAGTGCCCCACCAATCAAAAGCAGGTAAACAATGTTTGGCAAAGTATTTCCAAGAGAAAAAGCATCGCTGACTAAAAAGAACCCCAAAGCAGCCGTCATTGCAACGTCTCGCAAAACTCCTGTAATTCTTGAAGTTACAGTGCCTACTGCCATTAATGAACTGTTACGCATTACCGAAGAATCGTTGAAGTCACTCACAATTTCATATTCTCCTGCGAACTCTCACGGGTAGCTCGCAACCGCTTCAAAGTGTTGCGAATTGCAAACAACAACAACAGTGCAAAAGCTGCGCCAATAACCCAAGCAGCAGCTTGGGCATAGGCTGAAGAGGAAACTTGAATCAAGATTGGATCGCCGATGTGTTTGCCATTTAGATCCACAATTTGAAGTTTCAGATAAGCCGTGTCGGAACCAATTAGTCGAGTTGGAATTTCAATGCTCTTTCGTCGTCCTGGATCAATTTGCATGTCTGCTACCGATTGTGGCAGAACTCGCACCGCTGGAAGTCCTGAAGTAATAATGCCTATTTCGATAGGCACACTCAAGTCATTTCTAATGGTGATTGGAACTTTCGCTGTTTCACTAGGAAACACCACCGTGCCTGATGACATGATGCGCACGGCTCCGTTTAGGCGTTCGAGAAAAATGCGGGTCTGTTTGTGTAACTGTTTCTGACTCTTCTCATCAGCAGAAAAGTTGGCCAAACGAAGAATTGCAAAATCGGTCTGGTTTTCTTCAGCTTCACCCTCGATTAGTGAAGCCAAACTATTTTTAGTCTCATGAGTTAGATCCATAAGATCTTTAGCAACATTTGATAGCCGATTTACTACCTGATTTCTGGTACGACTTCCAACCTTGGCGTCCTTGAACTTTGCAAGACTAACTTGATTGATCCAAGGTGCAGATAGAGATGAAACAGTATTTTTAAACTTTAGGTTCGTGATGCCGTCACGATTTGTGTCTGGCTTAAGGACAATGAACCTTTCAATACCTGGCTGTTCGAGGGCGGTTATAAGCAAATCTCCTGCGAAAGCCGCTTGGTACATACCAGCATTAGTCGCGCTGCTAATTGCGTCAGTGAATAGACCAGATGCATACTGGTCAATTACCGGAGCGGTTGCGCCAGTGCCGTCTTTCACGACCGCATTTGGTGTGTAAGTAGAACTCTTTGCCGGGTAGGCCTTTGAGTTAAGTAAGTTAAAAGAAATTTGTTGGCTCTTGAGCCAAGTGAATCCTGCATCGGAATAGTCACCCTTAGGGGCAATCGTTATTTTCTTTAATGAAGAACTTGCCAGAAAATCTGAGACATATTGGGAATCAAGAATTGAAAACTTAGCAAGTCGATTATGGCCACTATTTTTAAGTGCTACCGCATTCACATTGCCGGTAGGCAACAGGTAGGTGTTTGTGGAATTTAAGACTGAAGGTAGTGCCTCTAGCCAAGTTTGCGCACCAGAAATTTGTTCTTCTGATAATTCGTGATTCTCCGGCATTGTAATTGCTTCATTATCTGAGATGCTCTGCGCCAAACGAAATGTATCTGAATCTACTAACCACGTTACATTTGGCATTGACTTGCCAGAATCCAAAACAGAACTTAGACCTTCGTTATTTAGAAATGAATTAGCTGCTTTGTCATTCAAGACCAAATCGTCGGGTGACAGGCCACTGTTTACAACCATTGGTAGAACTGTTGCAACATTTAGATTCTTCAAGCGAATTGATTCAGGTAAAAAAGAAATGAAGCTAGTTATTTTCTTTGCTTCACCACGAACATAAACCGTAATCCGTAATGCGTAGGTGCCAGCGCCGCTGAAATTCAACCTTGGGCCTGGCAAGGTCAGTGTGTATTGGTTCTCATTCTGAGTGAGCTTTGTAGTCTCGAATATCTGTTTGTATTCAACGCTATTTGGTTTAGCGATGATTGAACGAATTGCACTACGTCCGAGCAGCGCACTCTTAGAGATCTCAACCTCGGCATTACTAATTGTGTTTGCAGCTGCTTCTTCGATGACAAAACTAATGTTTGGTCGGTCGGTAATCCAAACATGGGATTGAGAAACTAGATTTACTGAGATTGGCTCTTCGTTAGCAAACGACGTTGGCAAGTTGAAGATCAGCATCAAAGTAATCATCATTGCACTTAAATATCTGGTCATTTAAGCCCCGACAAAAGCGAATGTGCTTTTGAAATGAGTTGTTTCTCATCATCATGGGTTAGGCGCATTGCAATTTGGTCTAGGCCAACCCATGCAATCTCATCAACTTCTCCCTCTTGACCAATCAGCTGTCCGCCTTTTGAAAGGATTAGAAAATGGTGCACGGTTTTGTGAATAGTTATCTTGTCTTGTTGAAACCAAAAATCAATGACGCCTAGATCGGCGTGTATCTCACCAGATAGACCGGTCTCTTCAAGGACCTCACGAATAGCTGCTTCGTGTGGAGTCTCACCTTCTTCAAGATGACCTTTTGGTAGCGACCAAAGAAGTCGGCCACGATTATTTCGTCGGCCAATGATGACCGCCCGCATAGTCTCAAGTTCAACTACTAGACCGCCAGCACTTACTTCGTCGCGTTGGTTTTTGCGCTTTTGGCGCGAGCCCCTGATATTCGAGGCACGACGGATGCTCATACGTCTAAGGGTAACCGCCCAACCGTGCGTAGTCTCTGCCCTTGTGAGCGCAAATCAACAAACTCCAATCCCAAAACTCGCCTTGGAATTAGGCGAGCGCTTCGTCGGCGCTGGTTTTGAGTTAGCCCTCGTGGGCGGATGGGTCCGCGATGCCGTAATGGGCAGGTCCCAAGCTGACCTCGATTTCACGACAAATGCCACCCCAGAGCAGGTAATCGAAGTAGTAAATGGTTGGGCTGATGGGGTTTGGGATGTTGGTATTCGCTTCGGAACAGTGGGAGTTAATAAGAATGGTGAAACTTTAGAAATCACCACTTACCGAGCGGAACAGTACGAAACTGATTCGCGTAAGCCGTCGGTAAATTTCGGAACTTCAATTCATGAAGATTTAGTGCGTAGAGATTTCACTATTAACTCGATTGCACTTTCACTGCCAAACGGCGAATTAATCGATCCTTATGGTGGCATCTCAGATATTGCCGCTGGCTTAATTAGAACCCCAGGTTCGCCTGCTGATTCTTTTTCCGACGATCCACTTCGAATGATGCGAGCTGCCAGATTTGCTGCGCAATTGAATTTCACAGTTGCAGAAGATGTTGTTGCAGCAATGTCTGAAATGGCAAGTCGCATAGAAATTATGTCAGCAGAAAGAGTTCGCGACGAGCTGTCAAAGTTATTGCTCGCGCCCAACCCACGTATTGGTTTGCAGCTATTAGTTGAAACTGGAATTGCTGAAATAGTTTTGCCGGAAATTCCAAAACTCAAACTTGAGTTAGATGAGCATCATCGCCACAAAGACGTTTTTGAACACTCACTAATAGTGTTAGAGCAAGCTATTGCTTTGGAACAATTACACGAACCAAAGCTTGAACCGGATTTGGTTTTACGAATTGCCGCATTACTGCACGATATTGGCAAACCTAAAACTAGAAAGTTTGAAGAGGGTGGCGGAGTTTCATTTCATCACCATGAAGTCGTGGGTGCAAAACTTGCGAAGAAACGCATGATGGCACTTCGATTTAGCAATGAGGAAATTGATAGCGTCTATAGGTTGATTGAATTGCATTTGCGCTTCCACGGTTATGGAAAAGGCGAATGGACCGACTCTGCAGTTCGTAGATATGTGCGCGATGCGGATGATCAACTTGTGCGACTTCACAAACTGACACGAGCAGATTGCACCACTAGAAACCAGCGCAAAGCTGACAACTTGGCTAGAACTTACGATTCGCTTGAAGAGCGGATTTCGCAACTGCAAGCTCAAGAAGAGCTGAATGCAATTCGTCCGTCTTTGGACGGCGAACAGATTATGAGTATTTTGGGAATTAAACCCGGTCCCAAGGTTGGTAAGGCGTATAACTTCTTAATGGAATTGCGTTTAGATAAAGGCCCAATGACAGAAGCAGAAGCGACTGTCGAGCTTAAATCTTGGTGGGAAGTTAACAAGTAGCTTTTAAACATCACAGTCAATAACACTGCACAGGAAAACGCAATGTCTAGATAAGAAAACACCGCAACCAATGGTTGCGGTGTTTTCTACTTCAAACTAATTGTTTTAATCTCAACTAATTAACGTTCAACTTTTCCGCTAATGAAGTCTTCAACAGCTTGTTTTGCTGCATCGTCGGTGTATTGAACTGGTGGCGACTTCATGAAGTATGAAGAAGCAGACAAGATAGGTCCACCGATTTTGCGATCTAGTGCAATCTTGCAGGCACGAATTGCATCGATGATTACACCTGCAGAGTTTGGTGAATCCCAAACTTCTAGCTTGTATTCCAAGTTCAATGGCACGTTTCCGAATGCACGACCTTCAAGGCGAACAAATGCCCACTTTCGGTCATCTAACCATTTAACGTAGTCAGAAGGTCCAATGTGAACATTGCCTTCCCCTAGATCGTGATCTAGTTGTGAAGTCACAGATTGAGTCTTTGAAATCTTCTTAGATTCAAGGCGATCGCGTTCCAACATGTTCATGAAGTCCATGTTTCCACCAACGTTAAGTTGGTAGGTGCGGTCAACAATTACACCGCGGTCTTGGAACAACTTAGCCAAAACACGGTGGGTGATAGTTGCACCGACCTGTGATTTGATGTCATCGCCAACAATTGGAACACCAGCGGCAGTGAATTTATCTGCCCATTCTTTTGTTCCAGCAATGAAAACTGGAAGTGCGTTTACGAAACCAACGCCAGCGTCAATTGCACATTGTGCATAGAACTTCGCTGCTTCTTCCGAACCAACAGGCAAGTAGCACACCAAAACATCAACTTTGTTATCTTTCAAAGTCTTAACGATGTCAACAGGTGCATCTGTAGATTCTTTAATTGTTAAGCGGTAGTACTTGCCTAATCCGTCGAGTGTGTGACCGCGTTGAACAGTTACACCTGCCTTTGGCACATCGCACAATTTAATTGTGTTGTTTTCGCTCGCCAGGATTGCTTCAGAAAGATCTTTTCCAACCTTCTTTGCGTCTACGTCGAAAGCTGCGACAAACTTCACGCTATTAACGTGGTATCCGCCAAACTCAACGTGCATAAGACCTGGTACAGATTCTTTTGTTGATGCGTTCTTGTAGAACTCAACACCTTGGACAAGTGATGCAGCACAGTTACCGACACCAACAATTGCCACTCTAATCTCGCTCATGAGATTCCCTTCAAATTTTTTACTTGGGTATTACTGCGACTTTCAGCTGCGATTAATTCATCAATCCAACGCAGTTCGTTTTCAACACCGTCTAGACCATGTCTTTGTAATTCAATTGTGTAGCGATCAATACGTTCACGAGTTGCAGCTACGCTCTCGCGAAGTGTTGCTCTACGTTCTGCAAGACGAGAACGACGGCCTTCAAGAATCCGGCGACGAACTTCACTTTCAGTTGTAGAGAAGAACGCAAGTCGAACCCCAAAGCCTTCGTCGTCCCAAGTTTCTGGACCGGAGTCGGCCAACAAATCTGCCAAATACTGTTTTCCAGAATCTGTCAGGCTGTAAGTGATTCGTGCGCGTTTAGTGGATAGTGCTGGACCAGGAGCCGAGATATTCCCGGTTTCACTGATATATCCAGCTTTTGAAAGTTGCTTAAGTGCTGGGTAGAGCGCCCCGTATGAGATCGCCCTTAAAGCACCTAGCAACGTGGAAAGTCGCTTGCGAAGCTCATATCCGTGTAGCGGGCACTCCTGAAGTAGTCCAAGAATGGCCAGCTCAACGGCTGAAGACTTGCGCATTGATACCTCCCAATGATGTATCAAAATGATACATCAAAAAGTACAACTCAAGCAAACTCACGAGCGAAATGGTGATTTAGCCCGTACCCTTAATGCTCTAATGGCCACCTCAAAACAATCCTCAATTAAGGGCACTCGCCTGCGTTCGACGAGCTCTGGACCCCTCGCGCCCGAGATTCCTGAAGAAGTGGCCGATGCCAAGGCTCCGCGTCACGTGGTTGACCATGCACTTGCCCGGCGCGAGGCAATACTCGAGATCCGCCGGACTGCTGGGTTTAATTTTGATGGCGCCGATACCGACCCTTATTTACTTCGGGCTGCAAAATATTATGGACAAATCACCGAACGTTTATGTCCTATTTGTACAAAGACTGAACTAAATGAACTCACATACGTATATTCAGTAGAACTCGGACATGCAAGTGGCAAAATCGTCAAACCGACAGATTTGCCGCGCATGGCTACTCAATATGGATTTCTGAGTATTTACACAATTGAAGTTTGTCAGGGATGTGGCTGGAACCACGCACTGGTTTCGTATGTGCTTGGAGATGGCAAACCGCGCAAGGCTGCGAGAAAACCACGAGACCTTGCTAAATAGTGTTTAGTTCTACCGTGAAGAAAATCTCAATGCCAAGTTTCATAAATTATCCCCGCGATAATCGCAAAGGAATTCGTAGATGGATTCCTTCATGGAAACTTGTATTCGGCACTACTTTCTTTTTAGGTCTTTTTGGATCGCTTGCACTCGCATACTTAGTTTCAATTACTTCGATTCCAAGCCCAAATCAAATTTCATTTGCAAACGCAACAATTGTTTATTACGCAGATGGCAAACATGAAATTGGACGCATTGGCGAATACAACCGAGTTCAAGTTGACCTAGCTCAAATTCCGGCAGATGTTCAGCATGCGGTTCTGGCCCTCGAAGATCGGGATTTTTACAATCACTCCGGTTTTAGTGTGACTGGTATTGGTCGTGCAGTGATTAACAACTTGATTGGTGGAAGTCAACAAGGTGGTTCCACAATAACTCAGCAGTATGTGAAAAATGCATATCTATCTTCAGAGCGTTCAATCACACGAAAAATAAAGGAACTCGTTTTATCAATCAAACTTGAAACTAGCTCAGACAAAGATACGATTTTTGAAAACTATCTGAACACTGTTTACTTTGGTCGCGGCGCTTATGGCGTTGAAGCAGCCGCACAGGCCTACTTCAGTAAGGAAGTTAGCGAATTAAATGTGGGCGAATCTGCATTTATTGCCGCTCTCTTGAAATCTCCTGAAGGTTTAGCCCCTGAAGTTGATTTAGTTGGGTTAGAAGAGCGTTGGAATTCTGCACTTGATGCAATGGTTGATGCCGGATGGCTGGACTCTAAATCACGTACTTCAGTTAAATTCCCTTCATATATTGATCGAATGGATGGCAATCGTTTAGCCGGACCTAAGGGATACATACTTGCCGAAGTTTCTAAACGTTTGAACACTCTTGGCTATGACGATGCTGCACTTGGTGTTGCTGGCCTTCGCGTGGTTACAACAATTGAAAA
>JBIISC010000025.1:0-13375 GCA_044341215.1 Candidatus Nanopelagicales bacterium | reverse complement strand
TGAAGCAACGGTCATCGATGTTCGCACATTGTCACCACTCGACATGGAGCCAATCGAAGAGGCAGTGCGGGCAACTGGTCGAATTTTGTTAGTCCAAGAAGCACCAAAGCATGTTGGATTTATGGCTGAAGTTTCTGCTCGCTTAGCTGAAGGCAAGAGTTTGTATTCACTTGAAGCGCCAATCAAACGTCTATGCGGTATGGATATTCCTATCCCTTACGCGCCACAACTTGAAAAAGCAGTAGTCCCACAAATCCCAAATATCATTCAAGCTGTTGAAGATCTAATCCGGGAGCCGTAATGCCACAAGTAGCGATCGTGATGCCAAAGATGTCAATGACTATGACTGAGGGAGAACTTCTTGTTTGGCATGTTGAAGTTGGCCAAGAAATAAAAGCTGGCGATGTGGTTTGCGAAGTTGCAACTGACAAAATTGATATGGAAGTTGAAGCGACTGCAAGTGGCAAAGTAATTTCATTGCTTGGAAACCCTGGCGATGTTATGGATGTAGGAGCGCCATTAATAATGGTGGATTCAATTGAAGATGATTTGCTTGCAGGTATTTTTGATGCACCTGCTCCTGCTAGCGAAACTCCTGCCGTTGAACCAACTATTGCCGAACCAGTTGCACCTGCTACTCCAACCTCACCGGTTGCTCCAGCAGCTCCTATGGCTGCAGAAACTCCTATAGCTCAAGTAGTTCCAGTTATTGAAAATCCAGTTGTAAATACTGGTGATATCTTGGCAACTCCAAAAGCGCGCGAAGTTGCCCGTGATTTGAAGGTTGATCTTGCAAGAGTTCTTGGCACTGGAGCAGATGGCGTAATCAAGCATGCAGATGTTGAAAACCTTGCAAATTCTGCTTCGAATCAAGAACGCACATTAGAAAAGCGTTTAAAGACCCGACTAGCGATTGCTAAAGCAATTGCAGCTTCATCTGACATTCCAGCATTCTCAATGACTTTTGCTGAAAAAGTGGCTTGGTTACCAAGTGAAAAAACAGAACGCTTAGTGAAGATTTCTTCCGCTTGGGCGCGAGCACTTTTAGCTCATCCAGAATTACACGCAAATTGGAACAACGGTGCACCGCATAGTTTTAGTGAAGTCAAAATTGCATTCAGTGTGATGGCTCCCCATGGCGTGGTAACTCCAGTTGTTGCAGTATCAGCAAATCCATCCAATGACTTTGCAACAAAACTTAAAGAAATTATTTCGAATGCTGCTAAAGGTCAGATTGCAATTGAATACCTGACATCAAGTACTACTGGTTTAGTTGATGCAAGTGATTCTTCAGTTGTGGCAGCTGCTGGCATTTTGATCAAGCCTCAACCACTCGCGCTTTCGGTTGGAATGCAGGCAAGCGATCAGACTCTTTATTTGACTGTCATCGCTGACCACCGCCTGGCAGACCCTGAGGATGTGGCGCTCTTAGCCCGGCGGTTCGTGCGCGAACTGGGCTAACCAAGAACTGGGATTTCCTCTCTTTCCCGTGCGGTAATCCCATCTGCCCCCTTTTAGCCTCGGCTAAAAGGGGGCAGTTACCAAATCGTTGTAAAAACCTTTTAAAAAACTCGTGGGTACTCTTGCCAAGAGAGTCAATTAACTCCAAACTTGGGCAAAAGTTCCGATACCTGAACGGATGTGAAGATGGCCCTTCCTCGAGATAGAGCACTGCTTGTTAAAGCAGCACGCCTCTATTACGAAGATGAGATGTCTCAGGATGAAATAGCCGAGACTTTAGGGGTTAGTCGCTCTAATATTTCCCGCATGCTCACTGATGCTCGGGCGCAAGGTATCGTCCAGATCAAAATAGTTGAACAAGCAAATCGTGATGCAGCACTAGAGCGGGCAATCCGCGAGCTGCTTCCAGTTAAAAACATACGAGTTGCTCGCACACTTAACAAGCTTGATGAATTCACTGGCGTTGGCGCACTTGGTGCCGAAGCCCTTATCGAACGTACTCGTCCAAACACAACCATTGCAGTTAGCTGGGGATCTACCTTGCAAGCAATGGTTAACGCACTTGATTCGGATTACCAACCTGGCATTCGCCTAGTTCCACTTGTTGGAGGCATGACTGCACTTTCTTCTGGTAGCACCGGTGAAGATTTGATTCGCACAATGGCAAGCAAAATGGGTGCAACATTTTCAACATTGCTAGCACCAGTAGTTGTTCGTAGCCCAGAAGCACATAAAGTTTTCATCAATGAACCATCTGTCTCTGACGTGATTGCCCAAGCAGCAAACGCCGAACTTGCAGTAGTTGGCATTGGCAGCAAAGGTGCATCGTCTTCAATGGAATTACTACATAGCGCTGGACTTCCAGCTTCTCAATACGATGCATTAACTAAAGACATGGCTGGCGACATCGGTGCACGTTTCTACGACAGCAACGGCAAAGAACTAGATCACGGCTGGTCAGATCGAATTGTTGGTATCAGCCTCGAACAACTTCGCCGCATTCCATTTGTAATTGGCATGGCAGCCGGCAAAGACAAAGCAATCGGTGTGATTGGTGCAATTCGCGGTGGCTTTGTTTCTGAAGTAATCATCAGTAGTTCATGTGCTTTTGAAATTATTCGAATTCTTTCCGATGCAAAACAAACAAGGGTGGCCTCATAATGGAAAATCTTCCCGTCGTCCTATTCGTGATTGGCGTCATGTGGGTTTCACAACTTTTATTAACTTATAACCAAGCGATGAAATTCAACAATTCACTCAAGACATTGCGGGCTCAGGGCGAGTCTGCAGTTGGTATGGGCGGAAAGCGTTACCGTGGTGGTCGCGCATTTGTTGCGATCGCACGACAGGGAGACACTGTGGTTGATGCACGCGTTATGACTGGTTTTACAGTCTTCGCCGCACCCAAGCCTTTCCCTGGCCTAAATGGACTTTCACTAACCGAATTAGCTGGAGATGGCGACATCCCTCAGCTAAATCGCAAAATTAGGAGTGCGGCTCAGATGGCGGCTTCTACTTTGCTGAAACCAAAGGAAACTGCGGTCTCGGAGTAAGTGAAAGAACCCACATTGGACCTACCCGGCCTTTGTGGTTTTGCCGGTTACAAGTTGTAATCGTTAGAGCAGTTGGAGGGTAAATGGACACACTAGCCGTCTGGGCACAAGACTTCATTGGAGTCTTTAACCAGGGTGGAGCAGTTCTCCTTAGCCTGATGGGTGGCATCTTGCCTACCTTGGTCGTTCTTTTGACCGCGGTAAACGCATTGATCCGTCTTATCGGACCTGAGAAGATCGAATCCCTAGGTGTAAAAGCAGCGCAACCAGGTATCCAGTGGTACCCAGTTCGCTACATGGTATTGCCATTCTTGGCAGTATTTTTCTTCACCAATCCAATGGCCTACACCGTAGGTCGTTTCTTGCCAGAACGTCAGAAGCCAGCATTTTACGATGCTGCAGTTTCTTTCGTACACCCTATTCTTGGCATCTTCCCACACGCTAATCCAGGCGAACTTTTCGTATGGGCTGGTATCGCTTCAGGCGTCACAGCTCTCGGCTTCGAACTAGGACCTTTGGCTATTCGTTACCTACTTGTAGGTCTCGTTGTCATCTTCATCCGCGGTATCGTCACTGAGTTCATCACGAAAATCATGATGGCTCGTAAGGGGAATGCATAAACATGGACGCAATTAACAAGTTACTCGTAACAATTGGTCGTTCTGTTGGTGGTGTCGTTGGCACTCTTTACCAAGCAGGACGCGATGCGGTTGAAACAACAATCCGCAACGTAATTCCATTCATGGCATTCATCTCGTTCATTATCGGTTTAATTCTTGCAACCGGTATTGGCGACAAGATTGCTAACGCAATCAGCGGTTCAGCATCATCACTTGGTGGTCTGCTACTCGTTTCTGTAGTTTGCGCAATTCCAGTTCTAAGCCCATTGCTTGGACCTGGCGCTGTTATTGCTCAGATCGTTGGAACTTTGCTAGGTGTTGAAATTGGTAAGGGAACTATCCCTGCTCAATACGCACTGCCTGCATTGTTTGCAATCAACCCACAAGTTGGTTGTGACTTCATTCCAGTCGGTCTAGCTCTTGGCGAAGCCGAACCAGAAACCGTTGAAGTTGGCGTTCCAGCCGTTCTGTTCTCACGTCTAGTAACCGGTCCACTTTCAGTGGTAATCGCTTACTTCGCGAGCTTCGGCCTATACAACAGCTAAATACACAGGGCGGGGCTGAACGTTTTTCCGTTTCAGCCCCGCTTCTTTTTTCATCTACACATTTGAAAGGCTAAGAAATGGCTGACTACAAAGCAGTAAACATCGTTGCAGGAAAAGGTGGCTGGGGCGGTCCGCTTACAGTTAAACCAACCGACGAACGTCCACTTATCTACTGTGTTACTGGTGGCGGCATTCATGCTGTTGCGCAACACATTGCAGACCTAACCGGTGGCGAGCCATTTGATGGCTTTAAGAGCAGTGCCCCATTCGACAAAATTGCAGTTGCAGTAATCGACTGTGGTGGAACCGCACGCGTTGGTGTTTACCCAATGAAGAAGGTTTTAACTGTTGACATTCACGGAACTAGCCCAGCTGGTCCACTTGCAATGTTTATTACCAAAGAATTATTTGTATCTGGTGTGAAGCCAGAGCACGTAACACTCGCTTAGGTTTTTGCGAGTGAAAATTTACGAATCAACAGTATTCGCAATCGGCGACCTTGTTCCCGCATTCCGGGAACAAGGGATGCTGGTTTTCTTCGGAGCAAATGCACCTGAAGAATTACATGATTTTTGCATCCTGCACAACGTAGAACATCAAGAAGATGAACTTAAAGCTGGTGACATTGTTTCACTTGACGATAGTTCATACGAAGTTCTCGCAGTCGGCGATGTGGCAAACGAAAACTTAATGAACTTAGGTCACTTAAATCTAAAAGCAAATGGGTTAACCGACGCTGAATTACCAGGCGATGTAAATATCGCGGTACAAGAATTACCAGAAATTAATATCGGAACGAAAATTAGTATTACAAGGAGCAAGTAGAGATGCAATACCGAAGCCGTTTAGAAGAGCTCGCACGTAAACAAGGAAGAAATAGCCGATTAGCACTAGTTGGATCTGGCCAAATGGGTCGCGGTTTTGCAAACCAAACCCAATCAATGGGTGGCATTGATGTATCTGTGATTGCAGATGTTGATGCAACTCGAATCGAACAAGCATTTGCAGATTTAGGTTTACCAAAACCACTTATTTCGTCTGATGTAGCAGCTTTGAATGCTGCAATTGCAAAAGGTCAGCCAGTAGGCACAACCGATGCAACTTTGATTGCGCAACTTGATGTTGATGTAGTGGTTGAAGCCACTGGTGTTCCAGAAGTTGGCGCCCGCGTTACATCTGCTTGCCTAAAGGCAAAAAAACACGTTGCAGTTTTGAATGTTGAAATGGACGTAACCATTGGGCCACTACTCACCAAGATGGCCGCTGACAATGGCGTGCTTTACTCGGTTTGCCATGGTGACGAGCCAGTTGAAGCACTATACCTAGTTGAATTTGCTCGCGATCTTTCATTTGAAATCGTGATGGCAGGTAAAGGTAAGAACAATCCTTTTGAACCACACTCAACCCCAGAAACAGTTGCTGAGCGCGCTGCGCAAAAGCAAATGAATCCGAAGATGCTTTGCTCATTCACTGATGGTTCAAAGACCATGATTGAAATGTCAGCACTTGCAAACGCAACTGGTTTGAAATTGACCAAACGCGGAATGATTGGACCTGCTGCAACTGTTAAGACTTTGCACAATGTCTTCTCACCAAAAGAAGCCGGCGGAGTTTTGGAAGAAACTGGTGTAGTTGATTACTGCACAGGCGATGTGGCACCTGGTGTATTTGTGGTTGTTAAAACCGACAAGCCATATGTTGCACACGAAATGTCATATCTCGGCATGGGACCTGGTCCTTACTTCTCGCTCTACCGCCCATTCCACCTAGCGAGTGTTGAAGCGCCAATTACGGTTGCTGAAATGCTGGTTGAAGGAAAAGCTTCATTTGCTTGCACTTCACGCACAACCGAAGTTGTGGCTTCCACAAAGAAGGCACACGCTGTTAGCGACAAAATCGACAGTATCGGTGGCTACTCAATGCGCGCTGTTGCAGATCGCAAAGAAGATGCAATGCGAGATCGTTTAGTGCCTATCGGACTTCTCCAAGGAGCAACAGTTAAGCGTGATTTGCCAATCGACCACTTGATTACCTGGGACGATGTGGACATTGATGAAACACAAACTATCGTTGCACTCCGTAAAGAGATGGATGCATTAGGACTGTAATGAAATTTAACCGCCACCATACTGGCCGAACTGCTGTAGTTCTAGCTGCTGGTAGCGGAACACGCCTCGGAGCTGGAACCAACAAAGTTTGGCTTCCGCTCGGAGGACGTGAATTAGCAACTTGGAGCTTTAAATGGCTCATCGAATCTGAACTCTTCGATCGTTATGTTTTAGTAGTTCACCAATCTGAACGTGAGTTTGCACGCGAAATCTTTGCTAAGCACGTATCTGCACCAGTCGACATTGTTGATGGTGGTGCAACCAGACATGCATCAGAATCTCGCGCGCTTGAATACTTGGCTCCATCGATCGAATCTGGAGATTGCAAACTCGTTTTGATCCATGATGGTGCTCGCCCTTTGGCTGGTCCAACCTTGATCAAAAAGATTGTGCAAGCAGCGGAAAAGAATGGTGGCGCGCTTCCCTATCTAGAGACTGCAGTGCTTCATGGTTCTTCATCAGAGTCTGAAATAGTCCGGGTGCAAACTCCGCAAGTTTTCAAAGCTCGAGAAATATTGGATGCTTACCGAAGGGCCGGAGTAGAAAACTTTGAAGGCTCCGATACATCTATGTGCATGGAAAAGTATTACCCAGATTTGAAAGTTGAATGTGTCCGTGGAACCGCACTCAACATCAAAGTTACCTACCCGCAAGATCTGGTGATGGTGGAACACCTTCTAGCCAGCAACTCCTACAGTTTGAAGTGATGCGATATGCCTGATAATCAAAAACAATTCGCCGTTTTGCTTTGCTCGATGTGTAATCGTGAATGCGAACATGAAGTGACCTACGCAGGACGTTTGCTGGCTACCGCAAAATGCACAGCCTGTGGAACTGTGATGCGTCACGACACTCATGATTTACGCAAGGCATATGTTAAAGACTTAGAAAACCGCTTAGCTACAAAGCCTTGGCGAATAGTTCAGCGAATTTTGTCTGATCCTGGATATTTGTTTACGGGACTTCCAAAAGCAATTCGTAAACAACCAAAGAAATTTATTGACGAAGCTAAAGAACTTAGAAAACCTAAAGACGACTAACGAACCTTGGTCTGCCAAACTAGGAATGATTCGACTAATTGCACGTCTTCCGGTGCGCGAACCTTCAAAGATTCTTGATCTCCGCGCACTAACTCTTCCGCACCAATTCCAGTTGTAAACATCCAACCGTTTTCACTTTTACCAGTTATTGCTTTGCGTAAATACGCTTCTGGTGACGTGAGTGACTGAACTAGTTGACGATTTACAGTTCCAGTGACTATTCGGTTCTCATCAACAATTTTCAAAGTATCCACTACTGCATGCGCTGGCCGAGCCGAAGTAATTTCATTTGAAATTGCATTGGCCACCCGATCAAATGTTGAACTCAATGTCAGTGGACGTCTAGCTTCATGAATCATCAAAACATCAGCAAGGGATGCCTCGGCCACTGATAGCAAGGTTTCACCAGTTTCAATTTCACAAGGATTAGTAAGGTGATGATCTAACTCTTGCCACTTAGTACGTAAATCAGGATGCACCCAAATACTTACTTTTGGTTTGCAACTTGCAGTCATGGCACGAGTGGCAGCAGTACCGGCAATGGTATTTGCTCCGAGAGGCAATAGCGCCAATTCGGAGTCAACAGCAATCACTACATGGACAGACAGTCCAGATTGAGTTGCCATAAACCAGCTCTCAAGAATTGCGGCAGTTAAGCAGCAAGAACTTCTAGGATTTTTTCAGTAGCAGCAACATCGTCAGATTTTTGCGCCAAAGCCACTTCGGAACTCAAGATTTGAATAGCCTTTTGCAACATACGCTTTTCACCAGCTGAAAGACCGCGATCTTCTTGGCGGCGGTAAAGGTCGCGGACAACTTCAGCAACCTTGATTACATCACCAGAGGCAATTTTTTCAACGTTTGCTTTGTAACGTCGAGACCAGTTGGTTGGCTCTTCAATATATGGCTGGCGCAAAATGTTGAACACATCTTGCAGACCTTCTTTGCTAACCACATCGCGTACACCTACGTATTCAGCGTTTCCAGATGGAACCTCAATACGAAGTCCACCGGCTTGAACATCCAAAATCAAGAATTCCATTTCACGTCCGTTGACGGTCTTTTTGGAGATATCGATAATAGTTGAAGCGCCATGGTGAGGGTAAACGACAGTTTCGCCTTTTTTGAAAGCCATAGGTGATAGAGCCTTTCGATTGGGGCCTAAGTTTACCCTGACTTTCATGTCCTTCAGTCCGTCAAGATTTAGCCTATTTGTGAGTGAAATAGCCGATTGCGAGGTTTTCCAATTGAACAAATACCCGTGCGGTAGCCTTGGGGTATGCGTCGACTAACTCAGATTTTTTTGGCATTTTCACTCGTATTATCACTGTCCGCATGTGGCTACGGCTCGGTTCCTGATACCGCAAAAATGGGCCCGGCTGGAAGCGGAACAGATGCGGTGATTGGCGAGATCAAGGTGCAGGAAGTTTTGGTTATTACTGATGGAACCAATGCAGTTCTTACTGGCGTAATCATCAACTCGGGTACCGAAGTAGAAACCTTGCTTAGTGCAAGTGTTGATAACCAGTTGGTTGATTTCGTTAATACAGATTCTGTCATTTTCGGTAATACAGATTCAGTAGTTCTAATTGCACTAGACAATATTGAGATAGCGCCAGGTGCCGCAGTTAGTTTAAGTTTTACTGCACCGTTAGGAGCGTTGCTAAACAACAGTGCCTCCGCATTGCCGGTGGCTGGCTCTATTGTCAAAGTTCAATTTACGTTTGCAATCAATGGATTTGTTAAAGTTGAAGCACTTGCTTTTGCTAATGAAGGCATGTACAGCACTGTATACCCAAGTGCCTTTTCAAACCTTAATTAGTTTTAGACCTTTACAAACCTTAATTAATTTTCAAATTTATAGCCAAGTCCACGCACTGTCAGAATATGAACTGGCTCTGCTGGGTCTTGTTCTATTTTGGCGCGTAAACGTTTGATGTGAACGTCAAGGGTTTTGGTGTCACCAACGTAGTTACTTCCCCATACGCGATCAATGAGCTGTCCACGAGTCAATACCCGGCCAGCATTGCGCATTAGAAGTTCAAGTAGATCAAATTCTTTTAGCGGCAGTGAAATAGCTTCGCCACGAACCGAGACCTTATGACGATCAATATCAAGACGGACAGGACCAACTTCTAATGTGGAAACGATTGGGGATTCTTCGAAGTCGGAGTTACGGCGAAGCACGGCGCGAATTCGAGCTACCAATTCACGTGAACTAAAAGGCTTGGTCACATAATCATCAGCACCAATTTCAAGACCAACAACTTTGTCCACCTCGTCAGCTTTCGCAGTCACCATAATGATTGGAACTTTAGATTTTGCACGAATGGTGCGGCAAACTTCAGTTCCGCTCATTCCCGGCAACATCAGGTCTAGCAAAATTAGATCTGCGCCACTTCGATCAAACTCAACAAGTGCGTCAGGTCCGGTTGCGGCAAGTGCTACTTCAAAGCCCTCTTTGCTGAGCATGAACTCAAGTGCTTCGCGAAATGATTCTTCATCTTCAACGACCAATACACGCGTCATTCAGCATTCTCCTTGTTTAGGTTATATGGCAAATTTAGATCTGGATTTGGAAGTCGGATTGTGAATGTCGACCCATGGCCTTCTTGACTCCACACAAAACATTCGCCCCCGTGTTCAACGCAAACATGTTTAACAATTGATAGTCCAAGGCCAGTGCCACCTGTAATCCGACTGCGAGCTGGATCAACCCTATAGAAACGTTCGAAAATTCGTTCAGATTCTGAAGTTGGAATTCCAATTCCTTGATCCACCACACTGATTTCAACGAACTCGTCCACTGCCCGAGTTCCAATGGCAACCCGAGTGCCATCATGTGAATAGTGAATTGCATTGGTTAAAAGGTTTCGAAGTGCAGAAATCAATTGGTCGCGATTTCCATTTACACGAAGATTTCCAGTTCCACCCACAACCATTTCAATGCCTTTGGCAGTTGCAAGCATCTGCACATCGTCAAGGGCAACAGTCACAAGATCATCAACTGAAATCAATTCAAAGTTTGTATTGCCATCATGTTTTTGCAGGCTGGATAAATCAATCAGGTCACCAACCAGAATTGATAATCTTTCAGCTTCGCGATGCATGCGAGATGCAAAGTGCAAAATCTTTTCTGGATCATCTATTGCACTTTGAATTGCTTCTGCTAACAGAGAAAGCGCGCCAACCGGAGTTTTAAGTTCATGTGAAACATTTGCCACGAAGTCACGACGAATAACATCAAGAATTCTTTCTTGAGTTACGTCTTCAATTAAAACAAGCACTGCACCATCTGCGATGGGAGTGACTCGAAAAAGTAAAGTTTGATCAGCGTGGGTTCTCGTCCGTGGGATGCTCAGTTCTCGCTCGAGCAGTTCACCATTTGCTTGAACTTCGGCAATCAATTCGCGGGTTTGTGCCTCTTCGATCCGTTCAAGGACGATCAGGCCATACTCAAAAGCTCGAGGGGAGGCTTGGAGAACCTCTCCTTGTCCATCAGAGATGAACCAGGCTTGCGGCAGAAGCTCCAAAATACGCGCAACTTCCCCAGAGACCGCAGGTCCCTTAACGGAAATAAAGCCCTCAGACATGAGATAAGACTAGGTTGAAAATCCGTAATGTTTACCTCAAGGATGCCCATATTGGCACTTGTTCCCCCAGAGTTCACCTGGGGTTTAGGTAAATTTACCTGCCAACTGAACTCGTTCTATCCTTAAGGCCTGAAATCGAGGCTAAATGGAAAATCTGACTAACGAGCGCCTGCGCAGAGTGCAGAACAATCTTGTCGAAATGACAGGGCTCGTTCAGGTTGCCATGTCCTGTGCAACTGAAGCTTTGCTCTCGGCCGATGTCCATTTAGCCGAACAGATCATCTCTGATGACAGCCAAATTAATGAGATCAACAACAGTATTGAAGAAAACTGCCTAGAAATTCTTGAATCCCAGAATCTGTCTCCCACCGATATTCGCATGACAGTTGCGAGCCTTCGCATGTCAACCACCCTCGAGCGCATGGGAGATCTTGCAGCTCACGTTGCCAAACAAGCGCGCTTACGTTTTCCTAATGTAAGTGTGCCCCAAGATTTGGCTGAAACTTTTGCGCAAATGGGAGACATAGCCAACTCGATTGTTAGCCAAACTGGGAAAGTTATTGCCACCGGCGATTTATCACATGCTGTGGATATGACGAAAGAAGATTCAGAGATGGATCAGATTCATCGTCAACTATTTACATTGGTACTCGATTCAAATTGGAAGCACGGAGTTGAATCTGCAATCGACGTTACATTGCTATCTCGATACTACGAACGTTTTGCCGATCATGGTGTCACAATTGCACGTCGTGTGGCTTTCGTCGTAACTGGTGAGGCCTATGGAGTCAGTGATTTGCAAGGTGATGACAAGTGACGAAACAGTTACATAAGAATTCTGTTAAACGAATTGCTGTTCTAAGTGTTCACACATCTCCGTTAGATAATCCTGGAACTGGTGATGCCGGCGGCATGAACGTCTATATTGCTGAATCTGCAAAACGTCTAGCAGATCGAAATGTTGCAGTAGATATTTTCACTCGTTCAACTTCACCAGATTTGCCTCCGACAGTTGAAGCTTTTCCAGGTGTGACAGTCCATCACGTTGAAGCAGGCCCATACGGTGGTCTGCAGAAAAACGACTTGCCAGGTCAGCTTTGTGCAGTAACCGCAGGAGTTATGCGACAAGAAGCCAAGCTGGCAGAAGGTGAATATGACCTTGTGCATTCGCATTATTGGTTGAGTGGACAGGTCGGCTGGTTGGCTAGTGAGCGTTGGCGAGTGCCACTTGTGCACACAATGCACACGATGGCAAAAGTTAAAAACCTGGCACTAACCGAAGGCGATACACCAGAACCAGCAGTGCGCGTAATTGGTGAAGAACAAGTTGTCAAAGCAGCAACGCGTTTAGTGGCAAACACCCACCGTGAAGCTGCAGAATTGATTGAACATTACGATGCAGATGCTCAGCGAGTGGATGTAATTCACCCAGGCGTTGATCTGGATATTTTCAATCCAAGTGTTAGCAAAATTGCTACCAGACAAAAATTAAATATCTCAGCTGATGATTTTGTTTTACTTTTTGTTGGTCGAATCCAGCCGCTTAAAGCGCCAGATGTTTTATTAAACGCGGTCTCAGAAATGATTAGCTTGCGACCAAACTTGCAATCGAAATTAAAAGTATTGATTTGCGGTGGTCCATCAGGTTCTGGGCTTGAACACCCACAATCTCTTTCCGATCTTGCAAACCAACTTGGTATTTCTTCGATCGTGGAATTTTTAGCACCACGACCAGCAAATCAACTAGTTGATTTATATCGGGCAGCCGATCTTGTGGTAGTTCCTTCCCATTCAGAATCTTTCGGACTGGTTGCTGTTGAAGCACAAGCTTGCGGAACTCCGGTAGTTGCAGCGGCAGTCGGTGGACTGGTGACAGCGGTGAAGAACGACTATTCAGGACTACTTCTTGGAAATCATCAACCAAAGAACTGGGCCCAAACCATTTTGACACTATTAGATAAACCAGAGTTACTTAATCAATTGAGCCTCAATGCAATCCAGCACGCCAGCAAGTTCTCTTGGTCAGTCACTGCAGATGCATTACTAGAGACCTATCGCAAGGCAATCGACATCTACGGCGTAGTAGCGCACGAAAACCGTCGTTTTAAAGCCTAGGCGAACTTAAATATTTCAATGAGGCAGACTTAACCCATGACTGAAACTTCATACACATTAATTTTGCTCCGTCACGGCGAAAGTGAGTGGAATGCACTCAACTTGTTCACTGGTTGGGTTGATGTAAATCTGTCCGAAAAAGGTAAGGCCGAAGCTAAGCGCGGCGGAGAACTTTTGAAGTCTGCAAATGTCTTGCCCGATGTGCTTCACACTTCACTATTGCGACGGGCTATCAATACTGCACAGATAGCACTAGATGAATGCGATCGATATTGGATTCCAGTTACCCGCTCGTGGCGACTTAACGAAAGACATTACGGCGCTTTGCAAGGAAAAGACA
>JBIISC010000066.1:0-3808 GCA_044341215.1 Candidatus Nanopelagicales bacterium | reverse complement strand
CTTCAAGAAGGCGAACCATTCTTGGCTGCGACCTCTCGCAATGTGATTGCTGGATTGAATTCAAAAACTGCTGCCGCACACTCAATAGCTGAAGGTGACTTGATAGAAATTTCAACCTCACTTGGTTCAATTACTGTGGAAGCAATATTTGTTGATGGTGCTGAAAATACTGTCTGGTTGCCAACTAACTCTGGAGAATCCAAAGTTCGGACTAGTTTGGGTGCTGCGCACGGGAATATCGTGACTATCAAGCGCGGAGGTGGCCAATGAACACGCTGATTGGTGCTGCACAAGGGCTTGGCGCTTTTGGTCTCGATCCACTTTGGTTAGTTGCTTTAAAAGCAGTTGGTATCTTCGTAATTTTGGTTTTGGTCACTTTGATCACAATCATTATGGAGCGCAAAGTTGTGTCTTGGATGCAGATGCGCGTGGGTCCAAACCGAGTTGGTCCGGGTGGTTCTTTGCAATCTTTGATGGATGGCGTGAAACTCGCACTCAAAGAGGAAATCATTCCGCGCACTGCTGATAGAGCTGTTTACTGGTTAGCGCCAGTGATTGCTTGTGTTCCTGCTTTCATGACTTTTGCAGTAATTCCGTTCGGCCCTGAGGTTTCAATCTTCGGAACCACTACGCCTTTGCAACTGACCGACTTCCCAGTGTCAGTTTTGTATATCTTGGCAATCTCGTCGATTGGTATTTACGGAATCGTGCTTGCTGGTTGGTCTTCGGGTTCAACATATGCATTGCTCGGTGGTTTACGTTCAAGTGCGCAGATGATTTCTTACGAAATTCCAATGGGACTTTCGTTTGTTGCAGTTTTCCTCTATGCAGGATCAATTTCAACTTCGGAGATTGTGGCCGCACAAGCTGGCACTTGGTTCATTGTTTTATTGCTTCCTTCATTCATAATTTATGTGATGGCAATGGTGGGCGAAACCAACCGCGCACCTTTCGACCTTCCAGAAGCAGAAGGTGAGTTGGTCGGTGGTTTTCACACTGAATACTCATCATTGAAATTTGCACTTTTCTTCTTGGCTGAATACATAAACATGGTGACGGTTTCAGCACTAGCCACCACGCTATTTCTTGGTGGTTGGCGTGCTCCTTGGCCGATTTCACTTTGGGAAAGTGCAAACACTGGCTGGTTCCCAATGATTTGGTTCTTTGGAAAAATCTCAGTCTTTATTTTCGTTTTCATTTGGTTGCGTGGAACGCTGCCACGTTTGCGTTACGACCAGTTCATGAAATTTGGTTGGAAGGTTCTGCTGCCAGTTTCTATCGGCTGGATTTTGATTGTTGCAACCGCTCGCGCAAGTCGCAATATTGCTGGGTTTGATACCGCAACAACAGCCCGCTGGCTTTTGATTCCATTAACTATTTTGCTTTTCATTAGCTGGATTTTCGAAGAAGTAAAAAATCGCCGCAGCAAGCGCGACGCGGAATTAGTTGAAGAAGAAATCGAAGAGTTTGATCCATTTGCAGGTGGTCATCCAGTGCCACCGCTTCCAGGGCAAGTTACAAAGTCTGAGAAATCGGCTTTACAGGTTGAGGAGTCTTAGAGATGTTTCGTGTGCCACAAGTAATCCGAGGATTTTGGGTGACTTTTGTTACCATGTTCAAAAAGCCGAACACGGAAAACTACCCAGAACAAAAAGATAAATACCCACCAAAGCCACGCTTCCACGGTCGCCATCAGCTAAACCGTCATCCAGATGGTTTGGAAAAGTGCATCGGTTGTGAACTATGCGCATGGGCTTGTCCAGCTGATGCGATTTTGGTTGAAGGCGCAGATAACACTGAAGAAGAGCGCTTCTCCCCAGGTGAACGCTATGGCCGGGTTTATCAAATTAATTATTTGCGATGCATTTTCTGCGGACTTTGCATTGAAGCTTGCCCAACCCGCGCACTGACTATGACCAATGAATTCGAACTTGCAGATCAAACCAGGGAAAGTTTGATTTTTGAAAAACAAGATCTTTTAGGCCCACTAATGCCGAACATGGTGGCAGCCCCTCACAGCATGGTTGAGGGCACGAGTGAACGCGATTACTACCAAGGCAAAATTTCTCGCGCGACTGATGCGCAAATTGCCGAAGTTGCAGCGCGTGCTGGCATTGATGCGATTGGCCAGGTGTAATAAATGGTTATCGCATTCTGGATTTGCGCTGCACTAGCTGTATTAGGCGCACTTGGAATGGTGTTTAGTAAGAAGGCTGTTCACAGCGCCTTATTTGTTGCATTAACCATGATTAATTTGGCAGTACTTTATGCAATATTGGAAGCGCCATTCTTGTCGATGGTACAAATCATCGTTTACACCGGTGCAGTAATGATGCTCTTCCTATTCGTATTGATGGTTGTCGGTGTTGATTCAAGTGATTCACTTACTGAATCCATAAAAGGTCAACGAGTCCCAGCGCTTTTGGGTGCTAGCGCGCTCGGTGTGATTTTGATTGGCATGCTGGGCAACATCACAATGACAAACATTGGATTCGGTCAAGCTTATGTTGCTTACGATGGAAATGTTGATGCGCTGGCTGGTTTGATTTTTACGAAGTATTTGTTTGCTTTTGAAGCTACTTCAGCTTTGCTAATCACCGCTGCGCTTGGTGCGATGGTTCTGACTCATCGTGAACATGCTGAAAAACCTTTAACTCAGCGCGATCTTTCCGTTCTTCGTTTCAAAAGTGGAAATCACCCAGGTTCACTTCCATCACCTGGTGTTTATGCGCGCCACAACGCAGTAGACATTCCAGCCCTCTTGCCAGATGGCACGATGGCAGAAATTTCTGTGCCTAAGCCTCTCGCAGCTCGCGGTGCAATTCGTTTGATCGATCTTGCTGGCAAAGATGAAGTGCAGGCATTAAACCGTGGCGAGGCAGTAATTACTAGCCAATCAACAGATCGAGTGGGGGAATAAATGGAACTTAATAATTTCATTTTGCTTTCAGCGATTTTGTTTAGCATTGGCGCAGTCGGCGTTTTAGTTCGCCGCAATGCGATTGTGGTTTTTATGTCGGTTGAAATGATGCTGAATGCTGCAAACCTCGCATTCGTCACATTCGCAAAGGCGAATGGTTCAATTGATGGTCAAGTAATCGCATTTTTCGTGATGGTCGTGGCTGCTGCTGAAGTGGTGGTCGGACTTTCAATTATCGTATCGATTTTCCGAACTCGACGTACTGCGTCGATTGACGAAGCTAGTTTGCTGAAGTTCTAGAAGGAAGTAGAGAAGAGTGACTGCTTACGCATGGTTACTAGTGGCACTACCGCTTGCGGGTGCTGCTGTGCTGCTGCTTGGTGGCAAGCGGACTAACGCTTGGGGCCATTTACTTGGTACCGCTATGTCGCTTGGCTCATTCGCCGTTGGAGTTGCAACGCTGATTGAAATGTTGGCAAAGACAGCTGAAGAGCGCGAAACCACTATTCACCTTTGGGACTGGATTGTGGTCGGCACTTTCCATGTTCCAGTTGCTTTGCAACTAGATCAACTTTCAATCTCGTTTGTGCTGCTGATTACTGGTGTAGGCAGTTTGATTCACATCTACTCAATTGGTTACATGGCACATGACGAAAATCGACGCAAATTCTTTGCTTACTTAAACTTGTTTATCGCAGCAATGTTGGTGCTGGTTTTGGCAAACAACTACATGTTGCTTTATGTCGGCTGGGAAGGTGTAGGCCTTGCTTCCTACTTGCTGATTGGTTTTTGGATTCATAAACCATCTGCTGCAACCGCGGCTAAGAAGGCTTTTGTCGTGAACCGGGTTGGTGACGTTGGTTTATCGCTCGCAGTTATGTTGATGTT
>JBIISC010000065.1:0-3950 GCA_044341215.1 Candidatus Nanopelagicales bacterium | reverse complement strand
AACCAAGTGAGGTTGAAATTTCTATCAAGTCACCTTCAGCTATTGAGTGTGCGGCAGCAGTTTTTGAATTCAATCCAGCAATCACATTGCGAGAGGTCGCAGCCAAGAATGGTTCGCCTTCTTGAAGGGCGCCATCATCAATCAATTGATTCCAGGTGCTCAAAGTCAAACCATTTGGCACATCTGCGCCATGAGCTGGAGCTTCTACTCGAGTAGTTGGGGCGGCAAATTGCGCAAGTTCGGCGCGTAGTTGTGCAACATCTTGTTGTCCAATTAGGACATCCATTGCATCTGCAATCATTGCAAGTACGCGGCCATCAGTTAGTTTGTTGTGTTCGCGAATCGCCTGACCAAAATTACGTGGTCGGCCTTCCCAATCGATAAATGTGCCAGATTTTTCTGTTACCACAGCAACTGGCAAAACCACATTAGCAAGTTCGGTAATACTTGAAGGGCGAATTTCTAGCGAAACTACAAATGGTGTGTTTTCAATAGCTTGCAAAGTACTAGCCGAGTGTTGTGTATCTTCAACATCAACACTTGTAATTAGCAATGCTTTCAATTCTCCATTAAAAGCTGCATGAACAATCGCACCAAAGTCACGGCCAGCAGCAAAAGGAAGCGTGTTGTTTTCGACATTCCAAATGTCTGCCGCTCTTTCGCGTGCACTTGGATCACTCAATGAATTTCCGTTAGGAAGAAGACCTGGCAACAAACCAGCATCGACAGCACCGCGATCACCTGCGCGACGAGGCACCCAGGCCAACTTCGCACCAGACTCTTTAGCCTTCTTGGTTGCAGCGGTTAGCAATCCAGTTACAGACGCAGCGCGTTCACCAACCAAAATAATTGTGTTTGCATCAAGTGCAAGTTCGGAAAGTGCTGAAACTTCATGGCCCGCTGCGGTGGCAATTACGGTTGCACTTAACTTCTTGTTCCCAGAAGTAATATGTGAAGTAATGGCAGTTACCTTTGTGCGTCCTCGACGTACTGCTTTGCGTAGGCGCAACTGAATCATTGGACTTTCGTCTTCTGGCTCAAAGGCAACCAATACAACATGTGCAGCTTTTTCGAGATCTGCATAAGTAACCCCAAGTCCACTACCAGCAACTACTGAACTCAAGAATTGAGTTTCTTCAGTTGAGTGTGGACGGGAACGGAAATCAACATCGTCAGTACCAAGTACTGCGCGAGCAAACTTTGAAATTGCGTATGCATCTTCCACTGTGTGACGGCCACCGGCAAGAACAGCAGTTGCGCCACTTGCGGCTGCCAAGCCTTTAGCTGCCACGTCGATGGCTTCGGTCCAAGACGCAGGATGAAGTAGGCCATCTTCGCCACGAACTAATGGCTGGTTTAGGCGACCTTCTTGCACGTAAGGGAATGCAAATCGACCTTTGTCACAATTCCATTCTTCGTTAACTTGTGGATCGTCCCAAGCTAAACGGCGCATAACATTTCCACGACGAATATCTGTTCGAAGTGAGCATCCGCTCGCGCAGTGTTCACAAGTTGTTGGAACTGAAACCAAATCGAATGGCCGGGAGCGGAAACGATATTTCGCACTCGTCAAAGCACCAACCGGACAAATTTGAATTGTGTTTCCCGAGAAATAAGAATCGAATGGTTGGTCATCTGAAATACCAACTTGTTGCTGTGATCCACGCTCAAGTAATGCGATCATTGGATCTCCCGCTACTTGGTCAGCAAAGCGAGTGCAACGTGCACATGAAACACAACGTTCACGGTCTAGTAAGACTTGTGCAGAAACGTTGATTGGTTTTTCGAATTCGCGTTTTTCACCATCGAAGCGAGACTCACCTCGACCGTTTGTCATTGCTTGGTTTTGCAAAGGGCATTCGCCACCTTTGTCACATACCGGGCAATCAAGTGGGTGGTTGATCAGTAGGAATTCCATCACACCTTTTTGTGCCTCATCTGCCATAACTGACGAAACCTGGGTGCGAACTTTCATTCCTTCGGCAACCGTCATCGCGCAAGATGGTTGCGGTTTAGCTTGACCTTCAATTTCAACTAAACAAGCACGGCAAGCAGCAACTGGATCTAGAAGTGGATGGTCACAAAAACGCGGTACCTGCACGCCAAGCTGTTCTGCTGCGCGAATGATTAAAGTTCCTTTCGGAACCTGCACTTCAATATCGTCAATTGTTAAAGTGACGAGTTCTACTGGAGTGTTGTCAATAGTCATCAGACACTCGCCTTTGAAAATATGGTGGTGGCAGTTGGATCGAATGCAATGTCAGCAGCTGTGCGAACTCCGGCTTCAAATTCAGTACGGAAATGTTTCATCGCACCTGGGAATGGAGTTGCGGCTGCATCGCCAAGTGCACAGAACGAACGTCCCATAATTTGTTGGCACAATTCATCGATCTTTTCCAAATCAGTTTCTTGACCTTCACCCTTTTCAAGTCGCTTAAGCAATCCACTAATCCAGTAGGTGCCTTCGCGACAAGGTGTGCATTTTCCGCAAGATTCATGTTTGTAGAACTGCAACCAACGGCTTACAGCCTTCACAACACTTGTTGTTTCGTCAAACACCATTGGAGTTCCGGTGCCAAGCATGGTGCCAGCAGCAGCCATGTCTTCGTAAGTTAGTGGAAGATCTAGATGAGCTTCAGTCAACATTGGAACTGAAGATCCACCTGGAATCCAAAACTTCAAAGTGTGACCATCGCGCATGCCACCAGCATGTTCAAGAAGTTCACGCATAGTGGTGCCAAGTGCTGCTTCATAAATACCTGGGCGCTTAACGTGACCTGAAACTGCAAACAGTTTGAAGCCAGGTGACTTCTCGGTTCCCCACTGCTTCAACCAATCTGCACCATTGCGGATGATGTATGGAATGTTTGCGATGGTTTCAGCATTGTTGATGACTGTTGGTGACGCATACAAACCTGCAACGGCTGGAAATGGCGGCTTTAGGCGTGGTTGACCTCTGTGACCTTCGAGTGAATCAAGTAATGCAGTTTCTTCACCACAAATGTATGCGCCAGCGCCAGCGTGGACAACAACTTCAAGATTAAAACCTGAACCTTGAATGTTTTGACCAAGTAGTCCAGCTGCATAGGCTTCTTTAACTGCATTGGTGACGCGGCGAATTACATGTGGCACTTCACCACGGATGTAAATGAAAGCGTGATTAGCCCGAATCGCATATGAAGAAATTGCTACGCCTTCAATAAGTGCGTGTGGATTTGCAAGCATCAACGGAATGTCTTTGCATGCACCTGGTTCTGATTCGTCAGCATTAACAACTAAATAATGTGGCTTGCCATCGTTTTGTGGAACAAAGCCCCACTTCATACCAGTTGGGAAACCTGCACCACCACGTCCGCGCAAACCTGAATCTTTCACAGTTTGAATAATTGAATCTGGATCAGACTTAAGTGCTTTTGCTAGTGCAACATATCCATGGTGGCGTTTGTAACCTTCAAGTTTGTATGAATCTGCTTCATCCCAGTGGGCGGTCAAAATCGGAGTTAAAACCATATTAATCAGACCTCCGAACTCGGTAGGGTCTGGCCTACTTCTCTAGCGCGATGCAAACCGGCCAACATCTTTTCATCGATTGCAGGTGCATCAAATTCGTCATCATCAAAGCCAGCAAGTAATCTTTCAGAAGCTTGCAAGCCCTTGATTACTGGACCGCGGGTTGATTTAACTTCTTTGCCTTCGCGTAAATCTGAAATTGCTTTGCGTACTCCATCGACCGTGGCATCGTCGAAAAATTCCCAATCCAAAGTGACTACTGGTGCGTGGGTGCAAGCGGCTTGGCATTCGATTCTTTCTAAAGTGATTTTTCCATCTTCAGAAGTTTCGTCATGGCCGGTGTTTAGATCACTAGAAATTGCATTCCAAATTGCGTCGCCACCGAGCAGGCCACACATTGTGTTTGTGCAAACTCCGACGTGATGTTTTCCAGTGTTGTG
>JBIISC010000064.1:0-4035 GCA_044341215.1 Candidatus Nanopelagicales bacterium | reverse complement strand
TATGCCTTGAGTCGTGGGTCATTTTTGCCAGTTCGGCTCATGTCACCTAGTGAAGTAGTGCCGTCGTCGCCAGTGCGGGTGTAGATACGTGTCAGATTAACCATGGCTTAACCCTAGAGGGCGTTGGCTAGAGTTGGCAGTGTGACAGTGATTTCAGTTACCGGTGGAGCCAGACTCGAGGGATTAGTTCGAGTAACTGGTGCGAAGAACAGCGTGCTAAAACTCATGGCTGCAACGATTTTGGCGCCCGGAACTTCCACGATTACAAATGTTCCGGCAATTCTTGATGTCACAATCATGGCTGAACTCATGCGCCGCCTCGGATGCGATGTTTCACACGATGAGGCAAAACAGTCATTAACTATCTCCGTTCCTGAAAAACTCGAACACCGCGCTGACTACGATCTTGTTCGGCAGATGCGAGCATCTATTTGTGTGCTCGGCCCACTAGTTACTCGCTTCGGTGCCGCTGATGTGGCACTTCCTGGTGGCGATGCGATTGGTTCGCGCGGTCTTGATTACCACATCGAAGGTTTGAAGAAACTTGGTGCAACCGTTAAATCAGAACACGGCTACCTAGTTGCACATGCCGAAAATGGTTTGCATGGTGCAACTATCCATTTAGATTTTCCATCAGTCGGAGCTACCGAAACAATCTTGATGGCGGCAGTTCTTGCATCCGGTGTGACCGTGATCGACAACGCAGCTCGCGAACCTGAAATCGTCGACATCTGCAACATGCTTTCCGAAATGGGTGCACAGATTTCTGGTGCTGGCACATCAGTCATAGAAATTACTGGCGTAGAGAAAATGAACCCAGTAACCCACGAAACCATTGGTGATCGAATTGTTGCTGGCACCTGGGCTGTTGCTGCTGTTATGACAAAAGGTGATATCACCGTTACTGGTATTGATGCTAAGTATCTAGAAATGCCGCTTTCAAAAATTAGAGATGCTGGCGCAACAGTAGATATTGAGAAAGATGGATTTAGAGTCACAATGAATTTGCGTCCAAAGTCGGTCGATATCGTGACGCTGCCTTATCCAGGATTTCCAACTGACCTACAACCCCAATTCATTGCCATGAATGCAATTGCAGATGGTGCTGCCATGGTTACTGAAAACTTGTTTGAAGCCCGTTTCAGGTTTGTTCAGGAACTTGCACGTCTTGGCGCATCAGTAAAGACTGATGGCCACCACGCGTTGATTCGCGGAGTTGAGAAACTAAGTAGTGCGCCAGTTGAAGCAACCGATATTCGCGCAGGAGCTGGATTGGTTTTGGCGGGTTTAGTTGCTGATGGCAACACACTCGTGCACGGGGTTGAACACATCGACCGCGGCTACACAGATTTTGTAGATCAACTAGTCAGCCTCGGTGCTGATGCAAAACGAATTGACTAAATCGGTTTTCTTTTAGAAAGAATGTGTTTAGCAATTTCTCTATCTTTTGGCCACACATAAACTTTCGGTCCTGCGGTTGTGTTTGCAACTGTCGCTTGCAAGCCAGCATCTTTCAAAGCAAGTTTCAATACTTCAGCTTCAACCAGATTCGCACACGACGCAACAACTTCCAATTGGCCATAGTTCGTCGGATCGCCAGGTCGTCTAGAAGCCCCAACCACAGACTTGCCCCGTGTCCATCCCCAACGTAGGAAGAGGATCAAGATGCCAATTCCAAACATGGCAACCACTGGACCATAGAAAAATGAGAGTGAACCCCAATTAAGACCAGCCATAGCGGGACGCTAGCAGGAGTAATTCCTCTACTTAGTAATCTGCGCGCATGCGTCTTGTGATTGCAACCTGCACCGTCAACTATGCCGGCAAGCTTTCTGCGCACCTACCGTCTGCCAAGAGATTGATACTGGTGAAATCAGACGGTTCAGTTTCGATTCATGCTGATGATCGGGCCTACAAACCACTCAACTGGATGAGCCCGCCGTGCTTTCTAACTTTTGAAGTTGGTGAAGATGGACTTGGTGATTGGATTGTGACAAATAAACAAAGCGAAAAACTAATCATCACTATTGAAGAACTCCACCATGACTCTGAACATGAATTGGGCGAAGACCCAGGATTGGTCAAAGACGGGGTAGAAGCGCACTTGCAAGAGCTACTAGCTCTCCACGTGAAGAAACTTGATGAAGATTATGAATTAGTCCGGCGGGAATTTCCAACTGCTATTGGACCTGTGGACTTGCTATGCACCGACACCAAAGGTGGGCATGTGGCAGTGGAAATCAAACGCCGTGGTGAAATCGATGGCGTCGAGCAGCTAACTAGATATCTTGAACTTCTAAACCGCGATCCGCTCCTTTCACCAGTGCGTGGAATCTTCGCAGCCCAAGAAATCAAACCCCAAGCTCGCACATTGGCTGAAGATCGCGGAATAAGTTGCTATGTTATTGATTATGACGAGATGCGCGGAATTGATGACCCAGCAGCGAGATTGTTTTAGGGGGAGTAATGGCTAGAAGAAATAATCGCCGCGATGACGGCGGCAAAGATCTAGGTGATGGAAGATCTATGGGCGTGCGCAGCATTGTGGATGTGAAAGGTGAGGACTGGGTAATCCAGCGCATCACTGGCTCAGCATCAACTAAGGACTACCGGTGCCCAGGTTGTAATCAAGAGATTCGCCCAGCCACACCACACGTTGTCGCATGGCCATATGACGATCACACTGACCACGAGTCTCGATTGCAAGACCGTCGCCACTGGCACACTCCTTGCTGGGAGCGATTCGCTCGATAGTTTCTACACAATCAATGTGGCCCAATCTCGCAGGCATTGATTCGCCAGCCATCTTTAGTCTGACTGAGATTCATTGCCATTGGATAAACCCTGTCTTCATATTCAAAGTTGATAGACACCTCGACCGAATCCTTAATGCCAGGTGAGAAATTAACTTTAAGGATACGAACCGAATTCCAATTCTTTTTGGTTGAAAGTACTGACTGCTTTATTAGTAAGTCTTGTGAGACTCGATTGCTACAGATCTTTCGCATTTGATTAACACTTCTTTTACCATGGATAACTTCGATGCAAGCTATAGCAATACGAGCAACCCATTGTTTAGGAGGAGATTGCCAGACGGGTTCATCAGTAGTTTGTTCAATCACAACTTTGGTCAAATACTTCTGCTGCTTTGTGTATCCGATTTGCGGCGAAAGGTTGGCCGGCTCGAAAAAAGTGTCGTAGTTTGAATAAACACTTGTAACTTTAGTTTGCAAAGACATCTAAATTGATTTCTTGACCTGGTCGAATCAGGGACGGATTGTTACCAATCACATCACGGTTTGCTTTCCAGATTTTGCGCCAAGCATTATCAATTTCCGAAGCGGAAGCTTCTTCGCCAACAAGTTGATTCTGTGCAATCGACCAGAGCGAATCACCTGATTTGATCACATAAGATTTGGTTTGGATTGCCTTTGCAACAGTTTTTGTCTGAGCAATATCCTTGGCTTCATCAGCTTTTGAAGTTGGTTGTTCCTTAACAGTTTCTGGTTCAGGCTCAGTCTCGGTTTTAGCTATAGCTTTAGTATCAAATTCAGGTTTTGATATTGGCACTGAGTTTTGCTCTGAGTTTTGCTCTGATGTGGTTTCAAAATCGATTACCCGATCAATTACTGGTATTTCAACAACCGGTAGTTGCGGCGTTGGAGTTTCGGCCGAAGCCGGAGTTGTAAAACCAATAGCAATGCCGAGGCCAAGGCTGGCCCGCAGAAAGGCGGGTATCAGTTTCATTCCCGTCTTTCGCAGGACTGGGTTCTTGAGGTTAAAAGTCTCGCTTATGGCTACTAGTGATAATCCAAGGATTGCTCGCAAAAGCGGGATTGATGCCAAGATGGCTAGGAACAATGTTATGGATTGCAATATCCAAGATGACAAACTGAATGTATTCATATTTTCCTCCAACACAATTCTCGAATCTCAATGAACTTTTGCAAATAGCACTTTTGGATAACTCAAGGAACGATTTTGAATTTTCGCAAAATAATGAAAAATGAATTCTTTAGGAGAAATGTGAAAATT
>JBIISC010000024.1:0-14266 GCA_044341215.1 Candidatus Nanopelagicales bacterium | reverse complement strand
AGTTCTGGGGTAACTACGCGAGCGTTTTCGCCACTTCCATAGACGAAGTAGAGATTCATGCCGCCCATTTCTTCAATCCACTTACGTTCGATCGCATCAATCCACACAACTTGGTCGCAACCTTGGGTTGCAGCCTGTGCTTGGGCAATTAATGAAGCGGCGTAATTTCCAGCGCATTTTGCTTCACCAGTTCCACCAGGTGCTGCGCGAACATATTCGGTAGAAATCCAAACTGTTACTGGCTTAACACCTTGTGGAAAGTAAGCACCGACTGGACTTGCAATTAATAAGAACGCATATGCATTTGCTGGGCGCACGCCCAAACCAACTTCAGTTGAAATCATAAATGGTCGCAAGTAAAGAGATTGTTCTTCTTTACCTGGCACCCATGCCGCATCAGTTGAAACTAAAGCTTCTAGAGACTCAACAAACAAGTCTTCTGGAAGTTCTGCCATCGCAAGCCGGGCAGCTGATCGTTGAAAACGTTTTGCATTTTCTTTTGGCCGAAATGTGTAAATGTGACCATCTGCATGTTTGTATGCTTTCAAACCTTCGAAGATTGCTTGGCCGTAATGCAAAACATTTGTTGCGGGATCTAATTCGAGTGGGCCGTAAGGAATTAGCCGCGCTGCTTGCCAACCTTTTTCTGCAGTCCAATCAATGCGAACCATGTGATCTGTGAAGTATTTACCAAACCCTGGGTTTGCCAAGATTTCGGCGCGCACACCTGCGGATTTTGGATTGCTAGATAAGTGCTTCTCAATCGCCATGTGATCCTCTAACTAATTAAGCAACGCCGTTTGCAAGTGCATCACCAATTTGGCTGGTGCTACGAACCTGCGTACCGCGCGATGCTAAGTCTTTGGCCACGGCATTTTCTACTGCTTGGGCTGCGTCGGTTGCACCAATGTGCTCAAGCAACATTGCCACACTCAAAACTGTGGCAGTTGGGTCAGCCTTACCTTGGCCAGCAATATCTGGTGCGGAGCCATGTACTGGTTCAAACATAGATGGGTTCTTGCGAGTGACATCTAAGTTGCCAGATGCAGCCAAACCGATTCCGCCAGCAATAGCAGCGCCGATGTCGGTAAGAATGTCACCGAAAAGATTGTCCGTTACAACAACATCAAAGCGTTCAGGATTTGTTAAGAAAAACATTGATGCAGCATCAACATGAAGATAGTCAGTTTTGACTTCTGGAAACTCTTTTGCAATTGAATTGAAGTTTCTTTCCCATAGAGAACCAGCGTGTACCAAGACATTTGTTTTGTGAACTAGCGTTACTTTTTTGCGACGCTTCATTGCCCGCCCGAATGCATCACGAATAATTCGCTCAACTCCAAACGCGGTGTTGATGCTTTCTTCAATCGCAACTTCGTGTTCAGTTCCTTTTCGAAGTGATCCACCTGCACCTGCATATGGACCTTCGGTTCCTTCGCGGCAAACCACAAAGTTAATTTCGTCTGGACCTTTACCAAGCGCAGGCGAAGTAACACCTGGGAACAAACGAACGGGGCGCAGATTTACATGGTGATCTAATTCGAATCTCATTGCAAGCAGTAGACCGCGTTCAAGTACGCCCGGTGGCACAGAAGGATCGCCAATAGCTCCAAGCAAGATTGCATCCTGGGCGCGAATTTCTTCAAGCACGCTAGCTGGAAGAGTTTCACCAGTCTTGTTATAGCGACGAGCGCCAAGGTCGTAATCGGTAGTGGAGAAAGAAAGTCCATGGCTAGGAGCCACTGCCTTAAGCACCTTTAAGCCCTCAGCGACAACTTCGGTTCCAATACCGTCACCGGCAATTACAGCGAGTTTGATGTTTTTGGTCACAGGGTCAGGTTACAAGTAGGCTTGCGCTCATGTTCCGCGGTGGACTCCTACTTCTTCGCCGCAGTGAGGCCTAATTTTCGGCCCCCTCGCTGCGGGAATTGTGCTTGCCGACTAACCCACCCGCAGATTTAAGGAAACAAACCGTGTCAAACAATTCATACAGCGAGCGAAACGCTCAACAAGCTTCCCCCATGCCCTCTGGCCGATACCAGGCATTCATACCAATCTCATTAGCTGACCGCACCTGGCCAAACAAGCAAATCTCAAAGGCACCACGCTGGTGCGCGGTAGATCTTCGCGACGGCAATCAGGCCCTAATCGACCCTATGACTCCAGATCGTAAAAAGCGGATGTTTGAGCTATTGGTGCGCATGGGATACAAAGAAATCGAAGTTGGTTTCCCTTCTGCCTCTCAAACAGATTTTGATTTCGTCCGAATGTTGATTGACGAAAAACTAATTCCTGATGATGTAGTGATTCAAGTTCTCACCCAAGCGCGTGAACATTTAATTGCCCGCACTTACGAATCGATTAAGGGTGCACCACAAGCAATTGTTCATTTCTACAATTCAACTAGCGCATTGCAGCGCCGCGTTGTTTTTGGCCAAGATAAAGATGGCATCAAAGAAATGGCAGTTCAAGGTGCAAAGTGGTGTCTTGAATACGAAAAAACCGTTAACGACTTCACCAAGGTTTATTACGAGTATTCACCAGAGTCCTTTACCGGAACAGAACTTGATTATGCATTAGAGGTTTGTGATGCAGTTAGTGCAACCATCAATCCAACTTCAGAACACAAACTAATTATCAACTTGCCTGCAACTGTTGAAATGGCAACACCTAATGTTTATGCCGATTCTGTTGAATGGATGAGCCGCAATCTTGCTCGCCGAGAAAACATTGTGCTTTCACTCCACCCACATAACGACCGCGGAACCGCAGTTGCTGCAGCTGAACTTGGTTATATGGCAGGTGCCGACCGCATCGAAGGTTGCTTGTTCGGAAATGGCGAACGCACTGGAAATGTGTGTTTAGTAACTCTTGGTTTGAACTTGTTCAGCCAAGGCGTGAACCCTGAAATTGATTTTCACAATATCGATGAAATTAAGCGCACCGTTGAATATTGCAACCAACTCCCTGTTCACGAACGCCATCCATATGGTGGTGACCTTGTGTTCACTGCATTTTCTGGATCTCATCAAGATGCGATTAATAAGGGACTTGACTGGATGCAGAAAGATGCTGCCACTGCTGGAGTTTCAATAGATGAATTCCGTTGGCAGGTCCCTTACCTACCAATTGATCCAAAAGATGTGGGTCGTTCTTATGAAGCTGTGATTCGCGTGAACTCGCAATCGGGCAAAGGCGGCGTCACTTACATCATGAAGAGTGAGCACAGCCTCGAACTCCCACGACGACTACAAATCGAATTTAGTCAGGTAATTCAACGTCACACCGACAACGAAGGTGGCGAAGTAACTCCACAACAAATGTGGGACATCTTCCAAGATGAGTACTTACCAAATCCGGCAGCACCTTGGGGTCGCTTCTCACTTAAGTCTGTGAAGCAAGATTCTGCAGTTGATGGCGACACAACTGTTGAAGTATTAATTGTTGACGCTGGCGTCGAAGCGAAACTAACCGGAGTTGGCAACGGTCCAATTGCAGCATTTTGTAATGCTTTAGGCCACCATGGTGTTGAAGTGCGCGTACTTGATTACAACGAGCATGCAATGAGTGCTGGTGGAGATGCAAGCGCAGCTTCTTATCTTGAATGTTCGGTTGGCGATCGAGTGCTTTGGGGCGCTGGAATCGACCCATCAATTGTGACTTCATCATTTAAGGCTGTTATCTCTGCAGTGAATAGAGCGTTGCGGTAAACATGGCAATAAACATCACTGATCCAAAGTTCTGGGCAAAAGTGAAAATGTTTGCCTCTCGAGTACCGTTTGCAACCGATGCAGTCGCAATGTTTTATGCAATGCGTGATCTCAAAACCCCATCAAAAGACCGTTTGTTTATTTATGCAGCTTTGGTCTACTGGTTATTTCCTTTCGACCTGATTCCCGATTTCCTAGCAGGAATTGGCCAACTAGACGACTTTGGTGCGATTTCACTCGCACTTATGAGTGTGCGTAAGAGCGTCACACCTGCCCACCGCGAAAAAGCTCGATCTGTTCTAGGCTTAGCAAAGACAAACTAGGAGTAATAGTGGCCACACGTCAACTACAACTGACTTTTCCTGAAAATCAGGTTACTGAACCAGTCATCTACCAAATTGTAAAGCAGTTTGATGTTGTCCCTAGCATTCGTCGTGCGAACATCGCCAATCATGTTGGATTTCTAATTATTGAACTTGGTGGCGATGATGCTTCGGTCGCATCAGCAATCGCATATCTCGAAGAACGTGGCATTAAAGTTTCTGATGTTGCCGGCGATATCGTTGCTGGCTAAGGCTGAATCAAAATGACAAACGCCCCTATCACTGAAAAGACTGTCGCATTCTTTGTTGCGCTAAATGACAACAGTGTGAACAAAGACTGGTCTGAGCTTTCTAAAGCATCGTTAGTGGTCGTTCCAACTGTTTTGAAACTTGCTGTCACCAAAGGCAAAGGTGGAAGTAAAAAGACTGCGCTTCGCTCACTTGTCGCTCCCGGGATTGCTTTAGCGAAAATCGCTCGCGAAGTAAATTCTCAGGTAACCCCAGCTCACCTTGAAAAAGCTCATGTGATTGTGCAAGATGCTCGGCAAAAGGCTGCTAGCATGACGAAACAAGCCACAACCACCGTTAACAGTTTGAAAAACCGTCCTTAATCGTTCACTTTAAGTTGGTTTCTTAATCAACTTGTCTCTCTAAAGTTCACCTAACTAGAGGAGAGATATGTCTAACGAAGAACTTGAACCATACGTAAGTCAGATGTCGGTACAACTCGTTGCGCTAACTCTTGCAATGCGTGAGCACCGTGCAGACATACGTTGGAAGCGAATTGCTCGCAAACTCGCTCGCACCCATCGCGTATTCCACGATTTCGTCGACAGCAAAGGTGCCCGCAGACGCATCGATCGTGCCACAATCAAATTGGTTGCTTTCGGAAATGAATTTGAATTACTCAATAACTTGGTCACCGATGAACACCGCCAGTTGGCAATGGAAATTATCAGTTCAAAAGTTAGTGACTAATACTCACTAAAGTTATTACAACTACTTGGTGCGTGAAAACAAGACTGCATCCGACTGGGTGTCGTCTAATTCAGTAATGTAATTTCGTAATACAGCTTCTTGCGTGAAACCATTCTTTTCTAATATTCTCACCGAGGCCACATTCTTAGGCATTGCAAATGCCCCAAGCCTTCTAAATCCAACTCCGAAAGCGTAATCACATAGTAAGGACACTGCGCGCGTCATAATTCCCTGACCGCGAAAATCTGCATTCAACAAATAGCCAATTTCTGCATGGTGATCTCGCAGGTCAATACTCTGCAACGAAACCTGACCAATGATTGGCCCGTCACCGATGCAGATTGCATTTTGCATAACTGTCTTATCTGCATAACCACTTGACCAGCGTTCAATTGCTTCGTTTGCCATCTCTATTGTGTAGTCAGCTGGAACGGTTGTGAAAGTCGCAATATCTACATCACCAGCAATATATTTATACATAACCGGCGCATCTTCAATAGTGGTTGGACGCAGCGTTAAATCACCATCTTGCAAAGTGGGTTGAATCTCCGGCCAGATAATCATTTGCTAACTCTTTCACAAGTTTTAAGTGCGGTACGCTACCCCTAACCAAAGGAGAAAAATGTCCGAATTCACCGAAAACCCAGTTGAAGTTACTGCAACACCAACAATCAAGAAGCCTTTCAATAAGAAAAAGGCCATCATTGCCTCAGTAGTTGCAGGTGCGCTGATAGTCGTTGGTGCTGTCGGAGTTACCGCTTTCAAATCCAGACCGGACGTGCGCTTAGTAACCGCTCTTTCCAATCTATTCGGTGACAAAAACGTTGAAATGGGATTCTCGGTTCAAATGTCTCCAGAGTTCATGACTGCAATGGGTATGACTGACGCCGATGTGCTCGAGATGGGTCGGCCAGGAATCACCACCGTAACTGATGCGGCTACAGCCTTAGGCTTAATGGAACTACGGATCGCTTCTTTAGACGAATCTTCTTCTGACGACAAACTTTCAAGCCGCATGCAACTAGCTTATGGTGAAAAATCAATTATGGATTTAACTTTAATCGACAGAGTTCTTTACTTAAGTACTGATGCTATGACAATGCCTGAGCAGAGCCCGCAGTTAGTTTCACAGGAAGAAGTCGATGGCGTGATGAGCGCACTCTCCTTCTACTCTTCAATGGCTCCACAAATTTCTGGTGCACTTGAAGCTTTGACTGGTGGTCAAGCTATTTCTCTGAATTTTGAAAAAGGTACGGCACTTGGCGATGCTTTCGATGAATACATCAAGTCAACTGAAGATAGCGCGATGAGTTCCAAAGTGCTTGACCAGCTTAAAGACGCTAACGGTTCTGCACTTCGTGATTCTGCAACAGTTCTTTCAAAGGGTAAAGACAACACTGGCGATATATTTGTATTGTCAATTGACATCTATAAATACTTAAAGGCTATGAAGAATCCAATTCTAGAACTTGCCAAATCACAATTGGATGTACTTGGAACTGATCTCTCAGGTGAATCCAAAGAGTTCATGCAAGGAATCAAGGAATTTAAAGGTAAGACTCTTGATATTAAGACTTGGCTCGATGGAGACAATCTAGTCCGCCTTGAAATTGACTTAACTCAATTCGTCGCAGCAGATCAAGGGCTGAACGCTTGGTCAGCTGCAATTCGTATGAACATTAGCGAAGCAAATATTGTTGCTCCATCTAACCCATATGACATCACTCAAGACCTACTCTCACTCGGTTTGATTTAAGGAATAAACCCTTAGTGTCTATCGAAACTTTCTTACCTGCTGGTGTCTTTTTCGACATGGATGGAACGCTCGTCAACACTGAGCACTACTGGATCGAAGCAGAGCTTGAACTCTCGGCTCGTGATGGTGGTGGCTGGACCCATGACGATGGATTCACAGTAATTGGTTTTGACTTAACTCACACTGCAAAACAACTTAGAGCACGCGGTAGAGTTAAAGGTACTGACGAAGAAATCGTTGATGACCTTGTTCGCATAGTTGGAAACAAAATCCAAACACAAGGTCTTATCTGGAGACCAGGAGCCGAAGAACTTCTCAAAGCAGTGAAAGCAGCTGGTATTCGCACTGCCTTAGTCACCATGTCGTATATATCGCTAGCAGAAATTGTGATTGGCCAACTTCCACACGGCACGTTCGATGTTGTAATTACTGGAGACATTGTTACCCACGGAAAACCGCATCCTGAGCCTTATCTGAAGGCGGCTGAATTGCTTAATGTTGATCCTAAACAATCGGTTGCGATAGAAGATTCTGTGACTGGCGTTAAATCTGCTGAAGCAGCGGGTATGAACGTATTAGGCGTTAAATTTATGGTTGATATCCCAGCTGCACCAGGAAGAAGTCGCATGACTTCTCTAGAAGAAGCCAACGTGGAAATCCTGCGGGAAATAGCTTCTGGCATAGTGATTGATACGCGCGCTTAGTCGCTTTTAGCAGGAGACGGTTGGCGCAGAAGTCCCAACCCACCGAATATGGCAATTATTGCGTAAGCAGTATTGAGCTGGAAGCCAAAAGCCTCGTGGACCGCGAATGGGAAACCAGAAAACCCACTGCCGGAAACTGCCAATAGACCTATAGAAACCATAGCTACACCAGTTATCGAACGTATTCTTGAATGTGACAGTCTTTCTGGCTCTGTGTCAAACCATGGCAACTTCATAAACTCGAGGGGCCAAAGATTTCGCACAACAACAAACAAGATTGCGCCAAAACAAATTGTTGACATCAGGAATCCTTGCCAATATGGGAAACCATCGGGTGCCACGATTAAAACTCGGAGCCCATCAGATCTTTCTGCTGTTAGTAATTGAACTGGGAGATCAAGATTCAATCTATGTAGTATCGAAAGCCACAAAACCAAGATTGACATGTGCCAGAGATAGATAGTCATTGCCAACATACCTGCATGCGTTGTGATGCGGAAAGCTCTCTCGCGAGCAAACCAGACTTTGAATTTGGGAGCAAGAAGGTTGAATAAGCCAAAAAGAAATATGGAATGAAACATCAGAACTATTGTTGGTGGTGCCATATTTGAGATTGGCTCGGTTGGAATTCCAACCAGTGAAGTTGGATACCACTTCAAAACTTGCGTTAATGCAAAGTTATTGAGTAGTCCAACCACAATCATCATTATTGCGTGATTCCTCTGAACTCCTCTGCTATACCAATAACCAAGCTGGTGAACCATCACCCAGATAACAATTAGATTCAAAACACCTGCAGCTGAAGCAACTTGCAGTCGAACTACATCTACTAAAACCGCAACCACAAACAAAGTGAGTATCGAGAAAAGACCGTTCTTTTGCCACCACTTAGATGTAAGAGGAGTTAGTGCTGTCACAAGAACATAAACCGACAAGAACCAAAGTGGGCCACTAACTCCACTAACAAGTGCATCGGTTACCTGGGTATCGACTGTAAATGTCAAAATCGTAAAGGCAGCACACATCGTCAAGAGAAAAACTGAAGTTGGCTTCATCAATCGTTTCACGCGTTGCCAAATCCACTGGTTGTAGGTTCCAGTGGAACGGGCGTAACTTCCAAAGTTCACTGCGCCACCAGCAACGAAAAACAGTGGCATCACTTGAAGGAGCCAAGTCACATATGGCCAGTTCGAACCTGAAGACAAGGTGTTCCCTGTGTATGGAATATCACTTGACCAGTCAATGATTTCCATGAACAAATGGCCAAACACAACAATCAATAGGGACCATGCGCGGATCACATCGAGTGCAATATCCCGCTTGGATGCATCTGGACCCAACGACACGTTTGGCAATGGTGGAAATAGTTTCAACATATTCCTCCTACCTGTCTTGGGGAACTTTAGGCAATGCCCCCGCACATAAAGCGAGTAACACACCAAAATTAGAGAAACCCTCGTTGTATGCTCTCAACATGATTTGCTGTCAGTTCGTATTCGAGCCTGGAAGCTACGATGTTGAGTTTCATACTTTAGACAATCAAATCGCAGAGCACGCAAAGTCACTACCTGGGTTTATCAGCAACCACACTTTTTATTCAGCAGATAAAACGATTTCAAACGCAATCTACTTCTTTCAAGACATGGAATCAGTCCAACTACTAGCACGGTATCCACAACACCTATCCGCCAAACAAAAAGTAGACAACTGGTATAAGGGATACAAGATTGTGATCAGTGAAGTCACCAGCGAATATGGTGATGGAAACCTTATTTATCCATAAACAAAAAGGCTCTCAGAAAACCGAGAGCCTTTTTTGTTCGTGGAGGTGCCGAGAATCGAACTCGGGTCCGATGACATAGATCAGGGTCTTCTCCGGGCGCAGCCTCTGTAACGCGTTCTCGACTACCTCATTCCTTGTGGCCCATGAGGTTACGCAGTCCAAGCCGCTGTTTGATTTTCCTTAAAGCCCCGCGACCGGACTCCTCGGTGAGCTGTCAAACGGCGGAAAGTTCTAACCCGACAGCAGGGCTAGGTTTCCGGACTTTTTAAGGCTTTAGCTATGCAGCTAGAGCAAAGTCAGTGCGCTGTGAATTGGCACTTATATTTTTTGTAGATGGTTTAAGAGATCACCACAACTTCTCTGCCCGCTTCTCCCGTCTCGACGCTCACCGTCGAAACCTGTCACCCCCATGGGTGTGAGAATCGTTTTATTGATTCCACTATTTAGTTTTGATATGGAGAAGGGTAAACCCTTTTACTGACCCATACGAAATCGAAAACTAAAATAGTGGAAAACAGTGCTTATTTCATACCTTTTGAGCGTCGACCTTCGACTCGGCTTAGTTCCCTTTTCACGTCGCGCTCGGCAATAGCCTGGCGCTTGTCGTGGGTTTTGCGTCCCTTGGCCAGACCGATTTCAACTTTTACCCGACCATCTTTGAAGTAGATTGAAAGTGGAATGATCGTAAATCCCTGGCGTGAAACAGCAATACTGATCTTGCGAATCTCATCGGCATGTAAAAGCAGTTTGCGCTTTCGAGTTGGCTCATGATTGGTCCACGTTCCTTGTTCGTATTCAGGAATGTGAATGCTGTGTAGGAAAGCTTCCCCACCATCGACCATGACGAACCCATCGATTAAGGAAGCTCTTCCTAGGCGAAGTGATTTCACTTCAGTGCCTACAAGAACAAGACCCGCCTCATAAACCTCTTCAATCGAGAAATCATGACGGGCCTTTTTGTTCTGCGCAATAAGTTTGCGTCCAGTTTCCTTGGCCATAGAGCCGAGACTAGCGGAAAGTATGTTTGACCTTAAAAACCTGCGTTAGCAAATCTTCTTTTTTGAGTGTCCATACCAACCCATTGGGTCATAAAGTTCACCATAAACACGAATCTCAAAGTGCAAGTGTGGACCGGTTGCCCAACCAGTCGAACCAACTAAACCAATTGTTTCTCCGCGGGAAACGCTCTCACCATCTTTCGCCATTTTCTGACTCATGTGGGCGTAGAAGGAAGTAATTCCTTTTCCGTGCGCCAGCATTACGTAGTTGCCGTAACCGGTCGACCAACCAACGTCAGCCACCACAGCATCCTCGGTGGCACGGATCTTTGCACCAGTAGGTGCACCGAGGTCAATGCCTGCGTGGCAACGCCAAATGTTAAAGATTGGATGAAGGCGCATGCCTGCGTTAGAAGTTTTCTGGGCACCAGCAACTGGCCAAAGGAATTGGTCTGATGGATCAAGATTCTTGCCTTTGCCATTGTTTTTCTTAGCAATGTTTTTGAGGCGCTGCTGTTCTTTCTTCAGTTTGTCATAACGCTTTTGGACTGCTGCTTTGTACTTTTTTGCTTCATCAAAAGCAGCTTTTCGATCTTTGACAATCTTGTTGACTGCAGCTTGAGCAGACCTTGCTTCAGCAGCTGCCTCTTCCGCTGTCAAAACTTTTGCTTGAGCATCAGCCTTTTTCTTTACATTGTCTTGGACAAGTTCTTGAAGAGCCTTTTTCTTTTGAATCAAGTCTTCACGTGTTTTGGTTAGCTGATTTATTTGTGCTGTTTTGCTATCAAACCAGGACTTAACAATTTGAATGCGAGTTGTAAATTCAGATGGAGATTCGGTGCTAAAGATGATACTTAGTTCAGAAAGTGGCCCTTGCCGATACATCATGTTCACAAGTTTTGAAACTTCTATGTTTTGAGTAGACAAATTTGATTGTGTGACGCTCAAATTATCTTCGGCGCGGACCGTGGCAGAAGTTGATTTTGCAAGATCATTTACTGCAGTTTGATGTGCGCTTTCTGCCCTTGAAAGATTTAAGTTTGCAACCCGTAGTCGCTCTCGGGCAGCTGGTAAGGCTGAAGCTGCTTTGTTGTATGCACGTAGCGCTTTCGTTACTTTGGCATTTGCTTCATCAACCGCATCCCCTGCGTCTTCGATTTGATTTTTGAGAGAATCTTTTGTCGCAAAGGTTGCATCCGCTGTTGCAGCAAGTGTTGTAAGCAGTGTTATAGCTATTAGGGAGGCTAGGAGTTTACGCATATTAAACCTTCAAGTATTTCCGAAGCGTCGTGCCCGCTGCCAAAACTGCTAAACCAACACCCGCCCCTAGCATGATTGGGATAACTGAATAGATAGCTTCCCAGCCTATGAAGGTGGTGAACGTAAATGTTTTTGCAAGCGTTTGGTCAATTAAGAAAATCTTGCTAGCGACAAGAGCGCCAACTGCAACCGTTGAACCGATTGCTGCGGCAACTGCTGCTTCTAAGAGGAACGGGAGTTGGATAGTGAAATTGCTTGCACCAACCAAACGCATAATTCCAGTTTCGCGACGGCGGTTGTATGCAGCTACTCGCATGGTATTTGAAATCAAGAGGATAGTAACGAGAATCATCACACCAGCAATAGCTTGAGCAAGTTTTTGCAGTCCGCCTAATGCATCAAACAACTTCTGCAAAGTTTGACGTTGGTCGACTACCTGTTCGATTCCAGGGCGCAAACCGAATGCGCCTTCAATAACTGCAAACTTAGTTGGATCTATTAATTTCACCCGGAAAGACTCTGGCATTTGCTCAGCGGATGCCGTGTCTGCAATAGGTGAATTCTTGAATTGCTCTTTGAATCTAAGGAGCGCTTGCTCTTTTGATTCATAGAAAACAGTGTCAACAATGTCGGTCATGCCCTGCAGGTCTGAGCGAATTTGGCCTTTTTCTTCCTCACTAATTGCACCGTCGATGCAGTTTGGAGAATCTGAAATACTTCCACATAAGAATATGGATACTTCAACTCGATCAAACCAGTAGTCCTTCATTTTATTTACCTGTGCATTGATTAATAATGCAGAACCAAACAGTGATAGGGAAACTGCAACCGTAATTATCACAGCTAGTGAAAGAGTAAGATTTCGGCGAAGTCCAGTTGATACTTCTTTTACGAGGTAGCTAAATCGCATTAGGCACCCATTCCGTAAACACCACGGGACTGGTCGCGAACAACATGGCCTGTGTCAATTTCGATAACACGCTTTCTCATTTGGTCAACAATTGCAACATCGTGAGTCGCCATTACAACTGTAGTTCCAATCTTGTTAATGCGGTCTAAAAGTTTCATAATGCCGATTGATGTTTCTGGATCTAAGTTTCCGGTTGGTTCGTCTGCAATCAAGATTGATGGACGATTAACAAATGCACGTGCAATCGCAACTCTTTGTTGTTCACCACCAGAGATTTCATTTGGGTAAGAATCTTCTTTCCCGGTTAAACCAACAAGTTCAAGTACGTTTGGTACAACTTCTTTGATTTCATCACGAGGGGTGCCAATAACTTCTAGAGCGAAGGCGACGTTTCCAGCCACGGTGCGATTTGGCAAAAGTCGGAAGTCTTGAAACACGCAACCGATTTGGCGACGCAAAGCCGGCACTTTCCAGTTAGTAAGTTTGTTTAGATCTTTACCTGCCACCCAGACGGTTCCTGCTGTCGGGCGTTCTTCTCTAAGAAGAAGTCGCAAAAAGGTCGACTTGCCTGAACCTGATGCACCCACAAGGAATACAAACTCACCGCGTTCAATATCTACACAAACGTCCTCTAGCGCTGAGCGGGATGCGCCTTTATGGAGTTTGCTTACATGGTCAAAACGAATCAAAATCTCACCTTGGGAAGCTCGGATACGACGAGGGGCAGTTTAGAGCGGTGAGGCGGCTAAACAGCCGAATGACGCCACTAAATACGGTCAAATGCCTCAATATTGGCTGAACTCTTACCGTTTGCGCCAGCGAATTCCAGCTTCGATGAATGCATCAATCTCGCCATCGAGCACCGCCTGGGTATTTCCAGTTTCGTAATCGGTGCGGGCATCCTTGACCATTTGGTACGGATGGAGAACGTAGTTGCGCATTTGAGTTCCCCAGGAACCTGCTGAGTCCCCCTTCAGCGCATCAATCTTGGTCTGATCTTCTTGCCTTTTGCGTTCGAGAATTTTGGCCATCAAAATATTCATTGCTGTGGCTTTGTTTTGCAATTGTGATCGTTCGTTTTGGCATGACACCACGATGCCTGTTGGAACGTGAGTCAATCGCACTGCGGAATCCGTGGTGTTAACGCCTTGACCCCCTGGACCTGACGAACGATAGACATCAACTCGAATGTCATCATCGGGAATAGCGATTGCATCAGTTTGTTCAACTACTGGAATTACTTCAACACCTGCAAAAGATGTTTGCCGTCTGCCTTGATTGTCGAATGGAGAAATTCTCACTAAACGGTGTGTGCCTTGTTCAACCGACAGAATTCCATATGCATAAGGCGAATGCACTGCAAAAGTTGCTGATTTAATTCCAGCTTCTTCAGCATATGAAGTTTCATAGACATCGGTTGGCCAGTTATGGCGTTCGCAATAACGCAGATACATACGCATCAACATTTGCGCCCAGTCAGCTGCGTCAATGCCGCCGGCTTCAGATCGAATTGTGATCAACGCCTCACGAATGTCATATTCACCGTTCAATAAAGTGCGAACTTCAATCTCACTAACTAGGTGTTTGAGTTCATTCAATTCTTTGTCTACTTCACCATGCGAATCCGCGTCGCCTTCAGATTCTGCAAGATCTAGCAATACACCTGCGTCATCAATGCGCTGGCGTAAGGCCATAACCTTTTTTAATTCTGACTGTAAGAAAGATAAACGTGAAGTAACGGACTGGGCATGGGCTGAGTCGTCCCAAAGGTTAGGTACGGATGCTTCGGCCTCTACATTCACCAATTCCTCACGCATTTTAGGCAAATTCATTACCGACTCAAC
>JBIISC010000006.1:0-50129 GCA_044341215.1 Candidatus Nanopelagicales bacterium | reverse complement strand
TTTGGACCGACAACTGCTGGTCGAATGGACTCTTATGTTGAACGTTTTCAAAAAGAAGGCGGTTCACTTGTGATGTTGGCCAAAGGTAACCGCAGCAAAGCGGTTGCTGATGCTTGCAAAGAAAATGGTGGCTTTTATTTGGGTTCTATTGGTGGACCTGCTGCAATCATTGCGCAAGACAACATCACGTCAGTTGAAGTTCTTGATTTTGAAGATTTGGGAATGGAAGCAGTTTGGAAGATTGAAGTTAAAGACTTCCCAGCATTCATAGTTGTGGATGACAAAGGCAACGACTTTTATGCCGAAACTATGCGACCACTAACAATTCGCTTGTAATTAGAGTTTCGTAACCGGGCTATAACGAAGTAGCAATCTTTTTTGCCCAATATTGCCGCCAAAATCTATTGTCACCTGAGCATTGTTCCCAGTACCGGCAATTTCAGTGACTTTGCCCATGCCAAACTTGTCGTGGATAACGCGATCGCCTTTCACCAAATCAAATTCCTGTGATGATGCGGCTTTATTGAGCTTAGAAAGTAATCTTTCTGATGCTGGATTTGCTCCGAATCCTTTTTCGGCAATGGATGTGTTGAAAAGGTTTTCCCCTCTAGCTCCGCGAACCCAAGAAAGCAGTTCTTCTGGAATTTCTTCCAAGAACCGAGAAACATTTCCTGGCATAAAGTTGCCCCACAACATCCGTTGCATTGCTCGGGTTAGATAAAGTGCTTCGCGGGCACGGGTTATGCCAACATACGCAAGTCGACGTTCTTCTTCTAATTCAGCTGGGTTTTCGAATGCTCGACTGTGTGGAAAGACGCCCTCTTCAAGTCCAGTTACAAATACAACTGGATATTCCAAACCTTTGGCAGTGTGTAAAGTCATTAAGGTGACAAATCCTTCGTCATAATCTGGAATCGCATCTGCATCTGCTACTAGTGACACCCGCTCGAGGAAATCGAGCAAAGTTCCGGTTTCGTCGTTTTCAGCCGCATTTATCTCAAATTCGCGAGCCACAGATTCCAGCTGGTTTAAGTTTTCAAGTCGGCTTTCGTCTTGCGGATCTGTGCTTTTTGCAAGTTCAATTAAATATCCTGATTGTTCGAGCACTGCGTTCAAAATTACCGATGGTTCGGTATCAGCTTCAACTAGAACCATGAGATTTTGCATCATTTCAGCAAATTGCTTAATCGCAGTGACTGCTCGATTTTGTAAACCAGAAACAGCCTCCACCATCACCATTGCGTCAAACAGACTCAAACCATTAATAGCTGCGTAGTGCTGCAGAAGTTCTTCAGCCTTGTCGCCGATTCCACGCCGAGGAACATTTACGATTCGAAGAAGTGAAATTTCATCATTTGGATTAATCAATACCCGCAAATATGCAAGGGCATCCTTAATTTCAGCCCGCTCATAAAATCTTGTGCCACCAATAATTTTGTATGGAATTCCAGCACGGATTAAAACTTCTTCCAAAGAACGAGACTGGCTATTCATTCGATAGAAAATTGCAACGTCACTCAGCTTGTATTTACCAACTTTTTGAAGTCGTTCGATTTCACCTGCAATGTAGGCCGCTTCATCGTGGTCGTTATCTCCCACGTATATCCGAATGGGTTCGCCATCGCCTGAATCGGTCCATAGTTTCTTTTCGCGGCGAGACTTATTCTTGGAAATCACAGCATTGGCTGCGGAAAGAATGGTTTGGGTCGAGCGATAGTTTTGTTCAAGCAAAATAGTGGTGGCGTTTGGAAAATCACGCTCGAACTCGTCGATGTTGCGAATTGTGGCACCACGAAACGCGTAAATGCTTTGGTCAGCATCACCCACCACGCAAAGTTCTGCCATATCTCCAGTGCCAACTCCACATAGTTCCCGAATCAATTCGTATTGCGCCATATTTGTATCTTGATATTCATCGACCATGATGTGGCGAAAGCGACTTCGGTAACGAGCCGATACTTCTGGGAATCGCTTTAGCAAAACCACCATGTTGCCGATTAAATCGTCGAAGTCCATGGCATTCGCCGCCACTAATCTCTTTTGATAAGCCGCATAGATTTCTGCTTGAGTTCTTTCGGCGTAATTAGTGGTTCTTTCAGCAAATTCTTGTGGAGTCAGCAATTCATTCTTAGCGCCGCTGATTGCGGTTAAAACAGTGCGCGGTTTGTGAATCTTCGCATCCAAATCCAAATCTGCAATCACTCGCTTTAAAAGTGAAAGTGCATCATCTGTGTCGTAGATAGTGAAAGATGTTGTGTAACCAAGAAGCTCAGCATCTTTACGCAAAAATCTTGCACAAGCACTGTGAAAAGTTGAGACCACCATGCTGCGGGCAATTGGTCCAACTAGATGTTCGACTCGTTCACGCATTTCAGCCGCGGCTTTGTTGGTGAATGTAATTGCCAATATTTCGTTTGCGTAGCATTTTTTCGCTGCAAGTAAATATGCGATACGTCTAGTTAATACTCGAGTTTTTCCCGAACCTGCCCCAGCCACGATCAAAAGAGGGGTGCCTAAATGAATTACCGCTTCACGCTGAGCGGGATTTAAATCTGCAATTTCAAGCCCGCTTGGGCTTGCTCCGTCAGATTTTGCGTTCATTGGCGGGAGTCTAGAAGTGCGTGATGACCCATAGGCGCTCACGCTTACGATTGCCCCATGGCTTACACCCCAATTGAAGACTCAGAAATTGAGCGCATCCTCGTTGTTAACGCTCACCCAGATGACGCAGATTTTGGCGCTGGCGCCACAGTTGCATACTGGTCATCTCTCGGAATTGAAGTTCACTACCTGCTTTTAACAAATGGAGATCAAGGTGGCTTCGACGACACCCCACGCGACCAAATGGGTCCCTTACGTCAAAGCGAACAGCGCACAGCTGGTGGCATTTTGGGGGTTAAGAGCTTTACGTTTCTAAACCACCGAGATGGTCATTTAATGCCATCGATTGAAAAGCGTGGAGAAGTTGTTAAAGCAATTCGTGAGATTCGCCCACAACGCATGGTGATTCAATCCCCTGAACGAAATTGGGATCGAATCCAAGCATCACATCCAGATCACTTGGCCGCTGGCGAGATTGCGATGCAGGCTGTTTATCCAGATGCTCGTAATGAATTTGCTTTCCCTGAATTGCTAAAAGCGGGACTTGAGCCATGGACGGTTGATGAAGTTTGGTTGATGGCTCATCCGGTTCGCACTCATTACATCGAGACTACGAATTTCATTGACACAAAGATTGCTGCATTAAAAGCACATACATCGCAAACAAGTCAGATGAACCTTGATGAAGTAATTCGAGGTTGGGGCGAAATGATTGGACAAGAAGCTGGTTTAGCTGCCGGAAAGACAGCTGAAGGCTTCTTTGTTGCGGCTACTCGCTAAACCAAAACTGCAATTGCAATATTGGTGATGGTCAAAATCCCAATTGCGAAGAAAGTACCCTTTTCAATCGATTCTTTCTTTCGACCTTGCATAACTAAAATCAATATCACTGCAATGATTAAGAATTTGATGCCAAATTTTGCATGCGGAAATACTTCATTCTTGTCAGCAGCTTCTTGCATCGCAAAGTAAATCAACACCACACCAGTTACCATCATGGTCCAAGCGCCATCAATCATTGCACGCGTGATGCGGACAATCGGTTCGGTCATTTGGGTGATGAATCCGCCAAGTAGTGATCCAAGACCAATAAAGTGCAAAATTAAAACAAGTCCAGAAATTAATTCCATAAGAAAGACCTTAACACCGCAAAGGTTCTAGAAGGGTTATTCCCACTCAATTGTGCCTGGCGGCTTGGATGTAATGTCCAAAACCACACGATTTACTTCGCGTACCTCGTTAGTAATCCGATTTGAAATCTTTGCAAGCAACTCATAATCCAAGCGGGACCAATCTGCGGTCATGGCATCCTCGCTACTTACTGGGCGTAAAACAATCGGATGTCCGTATGTACGGCCATCTCCTTGAACTCCTACCGAGCGCACATTAGCCAAAAGGACAACTGGGAATTGCCAAATCTGACCATCCACACCTGCAGCAGCTGTTTCTTCTCGAACTATTGCATCTGCAGCTCGCAAAATTGAAAGGCGTTCTTCGTCAATTGCGCCAACAATGCGAATTCCAAGTCCAGGGCCTGGGAATGGATGGCGCATCACCATTGCGGTTGGTAATCCAAGGTCTGCACCGACTGCCCGAACTTCATCTTTGAATAGTTCGCGTAGTGGTTCAACTAAATCGAATTGCAAATCTTCTGGCAGGCCACCAACGTTGTGATGTGACTTGATTACAGCTGCGCCACTTCCGCCACCAGATTCAACAACGTCTGGATAAAGGGTGCCTTGCACTAGGAACTTAATCGGCGCATCTCCTTTTGATTCTGCAACAAGCGCTCGCTCTGCTTCTTCAAATACGCGAATAAACAGGCGGCCGATAGTTTTCCGCTTTGTTTCTGGATCGCTTATGCCAGCAAGCTCACTTAAGAATTTCTCTCTGGCATCCACAACAACTAGTCGAATTCCTGTTGCTGCTACGTAATCATGTTCAACTTGTTCGCGTTCACCTTCGCGAAGCAACCCGTGGTCGACAAAAACACAAGTTAATTGATCGCCCACGGCTTTATGCACCAGCGCTGCGGCAACTGCGCTATCCACCCCGCCGGAAAGACCACAAATGACTTTATTTTCGCCAATCTGTGCCTTTATTCGAGCAACTTGATCTTCCACCACATTTTCTGTCGTCCAAGTTCGATTGCATTTAGCGATGTTCCAAAGGAAATTTTCTAAGACTCTTTGGCCAGATTCAGAATGCATAACTTCTGGATGGAATTGCACACCAGCTAATTTGCGATCTAAGTTCTCAAATGCAGCTACTGCAGCGCCATCAGTTGAAGCCGTAGTGACAAAATCTTCAGGTGCTTTAGAAACGGAATCTCCATGGCTCATCCAAACATTTAATTGAGAATTTAGATTCTTGAATAATTCTGAATGCGGATGCGAAACTTTTAACGGAGTTCTGCCAAATTCGGACAAACCAGTTTTGGCAACTTCCCCACCAAGTGATGCGGCCATAACTTGAAAGCCGTAGCAAATGCCAAAGGTTGGAATATCCAACTTAAAAAAGTCGGGATCAATTTGTGGAGCACCATCTGCATAAACACTTGCTGGGCCACCAGAAAGAATTACTGCCTTTGGATTACGGGCCTTTATCTCGGCTGCAGTAATGGTGTGAGGAACTATTTCACTATAAACCTGAGCTTCGCGCACTCTGCGAGCAATTAGTTGCGCGTATTGCGCACCAAAATCAACTACGAGTACTAAATCGTGTTCAGACACAAACCCTCCAGCGCGAATTGGCGAATTCTACTTACCGTAGTTGAGCGCGGCCGGAGCGTGTGAAGGTACTGCTGGATTGTGTGGGAAAACAGGTGAAACTGCTTTATACGGTTTGGTTTGTGCGGGGCGTAAATCTTCATCGCCATTGTTCGGCCACATACTCATTGCCCGTTCTGCCTGAGCCGTGATGGTTAGAGATGGGTTGACGCCGAGATTTGCGGTGATGGTCGAACCATCAACAATATGCAAGGTTGGGTAATTCCAAACTCGTTGATAGGCATCAATTACACCCGTTTCAGCCGACTGTCCAACTACACATCCACCTACGAAGTGCGCAGTGAAAGGTGCACCGATTAAATCCCCATAATGCCCAGCTGGAATTCCACCTTGCATCTGCGCAATTTGTTTCACTGTTTGATTTGCAAGCGGAATGTATGTTGCATTTGGTCTCGCCGAATCTTGTTGTGATGTTAAACCCTTACCTTTGCGCAAAACTCGGACTGAAGAATCAACATTTTGCATAACCAGCGCAATGACAGTTCGTTGACTCCACTTTCGGACGTTCAAAATCTTTAAAAGAGTTATTGGGCTTTTAATCGCAATTTTTAGCCATTGTCTGCGGCGACTACTAGCAAAATGTCCATCGGTCATTAAAGTCTGGAGTAAACCCATTGAGTTTGAGCCTTTTCCGTAGCGAACTGGTTCAACGTGAGTCTGGTCATCTGGGTGAAATGATGAAGTGATTGCAACTCCCTTGCTGTAATCAACATCCACATTCGGCATGATTGCACCAACCAGTGATTCGCTATTTGTCCGAGACAGATAGCCAAGTCGTCTCGATAATTTAGGCAAATTAGCTTCTTGCATTTGCAGTAGCAATTTTTGGGTGTTGTAAGTACCGGCCGCAATTACAACTTCCTTTGCACTAAATTCCTTCGTACCAAAACCTGAACTTTTTCGGGCTTTGAGTAGCCACTTGCCATCGATTTTTCTAATTTCAGTAACGGTTAGTTCTGGAAAAATCCTTGCACCAATTCCTTCAGCCAAGTAAAGATAATTTTTTAACAAAGTGTTTTTTGCGTTATGGCGGCAACCCGTCATACATTCGCCACAGTTTGTGCATCCGCTTCGGACAGGTCCTTTGCCACCAAAGAACGGATCGGCAGATTCTTTACCTTCGCCTTCACCGAAATGCACCCCAACTGGAGTTAAACGGAATGTGTGGCCGCGGCCTTGGGCTTCTGCGACTCGCTTTATTACTTCATCACTTGGTGAGAAGTATTCATTATCAACCACACCTAGCATTTTTTGCGATAGTTCATAAAAAGGAGCTAATTCAGCTTTCCAGTCTGTAATTGCAGCCCATTGTTTATCTTCAAAATAGGAATTAGGTGGAACATAAAGTGTGTTGGCATATACAAGTGATCCACCACCCACACCTGCACCAGAAAGAATCAAAACATCTTTAAGGAAGTGGATCCTTTGGATGCCGTTTAAGCCAAGGCGCGGGTAGTAGAGAAATTTGTTTAAGCGCCATGAAGTTTTAGGAAAATCTTTATCTTCGAATCTGCGCCCAGCTTCAATTACCGCAACTTTGTATCCCTTTTCGCTCAAACGCAATGCCGCGACACTTCCACCAAAGCCTGAGCCAATTACAACTACATCAAAGTCTTCAGTAGCGGTTTTCATCAGTCGAAAGTTCTCTTATTTAGGATTTTGACTGCGACTTTTGCGAACTTTGCCCAGCCTTCGTCATTCATATTCCATTGTGGTCCAAGTTTCATCCACCTTTGCCGGGCAATGGTTTGGCTTTCGGTGTATTTCAAAAGCCCAAGGAATCCGTGACGTCTACCAACTCCGCTTTGTTTCATGCCACCCATTGGTGCATCAATACTTGCGTAAGCACTTGCGAACGCCTCATTTATGTTGACGCCACCGACTCGCAGTTTGCGAGCAATCTGATTTGCCCACTTGATGTTTCGTGAAACTATGCCGGCACTAAGTCCAAAATCTGTGTTGTTTACAAATGAGATTAAGTCTTGTTCTGTTGACCACTTGTAAATTGAACAAACCGGACCGAAAGTTTCAGTACTGCAAATGTCTGCCGCTGCGCTTACGTTGCTAAGCACTGTTGGACTAAAAACAAACGATCCAATGTCAGCTCTTCGAGTTCCACCAACCTCAACTACTGCACCCTTAGCCACAGCATCTTTAATTTGTTTTTCGGCTGTTTCAATCTGACGTTCATTGATCACTGTTCCCATATCAAAGCCCCAACCGATTGAGCTTCCAAGTTTCATCTCCGATACTTTCTTTGAGAAAGCAGATAAGAACTCGCTGTAGACCTTTTCATGCACCACGATGCGTTCGGTGCCAATGCAAAGTTGACCAGAGTTAGCAAATGCGCCTCGAACAGCAAAATCAACGGCCTTTTCAATATCAATATCTTGATCGATAACTAAAGAGTTTTTGCCGCCAAGTTCCATCGAGGATGGAATAAGTCGAGCAGCCGCTTGTTGGGCAACTTCTCTACCAACCCTTGTTGAGCCTGTAAACATGACGAAATCCGATTTGTTTACAACCTGTGGACCCACATCAGCGCCTTCACCCATTACAACCTGAATCACTTCACGTGGGATGCCAGCTTTATATAGCAAATCAATTAATGCCAGTGCGCTAAGTGGAGTTTGCAAATCTGGTTTGATCACAACAGTGTTGCCAGCTAACAAAGCCGGAATGAAATCACTAACTGCCAAAGTGAGTGGATAGTTCCATGGAGAAATCACTCCAACCACTCCGAGTGGATGAAAAACTTCTTTCACAACAGTTACAACTGGAAATGCTCCACTGCGCCGCTTTGGTTTTAGAATTTTTCTTGCAGAGTTTGTGTAGTACTGACAAGTCAAAGCAATATCAAGAATTTCATCCATGCCACTTGATCTGGTTTTGCCATTTTCCCATTGCACAATGTCCAGCAAGGTGTCTGTATTGGCAAGCAATAAATCGTGGAAGTTGTGAATGCATCGAATCCGAGTTGAGATGTTTGTATCTTTCCACGACGCAAAAGCTGCACGTGCAGTTTCAAATGCAACATCAATATCTTTTGAATCCGAAAGTGGAATCTGACAGACTTCTTTACCATCTAATGGAGATACAACTTGCGCCGTCTTACCAGAAGTTGAGACAACTAATGGCAGGCAACGAGCAACAATTGCTTCTGCATCTAAAGGGCGAGTAATCATGGACGAAAGACTAATCAGACTTAGCGTTAGTTGGTAATGATTTCTACGCGTTGAAATTCTTTAACGTCTGTATAACCGCAAATAGAAATGCTCTTGCGGATTGCGCCAACTAGATTCATCGTGCCATCAGCAATGCGCGAAGGGCCATTGATGATTTCAGCCATCGAGCCAACTTGTTCAAAGTTAGCAACAGATCCACGCGGCAGATCGCCATGGCAAGCCTCACGGCCCCAATGCCGGCCTCTGCCAGGGGCGTCAGTTGCCCGAGCAAGTGGCGAACCAACCATGACCGCATCAGCCCCACAAGCCAGTGCTTTGACCATGTCGCCCGAACGTCCCATTGCACCGTCGGCAATTACGTGGACATAGCGTCCGCCGGACTCATCTAGGTATTCACGTCGAGCGGCAGCCACTTCAGAGACTGCTGTTGCCATCGGCACCCGAAGCCCAAGTACATCAGCCGTGGTGTGGGTTGCCCCGCCACCGAAGCCAACCAATACGCCAGCTGCACCAGCCCGCATTAGGTGAAGGGCCGCTTTGTATGTGGCAACTCCGCCTGCAATAACTGGAACATCAAGTTCGTAGATAAATTCTTTTAAGTTCAAAGTTTCACCACGGGATGAAACGTGTTCGGCAGAAACTGTAGTTCCACGAATCACAAATATGTCTACACCTGCATCGACAATAGTTTTGTGGAATTGCAAAGTACGTTCAGGACTAAGCGCACCTGCGACCACCACACCAGCACTACGCAATTGGCTAACTCGGGCAGCAACTAATTCTGGTTTGATTGCTTGGGAATACGCCTTTTGCAAAATCGATGTCGCTTCAAAAGAATCGGCTTTAGCAATTTGCGCGTAAATCTTTGATGGATCTTCGTATCGAGTCCATAGACCTTCTAAATCTAAAACTGCTAATCCGCCAAGACCTGAAACTGCAATTACAGATTCAGGTGATGCAATTGAATCCATTGGAGCCGCCACGATTGGATGGGCAAATGAATACGCATCGATTTGCCAATTTAGATTCACATCCGCACCATCACGTGTACGGCGACTTGGGACAACGGAAATATCATCAAAGCTAAAAGCTTCGCGCGCGCGCTTGCTACGACCAATATCAAATTCAGACATATTTCACCTATCGCCCGTGGTAATTCGGTGCTTCGTTGGTTAGTTGAATATCGTGTGGATGGCTTTCTTTCAAACCTGCCGAAGTGATTCGAATGAAACGACCATTCTTTTGCAATTCAGCAACTGTTGCGGCTCCCGCATAACCCATGGATGCACGTAAGCCGCCAACAAGTTGATGAGCGACTGCATTAAGCGGACCGCTATAAGGCACTTGGCCTTCAACACCTTCTGGAACAAGTTTGTCATCTGACAAAACATCATCTTGGAAGTAGCGATCTTTTGAAAAAGATCGTTTCGGACCTCGCGATTCCATCGCACCGAGTGAACCCATTCCTCGGTAGGCCTTAAATTGCTTTCCGTTAATGAACACAACTTCGCCCGGCGCTTCAGCGCAACCTGCTAACAAAGAACCGATCATCACAGTGTCAGCTCCAGCTACTAATGCCTTTGCAATGTCACCGCTGTATTGCAAGCCTCCGTCGCCAATAATCGGGACACCAGCGGCCTTCGCCACTAATGCGGCTGCATAAATTGCAGTGACTTGCGGCACGCCAACTCCGGCCACAACGCGAGTTGTGCAAATGGAGCCTGGGCCAACCCCAACCTTCAACGCATCTGCGCCAGCATCAATCAAAGCTTTGGCTGCATCTTTGGTGGCGATGTTCCCGCCAATTACTTCAACTTTCGTGTCTTTCTTTAAACGGCTAACCATTTCAAGTACGGCATTTGAATGTCCATGCGCAGTGTCAACCACAATGAAATCAACACCAGCGTCAATCAACGTGCGACTACGCAAATATGCATCTTCACCGACACCAACAGCAGCGCCAACCATCAATCGGCCATTGGCGTCTTTTGTTGAAAGTGGATATTGATCTTTCTTTACGAAATCCTTAACGGTAATAAGACCACGCAATATTCCATCGCTATCAACTAGCGGAAGCTTTTCAACTTTGTGTCGTTTTAAAAGTTCAAGTGCATCTTCAGAACTGATGCCAACCGGACCTGTTACTAGTGGCATTTTTGTCATGAGATCACGGACTAAACGATTTTTACTTTCTTCAAACCGCATGTCACGATTTGTGACAATGCCAAGAAGTTTGCCATTGCTATCAACTACTGGAACGCCAGAAATTCTGTAGTGACCACACAAGTTATCTACTTCTTCAAGTGTGTTGTCTGGGGAGCATGTAATTGGGTTAGAAACCATTCCCGCTTCAGAACGTTTAACTAAATCAACTTGTCCAGCTTGATCGTCTATTGAAAGATTTCGGTGTAGAACACCGACGCCACCTTGACGAGCCATCGCAATTGCCATTCGAGATTCTGTGACGGTGTCCATGGCTGAAGAAACCAATGGAACTCGCAAAGTAATTTTTCTTGTCAGGCGCGTAGTTGTATCTACTTCGCTAGGCACAACATCACTAGCAGCTGGTAGCAACAGCACGTCGTCGTAGGTGAGACCAGTGAACCCAAACTTGGCGTCGAAATCCGATAGTGGCCCGAGTGGGAAATCTTTCATTACTACCTGCTATCTCTAGGCAGCGAAGTTTAGTCTGCTCAAAGATGAGCTTTCGAACCGGTTTTCACTCTAAGAAATGCAGGATTTGGCCAAATAATTGACCGCTTGGCCGAGCGAAGAAAGCTGAATCACGCCAGCTGGCAGCGGCTGCATCCAGCCAGGTCCGCCGGCGAATATCTTGGCAGTAGGCCGTAAATGTGGCAGGCCTGCGAGCCTCACGGGTTCGGCTAAACCTGATGTTTGACTCCAGACCAAAACTGCAGCCGGGCCAATTCTTTCCATCGATGAGACGAGTGATTCGTGTGGAACTCGTGCTCCTAAATTTCGAGATGAAATTCCTTTTTCTGCCAACCCAGCTGCGACCGCATAGAGTGGAAGCGAATGCATTTCATCTGGAGCACAAACCAACAATGCTGGTCTTGAATTAATTGGGTTAGTTACTGAATTCGATAATTGCATAAATGCTAATGTGATTTGATCGCTCAGTAAATGTTCAACTTCAATTCCGCGATTTGTAGTTGCCCATTTTTCGCCAATTGCAACTAATACAGGTGCAATTACTTCATCCCAAGTTTTTACCACACCACGTTGATTTATCGATCGTGAAATAATCGCATGGCAGGCAATTGAATCCAGACTCGATGCCGCTCTGATTAATCCTTTTGCAACAGCAGTTCCACTTTCCAAATTCACGGTATGCGAAATAACAGATTGCACCATCACCGAATTTGTTAGGTCGTCAATAAATTGAATTTGCGGTAGTTGATTGATGTCTGCTTCAGCTGCAATACGTGCAGCATCAAATGCTGGAACTCCAGCATTAACCATGCGCCGCATTGATTCAAGGCGAGCTAAATCTTCGAGTGTGTACCGTCTATGAGCACCAGCCTGATGAGCACTTGGACCGAGCCCATAACGGCGATCCCAGGTGCGAAGCGTTGCAGCGGCCACGCCTAGCCTGCGGGCCACTATTGCGACGGTGAAAGTTTGAGTGAGCGTTCGCATAAGGAAATCGTTGCGCTTTACGTAAGAAAGCGCTTTCTAGGACACAGAAATGTGGTGAATTGTCCGCTTATCTCTAATTATTGACCGTTTATCGGACAAATCTTGGATATTCGATAGTTGACCAACCTTTGCAACGCTAGTAAGTTTCCCTTATTCCTACAAAAGGAGCTCGAAATGGCAGATATCTCTCGGCTACCGAAACCTCTTCCTGAGGTTTGGCAGTGGCAGTCAGATGGCGCATGTCGAGGTGAAGATACAGAGATGTTCTTCCATCCTGAAGGCGAACGTGGTCCTGCTCGAGCAAATCGAATTGAACGTGCGAAAGCAGTCTGTGCAACTTGCCCAGTTATTCAGCAATGTGCAGCACATGCACTTTCTGTTCGTGAGCCTTACGGAATTTGGGGCGGTATGTCCGAAGACGATCGTGAAGATATTTACACACGTCGCGGCACCAAACCACAAATAGCTTGATTCTCTCTCCCAATAACTAATGGCGCAAAGGAAACCCTTTGCGCCATTAGTTATTGGATTTGTATTAGTTAGTGACCATGCCCGCCAGGTCCATGGCTATGACCATGTCCGGCTGGTTCGTCTTTTGGTTCTGGTTTTTCAACAACAAGAACTTCGGTGGTTAAAAGCATTGCTGCAATTGAAGCAGCATTTTCCAAAGCAGAACGAGTTACTTTTACAGGATCGAGAACACCAGCAGCGATTAGGTCGCCGTATTCGCCGGTTGCTGCGTTGTAGCCAAGTCCAGTTTCTTTAACTTTAGCAACTACTACATAACCATTTTCGCCACCGTTTTCAGCAATCCAACGAAGTGGTTCAACAATTCCTGCGCGAACAATGCCAACACCAACTTTGATGTCACCAGTTTCACCAAGGGAATCGTCAAGTACTTTTGAAGCTGTAACCAGTGCAGAGCCGCCACCAGGCACAATGCCTTCGTCGATTGCTGCACGAGTTGCAGAAACAGCATCCTCGATGCGGTGTTTCTTTTCTTTCAATTCAACTTCGGTGTGGGCACCAACTTTGATTACGCAAACACCGCCGGCAAGTTTCGCAACCCGCTCTTGGAGTTTTTCACGATCCCAGTCGCTGTCAGTGCGTTCGATTTCAGCGCGGATTTGAGCAACACGTGCCTGAACTTCTTCACTCTTTCCGCCACCGTCAACAATTGTGGTTGCATCTTTGGTGACAATTACACGACGGGCAGTGCCAAGTACTTCGAGTCCAACTTGGTCTAACTTCAAACCAATTTCAGCAGAAATAACTTGGGCACCAGTCAAGATTGCGATGTCTTGCAATGTTGCTTTTCGGCGGTCACCGAATGCTGGAGCTTTAACTGCACATGAAGCGAACAAGCCACGAATCCGGTTTACCACGAGAGTTGAAAGTGCTTCGCCATCTACATCTTCAGCCACAATGAATAGTGGTTTGCCAGTCTGAGTGACTTTTTCTAGCAGTGGCAATAATTCATTAATTGCAGAAATCTTGGTTTGCACAAGCAGAATCAATGGATCGTCTAGGACTGCTTCCATGCGTTCTGAATCAGTAACAAAGTAAGGAGAGATGTAACCCTTATCGAATTGCATACCTTCGGTGAATTCAAGTTCCAAACCGGTAGTTGATGCTTCTTCAACTGAAATCACGCCATCTTTGCCGACCTTGTCGAAAGCATCAGCGATTAGTTCACCAATTGCACGGTCTTGCGAAGAAATGGTTGCTACTTGTGCAATTTCTTCTTTGTTAGCAACTGGGCGCGAAGCAGCTGAAAGTGCATCTTTCAAGGCAACTACTGCTTTTTCAATACCCTTTTTAATGTCCATTGGTGCAGCACCAGCGGCAACAACTTTCAGACCTTCTTTAACAAATGCTTGGGCCAGTACAGTTGCGGTGGTAGTTCCATCACCTGCAACGTCATTGGTTTTGGTGGCAACTTCTTTAACAAGTTGGGCACCTAGGTTTTCGAATGGATCTTCAAGATCGATTTCTTTAGCGATGGTTACACCATCGTTAGTGATTGTTGGTGCACCCCACTTTTTGTCGATAACAACATTTCGACCCTTAGGTCCAAGGGTTACCTTCACTGTGTCAGCTAGAGCATTTACGCCACGTTCAAGTGCGCGACGAGCGTGCTCATCAAATTCGACAATCTTTGACATTTGAAATCCTTAATTTTGTTTGCTTAAAGTGAAAACCCACTCCAAAAATGGAGTGGGTTTCGCTTAATTATTTTTCAACGATCGCGAGCACATCGCGAGCTGAGAGGATTAGGTATTCCGTTCCAGAGTATTTAACTTCGGTTCCGCCGTACTTCGAGAAGATAACAACGTCACCGACTTTTACATCTAGTGGAACACGCTTGCCAGATTCGTCGAAACGACCTGGCCCTACTGAAACAACTTTGCCTTCTTGTGGCTTTTCTTTCGCAGTGTCTGGGATAACAAGTCCAGATGCGGTCGTTTGTTCAGCATCAAGTGCTTGAATCACGATGCGATCTTCGAGTGGTTTTAGATTGACCGACACGAATTTCCCTCCATATTTCAGGTTATTTGGATCATTCGCAAAGCTTCCTGCGAATGCTGAGCGCAGTTTAAGCAAGGGTTAGCACTCCCACAAACCGAGTGCCAACTTTGTGAGCAAAACCCACAGATTTAACGGCACAATGCCCCCATGAGCGAGATAGTTGAGTGGCTTCAGACTGAACATGGGCAAAGCGCCATTGAAATGGCCCAGGAAGCCCTAAAAACAGGCACAGACCCGCTCAAATTGGCTTCCGAACTCGACAGACACTTCTCACTGCCGGCTAGTTACCGCACTGCCTGTGCCTTTCAGGCCGAACTTCGAAATCGGCTAGTTCTGCGCTGGGGGGATGCTCCCAAATGGCTACTGACCCGCGATGGCATCGAGCAGGCCACCCATCCTCTGGTTCGCACCTGGCGAAGCCAAAAGCTCAAAGATCTTGGCATCGCATCAATTGCAGATCTTGGCTGCGGCCTTGGCTTTGAATCTGCTTCATTTGCTGAAGCTGGTTTGAAAGTCATCGCAGTCGAGCGGGACGTAGAAGTCCATGCAATTGCAAACAAGAATCTTGCACCAATTGATGTTCAAATATTTGACGTTGTTAAAGACGAGCTAGCATTAAATAAAGTTTTGCAAAATGTGGAAAGTGTTTTTGTGGATCCAGCAAGACGTGATGTAAATGCCGCTCGAAACATTTCAGGTAACTCAGGCAATCGTGTAACTAACCCAAGCGACTGGTCTCCATCTTGGCAATGGGTATTAGATCTTGGCAAACGCAATCCGAAACTCATCGCAAAAGTTGCACCAGGAATCAGCCACGATTTGTTGCCAAATGACTCTCGCACTTATTGGTTCGCAATTCGCGGTTCACTTCTTGAAGCAAGTGTGTGGTTTAGTGGCTTTGGGCTAAAGCCTGGAAAATCTGCAATCACAATCAACCGTCATGGAGAATTCGAAGAAATTTCTGATGCGGACATTGCATCTGACGAGGTTGGACCCATAGGAAAGTTTGTATTAGACGCATCGCCAGCTATCACTCGTTCTGGATTGGTTCAGCAACTCGCAGCGAAAACAAATTCACACCGCATAGATGAACACCTTGGTTTTCTTTCACTTGATAATGAACCTGAAGATTCTGGTCTATTTACAAGTTATGAAGTTTTGCAAACCTTAGAGTTCGATGAGAAGAAGATCGCAGAGGCACTCAAGTCTCATCAAGCGTATGACGTGCAAATAATTGCTCGTGGATATCGCGGAGATATTGATGCTTTGACAAAGCAACTCAAAAAAGGCTTGGCCGGCGACAAACTAGTTTGTTTGCTCCTAGCGCGCATCGGGGACAAAACCACTGCAATCTTGTCCCAGCGCACATCTAGTTAGACAAATATCAAGTTAAACAAATAACAAGTTAGCGTCGAATCAGATTAAATAACAAGTAAGAATCAATAGTGAATTAGATTTATCGGCATCGAAGAGTCTGCGCCGAACTGCATTGGACTTGGCAGCACACCACTTGAAACCATGATTGATCCAAGCGCGGCCACCATCGCACCGTTGTCTGTGCAAAGACCTGGCCGTGGGATGCGAACTTTCACACCAGCTTTTTCGGCCCGAGTTTCGACCAAATAGCGCAGTCTCGAATTCGCAGCAACGCCGCCACCAAGAATTAAATATTCAACACCTTGCTTCTTGCAGGCTGCAATCGCCTTCGCACTCAACACATCGGTCACAGCTTCTTGGAAACTCGCTGCCACATCAGCAATATTTATCTGGTTGCCCTTTTTGTTTTCGGATTCTACAAATCTTGCAACGGCAGTTTTGATTCCCGAAAATGAGAAATCAAACTCGTGTTTTTCAACATCTGCTTTGGATGTGAGCCCGCGCGGGAAATCAATTGAGGTTGGGTTACCTGATTTTGCAATTCGATCTATTTCAGGTCCACCTGGGAAAGGAAGACCCAAAACTCTGGCAACTTTGTCGAACGCTTCACCAGCTGCATCATCCATAGTCGAACCTAGCGAAATAACTTCCTTTGCAAGATCGGGCACATACAAAATTGAAGAGTGGCCGCCGCTAACCAACATCGCAATTGCAGGTTCGGGAAGTGGACCATGTTCTAAAGTGTCAACAGCAACGTGTGAGGCAAGATGGTTCACGCCAAAGATTGGTTTGTCGAGCGCATATGCGAGGGATTTCGCTGCCGCAACACCAACGAGAAGTGCACCGACTAAGCCCGGGCCTGCCGTGACTGCAATCGCATCCACATCTTTTAGTTTGATTCCAGCATCTTTACAGGCACGCTCGATTGTTGGCACCATCGCTTCAAGGTGAGCTCGTGATGCAACCTCTGGAACTACACCACCAAAACGAGCATGCTCCTCAACACTGCTAGCAACTGCATCAGCTAAAAGGGTGTGGCCACGAACAATGCCAACTCCAGTTTCATCACATGAAGTTTCAATTCCGAGTACTAGCGGTTCAGGCATTTTGCACCACCAGTTCCATCACATACGCATCGAGCATTGGTCCGTAATAGTTTGGACGCATCGCAACTGTTTCAAATCCATACTTTTTATACATCTTGATTGCAGTTTCATTGTTGGTGCGCACTTCAAGCATGATGCGCTTTACAAGATGATCAGTTGCATAATCCAAAATCTTTTGAAATAGAACTGCGCCAATTCCTTTGCGCTGGTGATCCACCGCAACTGCAATAGTTGCCACGTCAGCAAAATCATCAATTACAGCTACCCCGCTATAACCCACAACTTTTTCACCATCTAATGCAACCCAATACATTCGTTGATCTGGCACTAAATCAAGTTCACTTTGAAAAACTGATTTACTCCAAGCTTCTCTGCCAAAAAGTGCTTTTTCAATTTCCATAACTTCCGCGAAATGGGATTGATCAATAACTTTAAATTCAGTCATTGCTAACCAACTTTGGTGGTTTTGGTTCCGCCGCATCGGGCTGACGTAAATAAAGCGGAGTTATCGTGCTTGGCTTTGCAACCTGCCCAAGCAATGCAATATCAACCGCATCAACGGGACTTGGGTCGTTTACTTTCGGAGAAATCAAAACCTGAGTGACAAAAGCTGGACCCACTAAGTTTAAATAATTCTGTTTTTCAAATTCTGTAATGCGAATCAATATTGGATCGCCTTGCAAGTTGCCGGTGGCATCAAAATCTTGGCAAGCAATCTCTTTGCGCTTCACATCAAGGATTGCAGTTCCCTTTTCGCCACCACGACGTATATGTCCATGCGCTAGTGCGCTCAAGGTTGGGATGCCAACTACTTCAATTCCCCAAGCATGTGCAAGCACTTCTGCGGTTGTAATCCCAACTCGTAGTCCCGTGTAAGGGCCAGGTCCGATGCCAACGGCAATCCGATCGGGCATAGAGCCATTCAAAACTTCGGCGATCAGTCCAACAAGCAGTTCACCATGGAATTGTGCGCCAGTTAATTCGCCGCCAGTTTTTTGCGAGATTACTTCCTTGCCATCAAGAAATGCAACGGTCACGCGTGATGTGCTGGTGTCTAGTGCCAGAATTTTCATGCAATACCGTTACTGAGTAAATCATCCCAACGATTCCCGTTTGGAATAAAAGTAATACGCCGGGAGTCGTCGTCGTTTCGAGTGAATTCGACAACTAAATAATCGTCGGCGATGTTTTCAAGTTTTCCACTTCCCCATTCAGCAACGAGAACCGCATTGTAGAGATTTGAATCAAGATCTAAATCATCCACTTCGGCTAAGGAATCTAGCCGGTAAGCATCTAAGTGAATTAAAGCTGGGCCAGCTTCATTATTTGGATGAATCCGATAAATCACATAGGTAGGACTTGTAATCGGCCCACGCACATCAAGACCGACAGCAACACCTTGGGTGAAAGTGGTTTTGCCGGCACCTAGTGGGCCATCAAGAATTACAACATCACCAGCACGCAAATGCTTTGCCAGTTGCAGACCTAGTGCGTGCGTCTGGTCAGCAGTGATGCAATTAAAAGTGGTCACGCGTTGTTTCTAACTTTCTTTACGACATTGGTGATTACTTCATTTAATTCCTGATATTTTTCCAAAGGCAGCATATGCCCAGATTCAGGGACAATTATGAGTTGAGAATTAGGAACAAGGCTTGCAATCTCTTCACTATGCGAAAGCGGAGTCAGCAAATCATCTTTCGCCACCAAAATAGTTGTGGAAACCTTTTCTAAGATTGGCAGAAATTCTTTACCATCAAATTCTGAAACAGCCTTTAAGTAATCGCCAATTACTTCAATCGAGGTGTGGCCATGCATATCTGCAACAAACTCAGTTAGCTCAACTGAAACTTCCGAACCGAACGAGTATCGCCTCGTCAAAAGTAAAGTTAAATCATTGCCAGCTTCGCGAGACTTATCTACAAAATTTTGTTCACCTACTAATACATTTGTTACGCCAGGCGCAATTCCCTGTATGAACTTGCCAATGAAATCTGGTAGTCCAAGTGGAACCTCTGTTACGCCACCTGAACTTGTACAAATCAAAATTACTGCTTTGATGCGCGATCCAAAAAGCTCAGGATTGCTTTTCGCAAGCGCTTGCACACTCATCCCACCCATTGAATGGCCAACTAAAACAATGTCACCAGTTGGGCAGACTTTTTCAATAACTGAATTTAGATCCGAACCAAGTTGCCAGATGGTGCGGTTCTCCCGACTGCCAGCCTCTGATTTTCCATGTGCGCGGTGGTCATAAAAAGCCATGCGGGCCAGGTGCCGCAAATCTCGACGTTGAAAATGGAATTCATCCATTCGAAGTGCATAACCGTGTGCAAACAAAACCGTGACTTCATTATTGTTGTCGAAAGCGGCATCTACTTCAGCATGCAGTTTCACCCCATCAGAAGCAACCACTTCAATCTTCTCTGAATGCAAAGTTCCAAAAGGTTCTGATGCACCTGGAGTCTTGCGAAGATTGCGTCCAATCAAAGCTCGTTCAGCAACCACCCCGGCTACTGCGCCAACCCCAAACGCTGCTGCAAGGGTACCGAGCACCAGTGCTTTGCCGCCTTTGGCCAATGCGCTCACTGCACACCGTCTACGTATTCACGTTCGATTCGATTACCTAGCCTTGTCACAAGCTCGTATCCAATTGCGTCAACTTGTTGTGCCCAGGCATGAGCAGACATTCCACCATCGCCAAAGAGAATAACTTCTTCGCCAACCGATACTTCTGTGTCGCCAAAATCAACCAGAAATTGATCCATACATACAGTTCCAACGATAGGAAATTGCTTTCCTTTGTAGGTGATGCTACCGGTTTTTGTTAGGTGTCGAATAACGCCATCTGCATATCCGATAGGGATTAAACCAACTGTGGTTGGTTTTGAAGCTGTCCATTTGAATGAATACGAAACTCCATCGCCAACTTTTAGTTTTCGAACAGTTGCGATTTGTGAAACTACAGTCATGACGCCTTTGAGTTTGAATTTGCTTGCGTCACTCAATTCGCCACCTGGTGCTATTCCGTATGTTGCAATTCCACATCGGACCATGTCATAACGGAATTCTGGATGCACAAGTGCAGCCGCACTATTTGCAAGATGCCGCATTTGCGGCTGGAGCCCAAGTGATGCAGCTACTGATAGCGCGTGTTCAAAATTCTTATGTTGCATCGCATTTGCTGGGTGCTTAGGTTCATCTGCGCAAGCCAAATGCGACCATATAGAAATCAATTCAATATTGCTAACGTTTTTAAACTCGGCAAAGAAGTTTTCGAAATCGTCTAGTGCGACACCTGCTCGAGACAAACCGGTATCAACCTCTACATGAACGCGCGCATTCATGCCGCGCTGTTTTGCAAGTGAACTAATTTTTTGTAGTATTAAAATTGAACTGACAGACATGTCAATGTCTTGATCAAGTGCTTCCGCAAAATTGTCCGACTCATCCAATAGCCAAGCCAATATTGGACCGGGCACATTGTTATTTCTTAGTTCGAAAGCCTCATCTAGGAATGCCACCCCAAGCCAATCGGCACCCGCTGTTTTTGCGGCCAACGCAACTGGCACTGCGCCATGTCCATAACCATCAGCCTTGACCACAGCAAGTACTGGCACCCCAGCGGTCTCTTTCAAGATCTTGATGTTGTGCTCAATCGCAGCCAGGTTCACCTTGGCTGTGGCGCGCTTAGTCCGGACGGTTGCCATGAGGGCAATTCTGCCCTTAAGCCCTAGGTAAGCGAAATTTTGAGTGTCTAAGACTCGGCAATTACGTAGGCAATTGAGTGCCCGCCGTCATGCGTGAGCGAGATATGCCAGCGGCTCACGGCCATCGAATTAGCTAGTTGCAATGCAGCGCCTTTGATTTCAAGTGAAGGTTTGCCCGACAAGTCGGTGTGCACGATCACGTCATGCCAACTCAAGCCAGCCGGACCACCTAGAGATTTGGCGACGGCTTCTTTTGCGGCGAATCGAGCTGCGAGTGATGCCCCGCTTCGGATGGTTCCATCTCGATGATGACTCTCAACATCGGTTAATACTCGATTTAGAAAAGTCGGTTGACGTTGCATTAGTGATTCAAAACGTTCGATGTCTACAACATCTACTCCGATGCCAATTATCATGATGTCTCACTTGCCCTATTTTTCCTAATACCGATCTTACACTTTCTTATCGCATAGAACGGTTACTTATGAAAATTAGTTTCCAGTTTCAAATATATCCATTAAGATTCCGAAGAAGTGCTAAATCTCAAATGCCAGGGGAATCATGAGAAATATTCATCAATTCGCACCACCCACACGTGGGATAGAGGCAAGGTACGGATATTTTCTCTATAACCAGAACGATTCATACGTAGGTAAAAGTTTGGAACTTTACGGGGAATATTGCGAACAAGAAGTATCGATGTTTCGAGAGCTCATAAAGCCTACGGATGTCATATGGGAAATAGGTGCAAACATAGGTTCACAGACTATTCCGCTTTCTCAGTTTGTTCCAAGTGGAGAAGTTATCGCGTTTGAGCCTCAATTAGAAATATTCAAATTGCTATGCGCAAATTTGTCAATCAATAATTGTGAGAATGTGACTCCACTATGGATGGCGCTGGGCGACATTGACGGTGAGACTCCATTACCTGAAGTCAATTATCAACAGGCTTGGAATTTTGGAGCCATTTCGCTTTTGGAAATTGAAAATCCATCAAACAAAAAAGTAGTAGTTAACAAAATTGATAGCCTGAAAAGATTTAGTCAGCCTAACTTTATAAAGATAGATGTTGAAGGCATGGAACTGATGGTTTTGAAAGGTGCTCTTGAAACAATTAGTAATAATAGACCTTTGATGTACATCGAAAATAACGGAAACCATCGATTTGGTGAAGGTACATCAGAATCACTCATTCAAATGCTTTGGGATCTCAAATATCGAATGTATTGGCATGTTACTTATTATTTTAACCGCAATAACTATTTCACCAACAAGCAGAATATTTTTGGCCGTACCGTTGCGCTAAATATGGTTTGTGTTCCAGTGGAAAATGACTTGGTCATTAATGAAAATGAAATCACGGAAAAATCTGCATCTCCCGTTTAACCTAAATATCTGCTACTCCACCGTCACAGATTTAGCTAGGTTTCGCGGTTGATCTACGTCATAACCTTTTAAGGTTGCCATTTCACAAGCAAAAACTTGTAATGGGACTGTCGCGACTACTGGCTGCAAAAGCGTTGGGCAGGCCGGTATGCGAATGATGTGATGAGCAAACGGAACTACAGATTCATCGCCTTCTTGGGCCACAACAATTGTATGAGCGCCACGAGCCCGAACTTCTTGAATATTTGAAACTATTTTTTCATGAAGCACCGGCGAATCAGTTGGTGATGGCACAATTACAAAAACCGGAAGTCCATCTTCAAGCAAAGCAATCGGTCCGTGCTTGAGTTCGCCAGCGGCAAAACCTTCAGCATGCATATATGCAAGCTCTTTAAGCTTTAATGCGCCTTCAAGAGCTACTGGATATCCCACATGGCGGCCAATGAACAAAACTGAATTTGCATCTACATATTGCTTTGCAAGATCGCGTACTGGTTGCATTGTGTCGAGAACTAAATCAACTTTTGCGGACATGTCGGCAACTTCTGCAACCAATGATTCGAGATCTAGCTCTGAACCATGAACCTGGGCCAAGAAAAGTGCAAACATGTAAACCGCAATGACTTGGGTTAAGAATGCTTTCGTAGAAGCAACTGCAATTTCTGGACCAGCATGCGTGTAAATCACCGCATCACTTTCTCGCGGCATTGTTGACCCTTGGGTGTTGCAAATCGAAAGCACGCGGCTTCCCTGTTCTTTTGCATAGCGAATTGCCATCAAGGTGTCCATGGTTTCGCCAGATTGGGAAATCGCAATCACTAAAGTGTTCTTATCCAAAATCGGATCGCGGTAACGAAATTCACTGGCAAGTTCAACTTCGCATGGAACTCTGGTCCATCTTTCGATTGCGTATTTAGCGATCAATCCTGAATGGTAAGCAGTGCCGCACGCAGTGATGATTATTTTGTCTACTGAACGAAGTTCTTCAGCACTGAATTTCATTTCATCTAGTTCGACTCGGTTGTTCTTGATGCGGCCAAGCAAAGTGTCAGCAACCGCTTTCGGTTGTTCAGAAATTTCTTTCAGCATAAAGGTGTCGAAACCACCCTTTTCTGCAGCTGCTGCATCCCAGGTAACTTCATATTCGGTAACTGCAACTTCTTTACCCGCAAAATCTGTTACTCGAATTGAGTCTGCGCGCAACTCCACAACTTGGTCTTGGCCAAGCTCAATAGCATTTCGGGTGTGAGCAATAAAAGCTGACACATCAGAAGCTAGAAAGTTTTCATTCACACCGCGGCCAACTACCAACGGCGAATTACGTCGGGCACCTACTACTAGGTCTGGGAAATCTGCATGGGCCGCGACTAACGTAAAAGCACCGCGGAGTCGGCCACAGGTTTTGCGCATCGCTTCTGCGAGATCATTTTTTACACTAGGCAAAATCGAAGAAAGTAAATGTGCAACTACTTCGGTGTCGGTATCACTTTGCAACTTGATGCCAGCTGCCATTAGCTCTGTGCGCAGTTCACTAAAGTTTTCGATAATGCCATTGTGAATAACAGCAACTTTTTTGTCTTCTGATAAATGTGGGTGCGCATTTAGATCAGTTGGCCCACCGTGGGTTGCCCAGCGGGTGTGACCAATACCAGTGTGTGATTGCGTTAGCGGTGTAGATTCAATTTCGTTTTCAAGATTAATGAGTTTGCCAGCTTTTTTGCGGGTTTCAATCACTCCATTTGCCACTACTGCCACACCGGCCGAGTCGTAACCGCGATATTCAAGTCGGCGCAAACCAGCCACGATCACATCAAGGGCTGATTGCTTTCCTACGTATCCAACGATTCCGCACATATCGGCAAGTCTAATTACTATTTATATTGCTAGTTCTAAAGCCACAACGTCAACTATTCGCTGGGCTTGTTCTAGGGCAAGTTCCTTTGTGGCAGCTTCAACCATTACCCGCACAACTGGCTCGGTGCCACTAGGGCGCAGGAGCACGCGGCCGGTATTGCCAAGCACAGATTCAACTTCTTTAACTACTGACTGCACTTTCGTATTTGAATCGGTTGCGTTCTTGTCAACATTCTTTACATTTATCAAGACTTGTGGGAGTTTGGCCATTACCGAGGCAAGCTCACTCAAAGGCTTTTTTGTCAGCGCCATACGTGACATGAGTTGCAATGCAGTTAGTGCGCCATCTCCAGTAGTTGCAAATTCACTGAGAATTACATGTCCACTTTGTTCGCCACCAAAGTTATAGCCACCATCGCGCATAGCTTCAAGAACATAGCGATCGCCGACTGCAGTTTCAACAACATCAATCTTTTCATTTTGCATTGCAATTTTGAAACCTAAGTTCGCCATCACGGTTGAAACTACTGTGTTTGATTTAAGTGTTCCAGCATCGCGCTTAGCAACAGCGAGAACAGCCATGATTTGGTCGCCATCAACAATCTCACCTTTTGCATCAACTGCAAGAAATCTGTCAGCATCGCCGTCATGTGCCACACCGATATCTGCTTTTTGTTTAACTACTGCCGATTGCAAATCTTCCATGTGTGTTGATCCACAATTTTCATTGATGTTGGTGCCATTTGGCGAGCAGTGAATCTCAATTACTTCTGCGCCAGCACGACGATAGATTTCTGGAGCCACAAAAGATGCAGCTCCATTTGCAGCATCAACCACTACCTTCAATCCTGCAAGAGATTGCTTTGCGGTTTCAACCACATGTTGAATATAAAGTTCTAACAATTCTGGCGAATCAATTACCCGACCAACATCACTTCCTGTTGGGCGCGACCAATCTTCACCCATCCGGGCTTCAATTTGATCTTCAACTTCGTCAGCCAACTTCACCCCACCGCGGGCAAAGAATTTAATTCCATTGTCCGGCATTGGATTGTGACTTGCTGAAAGCATTACTCCTAAGTCGGCACCGGTTTGGGCAACTAGAAATGCCACGGCTGGAGTTGGTGCAATCCCAACAAGTTTTACATCCACTCCGGCACTCGCAAGGCCAGCAACAACTGCAGCTTGCAAGAACTCACCACTTGCTCGGGAATCTTGACCAACTATCGCGATTGGGCGATGACCTGAAAAAGCACCCAGATCACCAAGCACGTGGGCAGCGGCAACAGACAAATCAAGTGCAATTTCTGCAGTTAGATCAACGTTCGCGCGACCGCGAACTCCGTCTGTTCCAAATAAGCGACCCATAAGAGCGAAAGCCTAACCTTGTGCGGATAAAACAAAACCCCCGCAATGCGAGGGTTTTGTATAAGAGTGAATTAACGCTTTGAGTACTGAGAAGCCTTACGGGCTTTCTTCAAACCGTACTTCTTACGTTCCTTAGCGCGTGAATCGCGGGTTAGGAAGCCAGCCTTCTTAAGGCTTGGGCGAAGAGCATCAGCATCGATTGCATTAAGTGCACGAGCGATACCTAGACGAAGTGCGCCTGCTTGACCAGAAACACCGCCACCATTCATAGTTGCGAACACATCAAACTTGCCTTCAAGGCCTGAAAGTTTGAATGGATCGTTAACTGATTGTTGGTGAACTTTGTTTGGGAAGTAGTTAGCAAGATCGCGACCATTGATAACCCAACGTCCGGTGCCTGGAACCAAACGCACACGTGCGATTGCTTCTTTGCGACGGCCTGTTGCATTACTTGGTGCAGCCTTTACTGAGTGAGCAGCTTTTGCCGGAGCGGCAGTCTCACTTGTGTAAACCTCAGCGACTTCAGTCACTTTTTTCCTTTCACACAATCGCGGTTGCGACTGTTTTTACTGTGCAACCTGCGTGATGATGAATGGGACAGGCTTTTGTGATGCATGTGGATGTTCAGATCCTGCATACACCTTTAGCTTGGTAATCTGCTGACGACCAAGACGGTTGTGAGGCAACATGCCCTTTACTGCTTTTTCAATTACGCGACGTGGGTTTGACTTAAGCAAGTCGCCGTAAGAAGTTGCAGTTAAACCACCAGGTTGACCTGAGTGGCGGTAATCAAATTTGTCAGTCAACTTTGCACCAGATAGTGCAACCTTTTCGGCGTTGATAACAATGACGAAATCGCCAGTGTCAACGTGAGGTGCGAATGTTGGCTTGTGCTTGCCGCGTAGCAAGGTAGCAGCTTGTGTTGCGAGGCGACCCAGGACGACATCTTGTGCATCAATGATGTACCAAGTATGTTCGACTTGATTCGCTTTTGGCTGGAAAGTGCGCACAGCAAAAACCTTCGTTCGTAGTTGTTTGGTAAGTGGAGCACGAGATACCCGCGCTTTCACAGGAGGCGCAGGTTACCCGCACGAGGGCAGGCGGGTCAAAACGGCTGATTTACTCACAAACTGAGAGTGATATCAGGGGTATTTCCGAGCTTTTCGCCATCTGGGATGGGGGCTACCCACATAAGGACCGTGTGATCCTCTCCAATTAGGTAGAACTCATGAGCCTTTGGGTCGATGAAATGCAGGATGGGAAGACGCAATTTATCGGCCACGTGGCGCAAAACTGTCGCATCTTTTACCAAGATCGCTTCAGTTAATAGGTGTGGTCGCTCATCAACTAGGAACAGCCTGCCGGTCAGCGCCAGCAAAGTTTTTTCAGGTTCCGGCCTACCGGAGCCATCAAAGAGATACTTAATTAGCAAAGTCAAAACAATTCCAGCTGTCAAAAGGCTGGCGGCAAGAAGTAAACCATTTGGGGTGAACAAATTGCCATTCGCATAGTGCACAGTAGTGAAAACAATTGCAACAATAAATGCGAAATACATTCCGAATAATTCAAGCCGTTCTGGCTTCGTCCATTTATGCCAATGTGACTCTTCATGTGCAAGCAAAAGTGCGTCGCTCAGCTCTGACGCTATCTTGCGTCTGCGAACAACAAAGATTGGTATAACAGAAATCAAGGCGGTAACCCCAGCGAATCCAAATGGATTCAGTTTTATCCAAGTAAATACAACTGCGACTTGTGGGATGTGAAACCAAACTGATCCATAAATATTTTTGTTTTCAAGAATCCATGGATCCACCCAAGTATTGTGAATACCTTTAGTGCGCCAACCAGTGATCGCATTTCCTGAATAAAGTTCATGGACTACCAGTCGGCCGTCTGCATTAAACACAACTTCTTGACCAATTTGGTAGCTGCCTTCATATCGAGCCACAACTAAGTCACCAGTTTCATACCGAGGTTCCATGCTGACGCCATTAACGATTGCATAGGTTGCTGGTCCGAGCACTGCGCGTGGTGCAAACAAAAGAAACCAAGCTAGGAAGAATCCAATAGACAAGGACAAACCAATAACCCGCCTTGAACCACTATTTTCATGGTGATCACGACGGGCCATTGTTTTAATCATTGTTTAACTACTCAACTGAGATTGCTAGTTGAACAAGTGGATTTGTTGAAACATTGTAAGCAGCTCCAAGGGTGATTGCTGCGACAGCATCTGCGCCAGGTGCCGCGAAAACTGCGTTACCTGTCTTGGTGTACGTGCCAGCAGAATCGCTAAGTACAACTGTTGCAGTTGTGCCAAGACAAGTTGATGATCCACTTACTGCACCAGTAAGTGTCACACCGATAATGGACTGATGTGTTCCATTGGCATATGTGTAAGCAATGCTTAGACTGTCAGTACAACTAGTTGTTGTAACTGAAACAGATCCTGTGTTTACAAGACCAACAGTTGTGCCACCAGTTAGGGTTCCCAAACCGGAAGCTCCAGCAGCAGTAACTGCAAAGATTGAGCTTGCGATTGTTAGGGCTAGAAGAATTCTTTTCATTTTAACCACCTCAAGTGATTTATTTGTATGCCATTTGGCATGTCCTAAAACTAGAACTACGAGACCGAGTTAACTAAGTGCCGAAAGTCACTACTTTTGAAACAAAATCACATCAAATGCGACAAATAATTAACCGCGACCTTGCCAAACAGGCTCGTCGCTTGAAAACACAGTTCCATCAGCAGAAAAAATAACAAAACGGTCAAAAGAATCGGCAAACCAGCGGTCGTGAGTTACTGCAATTACGGTCCCTTCAAATCCATCTAGGCCTTTTTGCAGCGCATCCGCGCTTGCAAGATCCAAGTTATCCGTGGGCTCGTCAAGTAACAACAATGTGCAACCACTTAGTTCGAGCAAAAGAATCTGGAATCTTGCTTGTTGGCCACCTGAAAGAGTGTCGAATTTTTGTTCACTTGCGTAGGCAAGTTCATATCGATCAAGCGCGCGAGCTGCGGGTTCTTGCGGCATGCCATCTCTTCGCTCGTCACCGCGATGCAAAATTTCTAACAGAGTTCTGCCTTGCAAATCTGGTCTCACATGTGTTTGCGCAAACCAACCAGGAGCAACTCGTGCGCCAAGTTTTGCAATGCCAGAATGTTTTACCGGTTCGATTACTAAATCTCCTACCGGGCGATGTTCAACCTCTGGATCACTACCGCCTAAAGCTAGCAAACGGAGGAAGTGTGATTTTCCGGTTCCGTTTCCGCCAAGTACCGCGATGCGTTCGCCAAACCAAATCTCTTCATCAAATGCTTTAGTTAAATTTGTCAGTTCAAGTTGTTCGCAGATAACAGTGCGTTTTCCGGTCCTGCCACCTTTGAGACGCATCTTTAAATTTTGTTCAATAGGAATAGCTTGAGGCGGGCCAGCCTTCTCAAATTTTTCTAGCCGCGTGCAGGCTGCCCGATAACGGGAAGACATTCCATCGTTGAATGTTGCTTTCACTTTCAAAGTCTGTACTAAATCTTTTAGTTGTTGATGTTTTTCATCCCAACGCAGTTTCAATTCTTCAAGACGGGCAAACCGGTCGACTCGCGCATCGTGGAATGTTCTAAAACTTCCACCATGCACCCAAACCGTGTTACCAGCTGCACCTAATTCCACTGCCACAATGTGGGTGGCAGCAGATGCCAGCAATTCGCGATCGTGGCTAATTAGCAAGACTGTTTTTGAAGATTCTCGTAACTTGTTTTCAAGCCAACGTTTTCCTGGCACATCAAGGTAGTTATCTGGTTCGTCTAATAACAAGATTTCATCTGGTCCGCTAAATAAGGCTTCCAAAACTAAACGTTTTTGTTCACCACCGGAAAGAGTTCCAACGTCGCGATATTCAACTTTTGTAAATTCCTGCCCCATTGCAGCCATTGTGCAGACATCCCAAACCACTTCGATGTCATAGCCGCCAACTTCGGCCCAATCTGAAATTGCTTGGGCATATCGAACTGAATTAGCCTCATTGTCATCGTCCATCATGAGCAATTCGGTGTCGATCATCTCTTTAGCGGCTTTGCGAATACGTTCTGGTGCGACGGTTAAAAGCAGATCTCGCACAGTCCCGTTTGTCATGTGGCCAATGAACTGTGGCATAACGGCTACTGAACCACTGCAAACTATTGAACCTTCATGCGGCCGCCATTCGTCAGAGACAAATTTCATTAAAGTGGATTTACCCGAGCCGTTTGCACCAACTAGGGCCGCAACCGCACCATCCCCGACTCTAAAACTTACGTCATCTAATAACACACGCCCATCGGGCAATGAATATGTGACGTGTTGCACGTCAATGTGTGGCATTAGTTTTCTACTTCAGTATTTTCGCGACGAGCGCGAGTAATTTCCTGACGGGCCATCAACTCGGCATCTGCTGCATAGCTGATTTTTTCAAGTACTAAACCATGTGCGGGCATCGTGACAATGTCATCATGTCGGACTTCACTATCCAAAACATGTTTTGGATAGTCGATGTCGCGCCTGCCTTCGCCAACCGGCAATAAGCAACCCACAATTGATCGGACCATCGAATAACAAAATGCATCAGCTTCTAAAGTTGCCATCACGCCAAAGTCAGTATGTCGCCAATCAAATTGATTTAAAGTTCTAATTGAAGTTCCGTATTGAGTGCGTTTACAAAATGCGGTGAAATCATTTAAGCCAAGCAATTTCTCACTTGCTTGATTCATTGCTTCAACATCTAGTTTGCGCCAAGCTGGCACCACAAAGTTTCGGTATAGCGGATCTGGTGCGCCATTACTAAACGAATATGAATACGTGCGCGCAATTGCAGCAAAACGAGCATCAAATCCGTATGTAGAATTAACTAAATCCAATATTCGAACATCCGCATCGAGCAGTCCATTCAAACTATATTTAATCTTGCCAAAATCTTCTTCCAAAACTGACTCTGGGACATCCGCATGAATAACTTGACCGCGCGCGTGCACGCCAGCGTCTGTGCGGCCACCAACAATTGTGTTGACTGAGTCCTTTAAGTGAAACGCAATCTGGAGTGCTTTTTCAACTTCACTTTGCACAGCGCGAAGTTTTGGCTGTGATGCCCAACCTGCAAACATTGTGCCGTCATACGACAAATCGATGCGCAGACGAATGAACCCCCGGCCCGGAAGGGCTGGGGGTTCATTGTGCATCAAGTTATTGAGCATTATGCCTTAGGAGTTTCCTCTTCGCCAGCAGCTTCTACAACCTCAGCAGCAACTTCTTCAGCTTCTACAACTGTTTCTTCAACAATTGCTTCTTCAGCTGCAGGAGCTTCTACTTTTGGTTCTGCTTTCTTCGCAGGTGCTTTCGCAGCCTTCTTAGTCGCAGCGGTTGCTTCTGATACAACCTGTTCAGCCAATGGTTCACAAAGTTCAATTACTGCCATTGGCGCGTTGTCGCCAGGACGAGGATTGATCTTTGTGATGCGGGTGTATCCACCGTTACGGTTCACAAAACGTGGACCGATTTCGGTGAACAAGATGTGTAGCACACCTTTGTCGCGAATTACTTTGCCAGCATTACGACGAGCATGTAGATCTCCGCGCTTACCTTGGGTGATCAACTTCTCTGCGTATGGGCGCAAGCGCTTCGCTTTTGCTTCAGTGGTGGTGATGCGACCATGCTGGAACAACTGAGTAGCAAGGTTCGCCAAAATCAATCGTTGGTGAGCTGGGCTTCCGCCTAAGCGGGCACCTTTGGTTGGGGTAGGCATTTATATCTCCTTATATAACGAGTCCCTACTTAGTAGGACTCGTCCTCCACGAATGATTTATCTTCCATCAGATCAGCTTCGTCATCCCATGTTTCTTCAACTACTGGACGGTTCCAACCTTCTGGGCTGTCCTTAAGTGAAAGACCGAGTGACTGCAATTTCGCTTTAACTTCGTCAATTGACTTCGCACCAAAGTTACGAATGTCCATCAAATCAGCTTCTGAACGAGAAAGAAGTTCGCCAACTGTGTGAACGCCTTCGCGCTTCAAGCAGTTGTAAGAACGAACTGTCAGATCCAATTGTTCAATTGGAGTTCCAAGTTGTTCTGCAGCATAAACATCAGTTGCTGATGGTCCAATTTCGATACCTTCAGCAAGTTCGTTCAATTCGCGAGCAAGACCGAACAATTCAACCAAGGTTGAGCCAGCTGATGCCATTGCATCACGTGGGCTACGACCTGGCTTAGTTTCAACGTCAATTACAAGTGCATCGAAGTCGGTACGTTGACCAACACGAGTTGCATCAATCTTGTAAGTAACACGCAAAACTGGTGAATAGATTGAGTCAATTGGAATAACGCCAATTGCTTTGTCTGGGCTGTTGTTTTGGAACGCTGAAACATAACCGCGACCACGTTCAACTTGGAATGTGATGTTTAGGTTTGCTTTGTCGTTCAAAGTAGCAATGTGAAGTTCTGGGTTGTGAATTTCAACACCGGCTGGGACTTGGATGTCGCCAGCAGTAGCAATGCCTGCTCCGGACTTGTTTAGAACCATGGTTACTGGTTCGTCGAAGTCAGATGCAACGACAATGTTCTTGATATTAAGAACAATTTCAACAACATCTTCTTTGACACCTTCAAGAGTTGAGAACTCGTGAAGAACGCCATTGATTTGAATCTGGGTAACTGCTGAACCTGGAATAGATGACAGCAATGTGCGGCGTAGTGAATTGCCAAGTGTGTATCCGAAGCCTGGCTCCAATGGAGTCAAGGTGAAACGGGAACGGGTTTCAGAAAGAACTTCTTCTTTCAGTACTGGGCGTTGTGCAATCTGCACTTTTTCTTCCTTTCGGTGACGACCTCAATTTGACGTCACAGTTGGACTACTAAATCGCGTTTGCGATTCAGTTGTGGTGTTAGCCCAGAGAAAAACTCTGGGCTAACTTAAGAATTATCTCGAGTACAACTCAACGATCAGCTGTTCTTGAACTGCTGTGTCGATTTGTGCACGAACTGGCATGTTGTGAACCAAAATACGTGAACGACTTGGGATTGCTTCAATCCAAGCAGGAACTGGCTTTTCGCCATGTTCCGCACGTGCAACTTGGAATGGAATCGCTTCACGTGAATCTGGTGCAATTTCAATGATGTCACTTGGAGTAACGCGGAAAGATGGAATATCAACTTTCTTACCGTTAACCATGAAGTGACCGTGACGCACTAGCTGACGCGACATGTCGCGGCTCTTTGCAAAACCTGCACGGAAAACAACGTTATCCAAACGGGTTTCAAGAATCAGCAATAGGTTTTCACCAGTCTTGCCGGTCTTGCGGTGTGCTTCTTCGTAGTAGCCACGGAATTGCTTTTCCAAAATTCCATAAATACGTGCGCACTTCTGCTTTTCACGCTTCTGTAGCAAGTATTCAGATTCCTTAGTTCGGTTACGACCATGTTGTCCAGGTGGGTAAGGGCGCTTTTCAATAGGGCACTTTCCTGAATCACACTTTGAACCTTTGAGGTACAACTTTGTTTTTTCGCGACGGCAACGCTTGCAGTCTGCTCCGGTATAACGAGCCATTTTCTTATCTCCTCAGGTTCTCAGACACGACGTCGTTTTGAAGGACGACATCCGTTGTGTGGGATAGGGGTAACGTCGGAGATAGAACCGACCTCTAGACCAGCAGCTTGAAGTGAACGAATTGCTGTTTCGCGGCCAGAACCTGGACCTTTAACGAAAACATCAACACGCTTCATGCCGTGTTCCATTGCACGACGGGCAGCAGCTTCAGCAGCCATTTGCGCTGCGTATGGGGTTGACTTACGTGAACCCTTGAAACCAACTTGTCCTGCAGACGACCACGAAATAACTGCACCAGTTGGATCTGTAATAGAAACAATGGTGTTGTTAAAAGTGCTCTTAATGAATGCGGAACCAGCGGCCACATTCTTTCTTTCCTTACGGCGTAGCTTTTTAGAACCAGCCGCTTTCGATGACTTAGGGGGCATATATTTCTTTCGCTCCTGATTGTTAATTGATTCCCGGCAAAGGGATCTGGACTACTACTTAGTGACTTTTTTCTTTCCAGCCACTGTTTTCTTCGGGCCCTTGCGCGTACGTGCATTAGTACGTGTGCGCTGGCCGCGAACAGGAAGACCACGTCGGTGACGCAATCCCTGGTAGCAGCCGATCTCAACTTTGCGACGGATATCAGCAGCAACCTCACGACGGAGGTCACCTTCAATCTTGAAGGATGCTTCAATATGATCGCGGAGCTGGATAACTTGCTCGTCTGTCAAATCTTTGACTCGAGTATTTGGATCAATGCCAGTCGATGCCAAGGTTGCTTGCGCACTTGGACGACCAACACCATAGATGTAAGTGAGAGCGACTTCGACGCGCTTATCGCGTGGAAGATCGACACCAACAATACGTGCCATTGGGCGGCTTCTTTCTGTTTGGTGAAGATTTCGGAGCGATAAACGGTCTCATCCGCCCGGATGAGTCTCCAGTCTTCACACTGGAGGTGACGTCCAAACCTCTGGCCCGAGAGTTTGGCTACGGTTTATCGCGTTGCTATTTAGTTGTGCAACGAAAAGGTTTTACCCTTGACGTTGTTTGTGGCGAGGGTTCTCGCAAATGACCATGACGTTACCGTGACGACGAATGACTTTGCACTTGTCGCACATTGGCTTCACGCTCGGATGTACCTTCATGGTTTTCCTTCTTCTTAAATCAACAAACGTATGTCTGCTGAAACTTTATTTGTATCGGTAGACGATGCGACCGCGAGTTAGGTCGTAGGGCGATAGCTCTACAACTACTCGGTCACTTGGAAGAATGCGAATGTAATGTTGACGCATCTTTCCGCTGATGTGTGCTAGCACCATATGTCCGTTATCAAGTTCCACTCGAAACATCGCATTAGGCAACGCTTCAGTGATTGTGCCTTCGAGTTCGATGGCACCATCTTTTTTGGCCATAAAGGTGGCGGCTCCATATCAATCGTTTGTGTTTGCGCGCAAAATCGAACCGAATCGAAGCCTTGGGGAAGGCACCAAAAAGGTCAGGCTTTTACGCACGCCGAGGGCGAAGTTTAGGCATCTAGGCACTCACTTCCCAAATCGTGGAATACGGCCTAGATCTGTGAGCAATCTGTGAGTAAATTGAGAGTAAATCTTGAGGTTTAAGGACGGGCTAGAGAGTCATCCAGCTCGGTCAGGACCCAAGGGCCATCTACAGTGATGGCAACCGTGTGCTCCCAATGGGCTGCGAGTTGGCCATCCAATGTGGTCACGGTCCAGTCATCGTCTAGAACTTGAGTGTCTTGATGGCCGGCAGTGATCATCGGTTCGATCGCAATTGCCATGCCAACTTCAAGAGTTAAACCTTGTCCTGGAGTTCCAAAGTTTGGAACTGACGGATCCATATGCATTTCAGTGCCTATGCCATGGCCAACATAATCTTCAACAATCCCCCATCGGTTTTCGGCGTTCACCACTGATGCAATTGCATGACCAACATCGCCAAGAGTGTTGCCAGCTTTTGCAGCTTTTAGTCCGGCCCACATTGCACGATATGTGACATCGCTCAAGGCTTTTGATTCTTCACTTACTTTGCCAATCAAAATTGTGACTGCACTATCCCCATGCCAACCTTCAACGATTGCGCCGAAGTCAACCGAAACTAAATCACCATCTTTAATTGTGTAGCTATCTGGAATGCCATGAACAACTTGATCATTTACTGATGTGCAGACAACCGCTGGATAGCCGTGATAATTAAGAAATGATGGGGTTGCACCGACTCGCTTTAATTCTGCGCGTGCAATCGAATCAATGTCGAGAGTAGTCATGCCAGCAACGGTTTGTTGTTGAATCAACTTCAAAGTGTTTCCAACAACAAGTCCTGCGACTCGCATCTTTTCAATTTGCTCAGGTGTCTTTATTTGCACCTTCGGTTTACGCCCAAAAATCATGAGCGCAGTTTGTCAGAAAAATTTTGAGGCGAGCCAATCCCCTTCGCGCGCCCCAGGTGGAATGTAAAACATGGCCGATCCGACTGGTGTGGTCCATTTGTTGAGCGAATCCTTTTCGGCCAGTCGAGCTTGAATTTCTAGATATTGATTTATGTCAGCTTGATAGGTGGCAAACAGCAAACCTTGGTTGTCGATGCCATCATCAAAGTTGAAGACGCGGCGCATGAGATTGCGCGGGCCAGTTGCGCGCCGAATATGTGCATCAACTGGAATAACGAATTCGCCTTTTTCTTTCTTTTCATAATCTGGTTTGTCGGTTTCGAGAATCCCGGTTAGTGGCGCACCATTTTTGCGATTGCGACCGATTACTTTTTCTTGATTAGGCCTTGAAAGTAAATCCCAAGTTTCCAAATTCATTTGAATTCGGCGCAAAACAAAAGTTGAACTGCCATCCTTATTCCAAACGGTTTTATCGAAAGTCTCATCTCCTGGCTTTGGATTGTCAGTGCCATCTACTTGCCCCATAAGGTTTCGAGGAGTTTCACCTGGATTAATTCCGTAGTGTGGCGCGAAACCTTGTTGAACCCATCTCACTTCTGCAAATGGTTTTGCATCCTTTATCAATTCGCGCATTGCATGCGAAACTGCCAGTGAATCATCAGCGCAGATTTGTAGTAGAAAATCACCATCGCACCATTTAGGTTCGAGCTGGTCAATTGAATAAGCCGGAATGGATTTGGCACTCAAGGGAAACTTGTCCGGTATTCCCAATTTTTTAAATGCCGAATAGCCAACGCCTAGGGTGACAGTCAATCTCGCTGGCGTCGTGGCAATTTCTGAGTTTGTATCCGCCATTGCAGGTTTGCCTGCCATCATCAGTGAAATGTCGGTGGTCCAAAGTCGAAGCAATCTAGATACTGCTGCTTTGTCACTATTTGTCAGATCAAAGGCAACAAAAGCACCTTTTGCTTGAATTGGTGTGGAAATTCCAGGCTGATGTTTGCCAAAGAATGGGATGGTGGAATTACCCACCACCCCAATTCCGCTTGGGTCGAAAACGCGTTGAGCGGCTGTTGCACTTGAAGCGCCAACAGTCATACCGACCGCTGCAGTTGCACCAATCGTGAGAATTTTTCGCCGTTCAATGTTGTTTTCGCTCATATTCTTACTTTTCGTAGTTTTCTTGATCGAGATTCACAACTTTTACAGGAGCTGTGACATCAACGGTGTGACCATCCGAGAACTCGAGTGTGAAAGTAACTTCGGTTCCTGCAACGAGGTCGGCATCCAAACCAATCAGCATGACGTGATTTCCGCCAGGCTTCAAAGTTTCGGTAGCGCCGCCAGCGATTTCTAAGCCGCCTTCTTTAAGTTGCATAACACCGCCCACAACTTCATGGATTTCTACGGCTTCCGCACAATCACAGGTTCCACCGACCAGCGTTACTGGCTCTTCATGGTTGTTGGTTAGTTCCATAAACGCGCCAGTCATCAAGGTGTCCATCATGACGGACATTTCATCAGTCGCACGAACGTAGGCATTTGCCACCGTGATGTGGTTAGTGTGATCTTCTAGTTGTTCGGTTGGTGCACATGCTGTAGCAAGAGAAAGCACAGCAAATAGAGCTAATAATTTCTTTTTCATTTAAATCCTTCTAGTAGTTAATTAATAAATATTCATTTAATTACTAGAAAGTACCGGCGGCGCTCGCCCTGAAAACCTAAAGCTTGGTTGTTGTGTACAAAGAGATTTGATCGACCAATAAAACGTCTTAATTTGCTCAGATGTTGATTTAGAGAACCTAAATAGCGAAAGGGCTGTGCTGAATGCGGAGAACCGATCTTCGCTCAGTACTGTGATTGCCCAGGCAGCAATACCTGCAACAACGTGGCCCAGCACCATTGCTTCTTCGGAAGTGTTCATTGCGTGTACATGTCCAGCCATGGTCCCAAAATGGATGATTAGCTGAACGCCCAACGAGAGTACGAGCAGTAAAGTGCGGCTTTGAATTCGAAACGAAAGTGCAACTACAGCTGCCCAAGTAAGCGCTGTAAATGCATACGGAGTGGCGACTCCCCCAGCCCAACCATGGGCCTGGGTTGCCATGTATGTCACTAAGGAAGCAAACAAAAACCGCCCCGGGACGTTTTGTGTGTTCGAGGCGGTATTCATGGTGTGACTATAAACCTAATACAGCCAAAATCCGTTTGGTGACTTCGCTGATTTCACCGAAGCCGTCAACCTGCACAAGTAATCCGCGCTTTGCATAAACTTCAGTAAGCGGTGCAGTTTGATCTGCATAAACCTCAAGGCGGCGGCGAATCACTTCTTCGGTGTCATCAACCCGATTTTGTTCAGCAGCGCGCTTTTGAAGGCGTGGTACGACTGCATCGATGTCAACTGTAAGTTCAATAACTTTTTCAACAGCAACACCAGCAGCGGTTAAAACTTTGTCTAGTTCATTGATTTGATCGAGTGTGCGTGGGTAGCCATCTAGTAGAAAACCTTTTTGGGCATCAGCTTGCGAAAGGCGGTCTGCAACCATTGCGTTGGTTAATGAATCTGGAACATATTCGCCAGCATCCATGAACTTCTTGGCTTCAACACCCAACGAAGTGCCTTGAGAAACATTTGCGCGAAAGATATCGCCAGTCGAGATGTGTGGAATACCCAGTTTCTCTGCAATAAACACAGCCTGAGTTCCTTTGCCCGCACCAGGCGGACCCATCAAGATGATGCGCATTACTTCAAGAAGCCTTCGTATGAACGCTGTTGTAGTTGAGATTCAATCTGCTTAACAGTGTCCAAACCAACACCCACCATGATCAATAGTGAAGTTCCACCAAAGATGAAGCGTGACATGTTTACGTTCAACAATGTGAAAGCAAAGAATGGAATCAAAGCGATGATACCTAGGTATAGAGAACCAGGGAAGGTCAAACGGTTTGAAACATAAGCTAGGTAATCTGCAGTTGGTTTACCGGCGCGGTAACCAGGAACGAATCCACCATACTTTTTCATATCTTCAGCAGTTTGGGTTGGATTGAAAGTGATGCTCACGTAGAAGTAAGCGAAGAACACAATCAGTAAGAAGTAAGTTGCCAGATAAATCGGTTCTGTTCCGCTTGTTAGATTGTTCGCAATCCAAGTTGCCCAACCAGCAGTTGTGTTACCAGAAAGATTAACAAGCAGGTTTGGAATGTATAGCAACGAAGAAGCAAAGATAACTGGGATAACGCCAGCCATATTTACCTTGATTGGAATGTAAGTTGATGAGCCACCGTAAGTTTTGCGACCAACCATGCGTTTTGCGTATTGAACTGGAATACGGCGTTGGGCTTGTTCAACTAGAACTACACCAGCGATTACCGCTACACCAACAGCTAGCACCATTACGAATGTAAACAAACCGTCTGTCTGAACGATGCTTAAAAGTTGTGAAGGGAAAGTCGCAATGATTGAGGTGAAAATAAGGATTGACATACCGTTGCCAACACCTTTATCAGTTACTAATTCGCCAAGCCACATGATCATCGAAGTACCGGCAGTTAAAACCACCATCATCACAACGAATGTGAAGATAGAGTCATTTGGAATTAGAGTTTCATTACATCCAGGAATCAATCGATCTGGAGTGCGAGCCAAAGTCAAGATTGTGGTCGACTGCAAGACTGCAAGACCAATAGTTACGTAACGGGTGTACTGCGTAATTTTTTGTTGACCTGATTGACCTTCTTGCTTCAAGGTTTCAAGGCGCGGAATAACAACGGTTAATAGCTGCAAAATAATGCTTGCAGTGATGTAAGGCATGATGCCAAGTGCGAAAACACTCAATTGCAATAGCGCTCCACCTGAGAAAAGGTTAATCAAGCCGAAAAGTGGGTTTTGATTTTCTACAGCCAAACAAGATTGCACAGCTTTGTAATCAACACCAGGTGTTGGCACGACTGAACCAATGCGGAAGATTGCGATGATGCCGAGAGTAAACAACAGTTTGCGGCGCAAATCTGGAGTTCTAAATGCCGAAACAAAAGCGCTTACATGCATGTCTCTTCCCTTCCGTTTTGTTTGTAGCCCCGACGCCTATTGGAGCCGGGGCTGCAAACTCTTAAAGTCTTCTTACTTCAGTTTAGTGATCTTGCCGCCAGCGGCTTCGATCTTTAACTTAGCTGAATCACTGAAAGCGTCAACAACAAGATTTACCTTCACACTGATTTCGCCTTGTCCAAGCACCTTAACAAGTTCGCCCTTGCGGACTGCACCCTTGTCGATTAGTGCTTTAACAGTTACATCGCCACCGTCTGGGAACAGACGGCCGATTGCTGCAACGTTGACTACTTGGTATTCAACGCGGTTTGGATTGGTGAAACCCTTCAACTTAGGTAGGCGCATATGCATAGGCATCTGGCCACCTTCGAAGTTTGCAGGAACTTGGTAACGAGCTTTTGTACCTTTGGTACCGCGACCTGAAGTCTTACCCTTTGAACCTTCACCACGACCAACGCGAGTGCGTTTGGTCTTGGCGCCTGGGGCTGGACGTAGGTGGTGAACTTTGAGACTCATCGTTACTTCACTTCCTCGAACGAAATCAAGTGAATGATTGCTTTAATCATGCCACGGATTTCAGGGCGATCTTCTTTGATAACTACATGTCCAATTCGCTTGAGGCCAAGTGAACGCATAGTTTCGCGTGCTGCTGGCTTTTCGCCAATAGTCGATTTGACCTGGGTTACTTTGAGCTGGCTCATTAGTTAACCCCTGCCTGAGCGCGCAACATTGCAGCTGGCGCAACATGTTCAACAGACTTACCGCGACGTGCAGCAACCTGTTCTGGATTTTCTAGCATCTTCAATGCAGCAACAGTTGCGTGAACAATATTGATTGCATTGCTTGAACCTAGTGATTTAGACAAAACATCGTGGATGCCAGCGCACTCAAGTACTGCACGAACTGGGCCACCAGCGATAACACCGGTACCTGGTGATGCTGGACGCAAAAGTACAACTCCTGCTGAGGCTTCACCTTGAACTGGATGTGGAATTGTTTGCTGGATGCGTGGAACTTTAAAGAAGTTTTTCTTTGCTTCTTCAACGCCCTTGGCAATTGCTGCTGGTACTTCTTTAGCTTTTCCGTAACCAACGCCAACGTTTCCATCGCCATCTCCAACAACAACTAGTGCTGTGAAAGAGAATCGACGTCCACCCTTAACAACTTTTGCTACACGGTTGATCGCAACAACGCGTTCAACAAATGGGCTCTTTTCTGGCTGTGCACCGCGTTCTTCACGACGGTTCTTGCGCTCGCGACCCTCGTTTGAGCCGCCGCGACGCTGTCCTGCTGCTGCAGTAGTCATTATTTAGACCTTTCCGTCGTTTACCTAGAAAGCCAAGCCGCCCTCGCGGGCGCCTTCAGCTAGGGCCGCGATGCGACCGGTGTACTTAGAACCACCGCGGTCGAAGACCACGGTTTCAATGCCAGCTGCTTTTGCACGGCTAGCAACAAGTTCGCCAACTTTGCGAGCCTTAGCGGTTTTATCGCCAGAGGTTTTGCGCAAATCTGCTTCCATTGTTGATGCTGACGCGAGGGTTACACCTTTAGTGTCATCAACAACCTGCACGAATACGTGACGTGACGATCGAGTAACAACTAAACGTGGACGCAATGCGGTTCCGTTTACTTTTTTGCGGATACGAATTGAGCGACGACGGCGTGAAACTGCTTTCGCAGACTTCTTCTTGCCCCAAGTGGTTAGTGCCATTACTTCTTACCTGCCTTACCAGCCTTGCGACGGATTACTTCACCTTCGTACTTAACACCCTTAGCTTTGTAAGGATCTGTCTTGCGAAGTTTTCTAATTTTTGCTGCAGTTTCGCCAACTAGTTGCTTGTCGATTCCGGCAACAGCAAATTTTGTTGGTGATTCAACAGTGAAGGTGACCCCAGCTGGTGCATCAATGATGACAGGGTGGCTAAAACCAAGTGCAAACTCAAGTGAAGTTCCCTTAAGTGCAACACGGTAACCAGTACCAGAAAGTTCCATCTTCTTTTCGTAACCTTCGGTTACGCCAAGCACCATGTTGTTGACCAAGGTGCGTGAAAGACCATGAAGTGATCGACTTGTGCGTTCATCGTTTTCACGATTGATTGCAATAGTTCCATCTTCATTTTTAAGTGCGGTAATTGTCTGTGCAAGTGTGTGTTGTAGCTGGCCTTTAGGACCTTTAACAACAACGGTTGCGCCATCAATCTGGATGTCTACTCCACTAGGGACGACAACTGCTAAACGACCAATACGTGACATATCAATCCACCCTTACCAGACGTAGGCGATGACTTCTCCGCCTACACCCTTCTTGGCTGCTTGTTTGTCTGTCAACAAACCGGTTGAAGTTGAAATAATTGCAATACCTAGTCCGCCGAGAACGCGTGGCATGTTTGTGCTCTTTGCGTAAACCCGTAGACCTGGCTTGCTTACCCGGCGCACGCCAGCGATTGAACGCTCGCGGCTTGGGCCGTATTTCAATGAAACTATTAATTCTTTACCGACGATTGCGTCGCGCGAATCGACTTCAGCGATGTAACCCTCTTCTTTCAAGATGTCAGCAATTCCTGCTTTGATCTTGGAGTAAGGCATTACAACTACATCCTTGTATGCAGAGTTTGCATTTCGGATGCGAGTCAACATATCCGCGATTGGATCTGTCATTGTCATTTTGGGCTTCGCCCTTCCTCGTTACGGTTTCTAGTTTCCTAGACCTTCAACGTTGTTGATTTACCAGCTGCTCTTTGTGACGCCGGGTAGTTCGCCGCGATGTGCCATCTCTCTAAAGCAGATACGGCACAGGCCAAATTTGCGGTACACAGCATGTGGACGACCGCAGCGTTGGCAACGGGTATATCCACGAACTGCAAACTTAGGCTTTCTAGCTGCCTTGAGTTTTAACGAAAGCTTCGCCATTTAGTTCTCCTTGAAAGGGAAACCGATTTGCTTAAGCAATGCGTAACCCTCTTTGTCGTTGGATGCGGTGGTGACAATTGTGATGTCCATACCGCGTGGACGGTCGATGCTGTCCTGATCGATTTCGATGAACATTGATTGTTCAGACAAACCGAAGGTGTAGTTGCCGTGACCATCAAATTGCTTTCCACTGATACCGCGGAAGTCACGGATACGTGGAAGTGCAACTGAAGTCAAACGATCTAGGAATTCCCACATGCGATCGCCGCGTAGTGTTACGTGGCAACCAATTGGCATTCCTTCGCGCAATTTGAACTGTGCGATTGAAAGACGGGCTTTGGTTACTGATGGCTTTTGGCCAGTAATGGTGGTCAAGTCGCGGATTGCGCCTTCGATTAGTTTCGAATCGCGTGCGGCTTCACCAACACCCATGTTCACTACAACTTTTACGAGGCGTGGAATTTGCATCGAATTTGTGTAGCTGAATTCTGTTTTCAATGCAGGTGCGATTTCACTTGCATAGCGCGCTTTTAGGCGTGGCTGGGTTTGCACTGACATTATGCCTTCTCAGATTTCGTTGCTTTTTTAGCAGGAGTTTTCTTTGCTACTGCTTTCTTTGCTACTGCTTTCTTTGCAGGTGCTTTTTCAGCAGGCGCTTTCTTTGCTACTGCTTTTTTAGCTACTGCTTTCTTAGCAGGTGCTTTCTTTGCTACTGGCTTAGTTTCAGTTTCAGAAACAGTATCTTCAGAAACATCTTCCTTCACCTTTGAAGAAGCTTTTTTAGTTTCCTTCTTCTTTTCATCCTTAAGAAGTTTCACATTGGAGATGTGAATTGGTGCTTCTTGGATTTGGATTCCGCCGGCTGCAACACCGCGAGCTCCAGTAGTAACTTTGGTGTGACGCTTAACGCGGTTAACGCCTTCGACGAGAACTTTGTCAACATCTCTTAGAACTGAAAGAACAGTTCCTTTGACGCCTTTGTCTTTGCCAGCGATAACCAAAACGGTGTCACCCTTTTTTACGTGTGCCATCGTTAGATCACCTCAGGTGCTAGTGAAACAATCTTCATGAAACGCTTTTCACGAAGTTCACGACCAACTGGGCCGAAGATGCGGGTTCCGCGTGGTTCGCCGTCAGCTTTCAAGATAACTGCTGCGTTTTCGTCGAAGCGGATGTATGAACCGTCTGGACGACGACGTTGCTTAACAGTACGAACGATCACTGCTTTTACGACGTCACCCTTCTTTACGTTTCCGCCAGGAATTGCATCCTTAACGGTGGCCACGATTACATCGCCAATGCCTGCGTAACGACGGCTTGAACCACCGAGAACACGGATGCACAAAATTTCTTTTGCGCCAGTGTTGTCAGCGACACGAAGTCGAGATTCTTGCTGAATCATTTTCTATTCCCTATCCGCTTACTTAGCCCGCTCAAGAACTTCAACCACACGCCAGCGCTTTGTTGCTGACAATGGTCGAGTTTCCATCAACAGGACACGATCGCCTACTCCGCAATCATTTGTTTCATCATGTGCTTTTAGCTTGTTTGAGCGACGCACAACTTTGCCGTAGAGCGGATGCTTGAAACGATCTTCGACGATAACAACAATGGTTTTATCCATCTTGTTACTTACAACGATTCCTTCGCGAACTTTGCGTTCGCCGCGTTCAATAGTCACTGTTTCCTTTGAGCTCATGCAGCACCACCGGAAGTGATACCTAGTTCACGTTCACGCAGAATTGTGTAGATGCGTGCAATTTCTTTGCGTCCAGCATTCAAGCGGCCGTGGCTTTCTAGTTGGCCAGTTGCTGCTTGGAAGCGAAGGTTGAAAAGTTCAGCCTTCGCGTCGCGCAATTTGTTGACTAGCTCTGCGTCAGTCATAGTCCGCAGTTCATCAATGTTGTTCGATGTAGCCATGATTAGTTAGCCACCTCCTCGCGACGAATAATTCGGCATTTCATTGGCAGCTTGTGTGCTGCACGTAAAAGAGCTTCTTGTGCTGTCTTTTCATTTGGATATGAGATCTCAAACATCACCCGACCTGGCTTGACGTTTGCGATCCACCATTCAGGTGAACCTTTACCGGAACCCATGCGAGTTTCAGCTGGCTTCTTGGTAATCGGACGGTCTGGATAAATGTTGATCCAAACCTTTCCGCCACGACGGATGTGACGAGTCATCGCAATACGCGCTGATTCAATCTGGCGGTTGGTTACATAAGCAGGTTCAAGTGCTTGCAATCCCCATTCACCAAAATTCACTTGAGTTCCACCTTTTGCAGAACCAGAACGTCCTGGATGGTGCTGCTTGCGGTGCTTAACACGACGAGGCATCAACATAATTATTAGCCTGCGCTTTCAACGGTCTCGGTAGCAACTTCAGCAACTGGTGCCTCGGTAGCTGGGGTTTCAACATTTGCATTGTCGCTAGCGCCTTGTTCGTCACGACGGGGACGACGTCCACGGGTGTCGTTGCTGCGACGTGCTGGTGCTTGGCGTTCTGCAAGTGCTGCAGCTTCGCGTTCTGCGCGAGTAGCTAGTGCATCACCCTTGTAGATCCAAACCTTCACGCCGATGCGACCGAAAGTGGTGTGTGATTCGTAAAAACCGTAATCGATGTTTGCACGCAATGTGTGTAGTGGAACACGACCTTCGCGGTAAAACTCAGTACGGCTCATTTCAGCACCACCGAGGCGACCTGAAACCTGAATACGAATTCCTTTTGCGCCAGCCTTTAGTGAAGACTGAATTGCTTTACGCATTGCACGACGGAATGAAACCCGGCTTGCAAGTTGTTCGGCAACACCAATTGCAACTAGTTGGGAATCCATTTCTGGATTCTTAACTTCAAGAATGTTCAATTGAACTTGCTTGCCAGTTAGTTGTTCTAGATCTTGACGCAATTTGTCTGCTGCTTGACCTTGACGGCCGATAACAACGCCTGGGCGGGCAGTGTGAATGTCGATGCGAACACGTTCACGTGTACGTTCGATTTCAACCTTTGCAATACCCGCGCGGTCCATGCCTTTTTTCAGCATTGCACGAATTGCAACATCTTCTTTGACATAGTCAGAGTAGCGCTGACCAACTTTTGTTGTGTCTGCAAACCAACGTGATGTGAAATCTGTGGTGATACCTAGACGGAAACCGTTTGGGTTAATTTTTTGTCCCATGGCGTTATCCCTTCTTTCCGTTAGGTCGTGATTCAACGACTACTGTGATGTGGCTTGTGCGCTTGTTGATGCGAAATGCTCGTCCTTGTGCACGTGGGCGAAAACGCTTCATGGTCGGACCTTCATCAACAAAGGCTTGTGTAATCCACAAGCTAGCAGGGTCAAGGCTGAGGTTGTGTGATGCATTAGCAACTGCACTTGCGAGCACTTTGCCAATTGGCTCACTTGCAGCCTGCGGAGCAAACTGCAATACAGATTTAGCTTCTAAAGCATTCATGCCACGGATCAAATCCACGACTCGACGTGCCTTTTGAGGCGTTACGCGAACAAACTTCGCGACAGCCTTGGCTTCCATCGTCATCTTTCTCTTCTCTCTTCCGAAGTCAAGCGAAATAACCCAGCGGGCTACTTACGCTTGGCCTTCCGGTCGTCCTTGACGTGCCCTTTGTAGGTACGAGTTGGTGCAAATTCACCGAGCTTGTGTCCAACCATTGCATCGGAGATAAACACAGGGATGTGCTTACGTCCATCATGAACGGCAATTGTGTGACCGATGAAGGTAGGCAAGATCATCGAGCGACGTGACCATGTCTTGATGACATTGTGTGTTCCCTTTTCGTTTTGAACATTCACCTTTTTTTCGAGGTGACCGTCAACGAATGGGCCTTTTTTCAAACTACGTGGCATTCTGATCTTTCCTAGCGACTCTTGTTGCTCTTGCGGCGGCGGATAATTAATGAATCGCTTGACTTGTTACGTCGGCGAGTACGGCCTTCTGGTTTACCGTTTGGATTAACTGGGTGACGTCCACCTGAAGTTTTACCTTCACCACCACCATGAGGATGATCGACTGGGTTCATCGCTACACCGCGGACGGTTGGGCGCTTGCCCTTCCAACGCATACGGCCAGCTTTTCCCCAGTTGATGTTTGATTGTTCTGCGTTACCAACTTCACCAATGGTTGCTCGGCAACGAACATCTACGTTACGAATTTCACCTGATGGCAAACGAAGTTGCGCGAACGTTCCTTCTTTTGCTACCAATTGAATTGATACACCAGCTGAACGTGCGATCTTTGCACCACCGGCTGGACGTAATTCAACAGCGTGAATCACCGTACCAACTGGAATGTTGCGTAGAGGCAAGTTATTACCAGGCTTAATGTCTGCGCTTGCACCAGTTTCAATGGTGTCACCTTGCTTCAATTTATTTGGAGCAATGATGTAGCGCTTTTCGCCATCTGCGTAATGCAACAAAGCAATACGAGCTGTGCGGTTTGGGTCGTACTCGATGTGTGCAACTTTTGCAGGTACACCATCTTTATCTGCACGACGGAAGTCGATGATGCGGTAAGCACGCTTGTGACCGCCACCTACGTGACGATTTGTGATGCGACCGCTTGAGTTACGTCCACCTGATTTATGTAGTGGACGAACTAAGGACTTTTCAGGCTCTGAACGTGTAACTTCTACGAAGTCAGCAACGCTGCTACCGCGACGACCTGGAGTCGTCGGCTTGTATTTGCGAATACCCATTATCTACTGACCTTTCCGTATTAGTTTCCGCTAAAGAGGTCGATGCGTTCACCGGCAGCGATGCTGACGATTGCGCGCTTGGTCTTATTGCGGCGGCCAAGTCCAGAACGTGAACGAACTACTTTGCCTTGGCGAATTAAAGTATTAACTGATGTAACTCGAACTCCGAAAATTGATTCGATAGCTTGTTTGATCTGAGTCTTGTTTGCATCAACTGATACCAAGAATGTGTACTTATTTTCATCAATTAAACCGTATGACTTCTCAGAAATCACTGGTGAAATGATGATGTCGCGTGGGTCTGCAATGTTCAAAGCCATTATGCAATCTCACTTTCGCTTGCAACTGCCTTAACAGATTTACCGAGAATTGGACCAGCCAAGAATTGCTCAATAGCGCCCTTGGTGAATACAACATCGTCTGATAAAAGCACGTCGTATGTGTTGAGTTGGTCAACAAACAAAACGTGAATGTTTGCTGCGTTGCGTAATGACAATGCTGATACATCATCTCCACGATTTACAACTGCAAGAACGTTCTTGCCAGTTGCAATGTTTGCAATCACTGAAAGTGCAACTTTTGTCGAAGGTGATTTACCTTCAACGAAAGCACTAACAATGTGAAGCGCGTTGTTGCGTGCACGATCTGAAAGTGCGCCACGTAGTGCGGCTGCCTTCATTTTCTTAGGAGTGCGTTGGTCGTAAGAACGTGGTGTTGGTCCATGAACAACGCCACCGCCCTTCATATGTGGAGCACGAACAGAACCCTGACGCGCGCGACCGGTTCCCTTCTGCTTGAAAGGCTTCTTACCTGAACCGCGTACTTCGCCGCGATCTTTGGTGTCTGCAGTTCCTTGGCGTGCTGCTGCAAGTTGTGCAACAACTACCTGGTGAATCAGTGGCACATTTGCTTGCACACCGAAAACTTCTTCAGGAAGTTCGAATTTTCCAGCCGAGCCGCCAGCTGGAGTTTTGACATCAACTGTTGTCATTACAAACCTGCCTTAACTGCATTGCGGACCAAAACTAATGAACCTTTGTTTCCAGGAATTGCACCCTTAATCAACAACAAACCTTTTTCTGCATCAACTGATTGAACAGTTAGGTTTTGAGTTGTAGTGCGATCTCCACCCATGCGGCCAGCCATCTTTTGACCGCGGAAAACGCGACCTGGAGTTGAACAGCCACCGATAGAACCTGGTGAACGGTGCTTGCGGTGCACACCATGTGTTGCGCGCAAACCGTGGAAGCCGTGACGCTTCATAACGCCGGCGAAACCGTGACCACGTGAAGTTCCCGTGATGTCAACTAGTTGGCCAGCAGCAAAAGTCTCTGCAGTGATTTCTTGACCCACTGTGTAATTCGCTGAGTCATCGGTACGAATTTCTACCAAGTGACGGCGCGGAGTTACACCAATTTTTTCAAAGTGACCAGTTTCTGGCTTAGTTACTTTGCGTGGCTCAATTTCACCAAAAGCAATTTGGATAGCGCTGTAACCGTCTTTGTCTGCGGTGCGAACTTGTGTAACTACACAAGGACCTGCAGCAATAACTGTTACTGGGACGATTTTATTTTCGGCGTCCCACACCTGAGTCATACCGAGCTTGGTGCCCAATACTCCCTGTTGTGTCTTCGTCATATCAATCGTTCCCTTAAAGCTTGATCTCGATGTCGACGCCAGCAGGAAGGTCAAGACGCATAAGCGAATCAACTGTCTTCGGTGTTGGGTCAAGAATGTCAATTAACCGTTTGTGTGTACGCATTTCAAAATGCTCACGGCTATCTTTGTATTTGTGAGGAGAACGAATCACACAAAAAATGTTCTTCTCGGTTGGCAACGGCACCGGACCAGCAACGTGAGCACCAGTTCGAGTTACTGTCTCTACAATTTTTCTTGCAGATGAATCAATAACCTCATGGTCGTATGCCTTGAGTCTGATGCGGATTTTTTGTCCCGCCATCTTCATAATTCCTTTGTTAGTTTGCCGTTGCGTTGTTTGGTGTTTGTTGGGGGAAGTTTCCTTCCCCCAACAAACGGGAGATCAAATAATTACTTAGTGATCTTGGTGACGCGACCTGCGCCAACAGTGCGTCCACCTTCGCGGATTGCGAACTTAAGTCCGTCTTCCATTGCGATTGGGTGAATTAGTTCAACACTCATTTCAGTATTGTCGCCAGGCATAACCATTTCGCGGCCTGCAGGCAAAGTAACAACACCAGTTACGTCAGTTGTACGGAAGTAGAACTGTGGACGGTAGTTGTTGAAGAAAGGAGTGTGACGTCCGCCTTCGTCCTTTGAAAGGATGTAAGCCTGAGCTTCGAAGTTTGTGTGAGGAGTCACTGAACCTGGCTTGCAAAGAACCTGACCGCGTTCAACATCTTCACGCTTGGTACCACGAAGAAGTAGACCGACGTTTTCGCCAGCTTGACCTTCATCGAGCAACTTACGGAACATTTCAACACCAGTAACGGTTGTCTTTGCTGGGATACCTGGACGGATACCAACGATTTCGATTTCTTCGTTGACCTTGATGATTCCGCGTTCGATACGACCAGTTACAACGGTACCGCGACCGGTAATTGTGAAGACGTCTTCAACTGGCATAAGGAATGGTTTATCAACTTCACGGACAGGAGTCACGATGTATGTGTCAATAGCAGCCATCAGATCAAGAACTGTTTGTCCCCACTTAGCGTCACCGTTAAGTGCTGGGAATGCAGCTACACGAACTACAGGAATGTCATCACCAGGGAATTCGTAAAGAGATAGAAGTTCACGAACTTCCATTTCTACTAATTCAAGAATTTCTTCGTCATCAACCATGTCGCACTTGTTCAATGCAACAACGATTGCTGGTACGCCTACCTGTCGAGCCAAAAGAACGTGTTCTTTTGTCTGTGGCATTGGGCCGTCAGTAGCAGCAACAA
>JBIISC010000063.1:0-4175 GCA_044341215.1 Candidatus Nanopelagicales bacterium | reverse complement strand
GCTAAAGATGCACACTTAATCCCATTCGAAACGGTCACTGCCGTTTTGGATGCAGTGCGCAATGGTGAAGTTGATGCAGCTTTAGTGCCGCTTGAAAATAGTGTTGAAGGTTCGGTCTCACAAACTTTAGATGAACTTGCATCCGGTGAGCCACTTGTAATCATTGACGAAGTTGCAATTAATGTGAAGTTCAGTCTTATGGCACGCCCTGGAACAAAACTTGAGGATGTAACTCTCATCACCACCCACCCACATGCGTTCGCGCAATGTCGTGGTTGGCTTTCAACAGCTCTTCCAGACGCGCGCGTTGTACCGGCTCTTTCGACAGCTTCTGCAGCTGAAGAGGTTTCAGATCCGGCATCTCGCTACCAAGCAGCGATTGGTGCGGAAATCGCAGCCACTCACTACGGTCTAAATGTTTTAGCACATGAAATTGGCGACAACTCAACTGCAAGAACAAGATTTGTTTTAGTAACTAGACCAACAACGCCACCGGAAATGACTGGTGCCGATCGCACCACGCTAGTTGTTTTCATGCATGAAGATCATGCGGGTGCGTTGTTGGAAATCCTTACAGAATTCTCCGTCCGTGGGGTTAACCTGACTCGTCTTGAATCGCGCCCAACTCAAAAACAACTTGGTGATTATTACTTCTCAATTGATTGTGAAGGACATATCTCTGAACAAAGAGTTGGTGAGGCATTGAAAGGTTTGCACCGAATCTGTGCTGAGGTGCGCTACCTAGGTTCTTACCCAAGACATGATGGTGTAATTCCAACGATGCATGCTGGCATGTCTGATGTGCAATTTAAAGACTCTGACTCTTGGCTAAGCAATATTAGAAAATCTGGTAAGTCTTAAAGCTTTATTTTGCGAAGTCGCAATGAATTGGAAACCACCAAAACACTTGATGCACTCATTGCTATTCCGGCGATCATTGGATTTAGCCTGCCAGTCATTGCCAATGGAATAGCTGCCACGTTGTAACCAAAAGCCCAAAACAGATTTTGCTTAATCACACCAAGAGTTTTTCGCGATAATGAAATCGCGGTTGGCACAAGAGTGAGATCTGGACGTAAGAGAGTTATATCTGCGGCAGCTTTTGCAACGTCTGTTCCGGTGCCAATAGCGATACTCATGTCAGCCTGTGCCAAAGCTGGCGCATCGTTAGTCCCGTCGCCGACCATGGCAACTTTGTGACCTTGTAATTGCAGGTTTTTAACCAATTCAAGTTTCTGTTCAGGTGTGCAACCTGCGATATAGCTATCAATCGGTAACTTTGAAACTAACTTCTCGGCATTAGTTGAGCTGTCGCCAGTTGCAACAATCACCGAGATTTTCGCCTTATGTAATTGTGTGAGTACTTTTTCAACGCCAGGATTCAACGTATCTGCAAGTGTGACACTGCCGTGCTCGATGCCATCAATGAATAAATAGCTCTGGGTGTCCACTGAGGAAGAGGAAAGGTTGTGAATCTTTCCACTTCCAAGTTCGACAGTTTTTAAGTTGTGTGTAGCTCGAACCCCTAAACCGGGAAGCATCTGGATATTCGAGATTTCCGCTGTTGCTGCTTCAATGGAATTGGCAATTGCGATTGAGGCAGGATGTTGATTAGTTTGTGCAAGCGCCTTGAGGATTCCAAGATTTTCAGAACTCACAGTGATTTTAGAAACTGTCATCTTCCCTGTGGTCAAAGTTCCGGTCTTGTCGAAAATTATCGTGTCGACATCGGTGCTCTGTTCAAAGACTTCAGGCCCTGCAATCAAAATCCCAAGTCGGGCTGCTCGACCAGAACCAACGACTAATGCGGTCGGAGTCGCTAGACCTAACGCACACGGACAAGCAATTACCAAAACAGCAATCATCACTTCAATTACTCGCGAAGAATCGTAGAAAAACCAAACAATTCCGGTTGCGATTGTTAAGGCCAATACGACTGGGACAAAGATGGCGCTTATGCGATCGGCAAGGCGAGCAATTTCAGCCTTTGAGTTCTGCGCAGTGGCAACGAGCGATGCAATCTGAGAAATCCTGGTACGCGCACCCGCCGAAGTTACAGTCACTTCGATTTGACCATCAAGATTTAGCGTGCCAGCAAATACTTCAGAGCCAGTTGAAACTGAAAGTGGTTTAGATTCACCAGTTAGCATTGAGATGTCCACGATGGAATTACCTGATTTCACAATTCCATCAACTGCAATTGTTGATTCTGGGCCGACCAAAACTAATTCTGCTTCTTGAATTTCAGCTAAATCAATTTCAATCCATTTATCATCTCGAAATACTTTTGCAGTCTTCGGAGTTGCATTTGCAATCGCTCGCAAAGCTGAGCTGGCCTGTCTTTTATTTCGAGATTCCAACCAACGCCCAAACACTACAAAAACAGGCACTACTGCAGCCACGTCGATATAGAGGTGGGGCTGGTGATGACCATTTGCAGAAATCAATTGATAAACAGAGCCAAGGTAGGCAGCGATTACTCCGATGCTTACGAGTGTGTCCATTGTGGTGGATTTGTGCTGTGCATTTGTCAACATGGCACGATGCAATGGCCAAGCAGTCCAAGTTGCAACCGGGAGTGCAAGTATTACTGCGATTAGTTGCCAATTTGAGAATTGTAAAGACGCGAACATTGCCACAATGAATATTGGTATGGCAATCAATGCACCAAATAACCAACGCCTAAAGAGGTCTGCTTCGTGCTCCTTTTCCCATTTAGCAACTTGCTCATCAAGTAGTGGGTTTGGGGCAATTGCGTTGTAGCCAGCATCTCCAACAGTGCTGATCAATGAATCGATTTCAACGTATTGACCAAACTCCACATGTGCAATTCCAGTTGCATAGTTAACTGATGCCGTTACAGCTTCAAGTTTGTTTAGTTTACGCTCGATGCGCATTGCACAAGAAGTACAGGTCATTCCAGTAACAACAAGATCGACCTGATTAGGCATTAGGCACCGACGACTTCGTATCCTGCTTCTTCAATGGCAGCAACAACATCTTCATGGCTTAACTCTGAGTCAGATTGAATTGTGACTTTGCCAGATTCCAGAACTACATCAACACCAGTAACGCTGGCAATAGCTGTCAACTCTTCAGTGACTGAATTAACGCAGTGATCGCAGGTCATTCCTAAAACTTTAATTTCTGTTGTTGACATTATTTCTCTCTTTTGAAAGCCATTTTGATTAGCGAATCAAATATTGCACCAAGGTCAATGTCACTAGCTTGAGCTGACTGTGGAAAGAGCGAGGTTTCAGTTAATCCAGGTGCCACGTTGACTTCTATGAACCAAACTTCACCTTGCTTGTCAACAATTAGGTCACTTCGGGAAAAGTCACGAAGTTGCAATGTGCTGTGAATCACTTTGGCTGCATCTTCTAGTGTTTTTACAATTGCAGCATCTAGTCTCGCTGGACAAAAGAATTCAGTGATTCCAGCAGTGTAGCGATGATGAAAGTCATAAAAACCGCTGTCCGGCAATATTTCAACTATAGGCAAGACTTTTAAACCATCTTCGGTTTCAATTACCGAAACCGCGACTTCGGTACCTTCAATAAACTGTTCAATGATCGCAACTTCACTATATGCAAATGCGCCAACTAAAGCACTTGGCAGTTGGTTTGCCTCTGTAACGATTGTTGCGCCTTGTGCAGATCCACCACGTGCAGGTTTGACCATTGCTGGCAAGCCAACTTGATTAAGAACAGCTTTCATAACTGCATCTGCGCCAAGGTCGCGAAAAGTTGTGTGTGGAAGGGCAACACCGCTAGGAACGTTGATTCCTTTGGCTGCCACTAAAGATTTTGCAACCGGTTTATCGAATGCCACTCGGCAGGCGTCTGGACCGGAACCGACATAAGGCAAATCCAGAGAAGCTAAAACATCGCGCAGAGTTCCATCTTCACCTGCAGCGCCATGCAACATTGGTATAACCACATCTGGTTTCGTGTCTGCCAAAAACTTCAACAAGTCTGCATCAGTATCTTTTACAACTACATCATGACCAATATCGCGCAATGCTTCAGCCAGGCGGCGGCCAGACTTCTCTGACACGTCGCGTTCGTGTGACAAACCGCCAGCCAGAATTACAACTTGCATTCTCTACCTCACGTTAGGTGCAGGAGTGTTTGCAAAGTTTGGCATTTCAGTATGCGGCAACGCATCTGGGCCAA
>JBIISC010000023.1:0-14873 GCA_044341215.1 Candidatus Nanopelagicales bacterium | reverse complement strand
ACATGAACAAAAATGCAGAATTCCTTTAGATGTAACCTCAATGCCACTAATTGTGGAACTTAACTGCAACGCTTTCGCACATTCAGAGCCCTCTAGACCCCTCATAAATGAGCGCTTTCGCTAGTGTGGGGCAAGATTGAGCGGAAAACCGCACAATAATGAAATTGGGGAATATAGTGAAAAAGCTTCTAATCCTGGTCGGACTGGCAGTGCTGTTACTCAGCGGATGCGCACCGGCGACAAATGCCAATTGGATGGATAAGTACACCAAGCAGACAGTTACTTGGGAAGAATGTAAGAAGAAGCTTTTCGCGCAATCTGACTACTTGGATTCTGGATTTAAAAAAGACGATGTGCTGTGTGCTGAAATTATCGTTCCTATTTCATACGAACCAGATCTAAATAGCCAAGACCTCAAATTAACTTTGATGAAAGATCCAGCTTCGGGTCCTACCAGCGACAAAGTTGGCACTATGTTTTCAAATCCAGGTGGACCTGGACAATCAGGATTGGATTACGTCCAAACTGTTGCATTCCCACAAACGATTCGCGATTCATTCGACGTGATTGGATTCGATCCGCGAGGAGTTGGCGCATCATCGCAGGTGAAGTGTGATGACGATTTAGATTTGCGTTCTTATTATGAATATTATTTCGACTACGAAAATCAAGCACAAGCCGATGAAGACAAAGTTGCAATGGACGAGTACTACCAAGTTTGCATTGACAACAATCCAACTTGGTGGGCAATGACCACAACAAATGTTGTGCAGGACTTGGAATTGATGCGCAAGATTTTTACGCCTAAAGATGATTTAAATTTCGTAGGACATTCATATGGAACCACAATCGCTGCGGTCTATATTTCAACTTTCCCAAAACAAGCTGGCCGAATGGTGCTAGATAGTCCGGTTGCATCAAGCACCGACGAGATTAAAGATCAAGTAGAACAGACTAAAGCTTTTGCAAAAGCTCGCACCAAATTGTTCGATCGTTGTGCTACCGATCCGAAATGCCCTGGTGATACTCGAGCAGAAGTTGAACAAGTTTTGATTGACCTGCGTGATGCTGTGCTTAAGGGCGGAGCAAAAGGTTACGTCGCTGATTTGAAGAACAAGAATTTCTTCAAACGCGGCAACGGCTTATCTGCATACTTCATTTTGCACGGACTAGATCTACTTGGCTATTACCCAACAGATGAGGTTTATTCAATTTTCCGAACAGCAATGAAGCAAGCGAGCAATTTCGATATGTCATATTTCGAATTCTGGGGTTTGATCATGGATGGTTATGACGGAAACACTTTAGAACGAGACAACTCGTATGACATCTTGACGATTGTTAATTGTCTTGATGTGGACAGTCGCGATACCAAAACTAAAGCGGAGCGCGATAGCGACACAGCTAAACTTGAAGCTGCAGATCCATTTGCAACCAAGTTTCGCGACATTTACGACTTTGAACCTGCTGATGAAACTGAACCAGGTTGTTACTGGACATGGCGCGCTTTTGAAGATGACAAGATTGTAGATCCACCAAAGAAGCCAAAGCCATACACAAATACAAGTGGTTCGCAATTTCTAATCATTGGATCGCGGGGAGACACTGCAACCCCATTTGCTTGGTCGCAAGGTGTTGCGGCTGACCTCGAGTCACCACTTGTGGTTTATGAAGGTTCTGGTCACGCACAACTATTTAGTGGCATCAAGTGTCTAGATAATCTGGCAGTTGAATATCTGGTAAATGGAACAGTGCCACCAGCTGGAACCAGCTGCAAGGCTAAATAGCCAAGATCTATCTAGACAACTGAAACAAAATTAGTTGTGGCAAATTAGATGGGGAAGTTGACCTTGGTCAGCACTTCACTGATTTGCCACAATTTTTTTGCATCATCTAAGTTCTTAGCGTGCTCATTAGCGTTAACTAATTTCGGATAGCCACGCCATTCGCCAAATCCATCCGGTCCGACATATGCGCCACCTGGAATATCGGTTTCGGTTGCTGCATAAAGCTGAGGAAGTGCGCCCATGCGTGCTTCTTGACCGATTACGCCCTCTATGTTTTTAGTTAGTTTGCGAAAAATGCTTGGCGCTGTTGGGGCAACACTTGATGAAAGGTTGGTTGCGCTATAGCCAGGATGTGCCGCTAAAGATTTGAAATTTGTTTTTCCTGCCACAGTTGCAAGACGTTGAAGTTCGAATGCGAAAAGCAGATTTGCTAACTTGCTTTGAGCATATGCGCCCCAGGCAGAGTATTTCTTTTCACTCATCAAATCATCCCAATGCATTTGACCTAGTTTCATTTGACTCATTTTGTGTGCATTGGAAGAAACTGTGACAACTCGTGGTGATGCGCTTTTCATCAGGGCAGACCAAAGTTGCGCAGTCAAAGCAAAGTGGCCTAAATGGTTTGTGCCAAGCTGTAATTCAAAACCATCTGAAGTGTGTGATTTTGGCGGCGCCATGATTCCAGCGTTGTTGATCAACACATCGATTTGAGTTGCAGAAAGTTTTGCTGCAAAGTTTTTAATGCTTAACAAAGATGCAAGATCTAATTCCTGAACATCAATTGCAACCACACCAAAGTTCTTAACTATCAGATCCCGTGCGGCATTGCCTTTAGCAACATCGCGGCAAGCCAAGGTGACTTTCGCACCGCGGGTTGCAAGAGCCCGCACAGTTTCAAGGCCAAGGCCAGAGTTGCCACCTGTAACAACGAAGTGTTTGCCTTGAATATCTGGGATGTTTGATTCAGACCAATAAATCCGGCTCATTGCGTTACTCGATGAAATACTCATGGCGCAACCATGGCAGAGGTTGGTCTGACCTGCGATTTCAGGCTTGCCTTGCGCTCGGCTATTCTTCGCGCGCTGCTTTAACGAACAGCTAAAGCACGTGCCCTCTTAGCTCAGTAGGTAGAGCATCTCCATGGTAAGGAGAAGGTCTGCGGTTCGATTCCGCAAGGGGGCCCGGAAAAAATGGAGCTAACGCTCTTGATTTCCAAGGCGGGGTAGCTCAGCCTGGTAGAGCAAACGGCTCATAATCGTTGTGTCGCCGGTTCAAGTCCGGCCTCCGCTACGTCTCGAATGAAGGTTCGAGCAAACATGTTTCGCAGATCGCGGGATGTGTCCTAACTACAAGGCTAGGAGTCGCACTATGGCTAAAAAAGGTTCAGATATACGTCCGAAGATCACACTCGCTTGTGGCGACTGCAAAGGACGCAACTACATCACGCGTAAGAATCGTCGTAATGATCCAGACCGCATTGAGTTGAACAAGTTCTGCCCAATCTGTGGAAAACACACGGTTCATAAAGAAACTCGTTGATCTCGAAGTTTTACGCAAGGATTCTGGCCAACACCGACGGGTGTTGGCCAGAACTTTTTATATCCACTATTAAAAACAACCAGCCTTTAGGCTTACACCTTGAACCAAAATGTGAATGCAACTACTGTGGTTGTAACTCAAAATGATTGAGAAGGGATGTGGAAATAGATGGCTCTCAACCTAGATAGCGTCGGCAAGACTTTTTCATCCGCGCGTACTTATGTAGTGGGTCGCGAAAAGCTGCGGGAGTTTGCCCGTGCTGTTGGCGAGACTTCTTCGGTCTGCCACGACGTTGAAGCAGCTAAAGCAGCTGGTCATTTGGATTTAGTTGCTCCAGTGACTTTTCCGATTGCAATCACATTAGAAATCATGGGCGAATCAGCCACCTCACCAGAAGTTGGGTTGAACTGGTCACGGGTTGTGCATGGGGAACAGAGATTTAAATACGAACGTGTAATTGTGGCTGGCGATGAACTGTCTATCACCACAACCATTGAAGAGATAAAGCCAATCGCGGGCAATCACTTGATTACTTTGCGTGGCGATGTTTATGCGGCAGACAAAAGTTTGATTGCGCAAGTTTGGACCGGCTTAGTTGAGCGAGGCCTTGAAGCATGAAAAATGTAGAAGTTGGATTTGAACTTCCAGAACTTAAAGTCAACGTGAAGCGTTCAGACTTAATTCAGTATGCAGGTGCATCTGGTGATTTCAACATTATTCATTGGAATGAAAGAACTGCACTTGCAGTTGGTCTGCCAGGCGTTATCGCTCATGGCATGTTGACGATGGGTCAAGCCATAAATGTTGTGACTCGATGGGCAGGTTCACCTGCAAACGTTATTGATTACACAGTTCGATTCACCCGCCCAGTTGTTGTTCCGGACAATGACAAAGGTGTTGAGGTTGTATTCAATGCAAAAGTTTCAGCTTTGAACGAAGATGGCACTGTGAAGATTGATATTAATGCAGTCTTCGAAGAAAAAACTGTGCTTGGCAAAGCCAGCGCGATTGTTCGACTCTAATCTCAATGAAAATTCTGCCGCAAGTTCAAGCCCTTCCAGACAGATCTAAGGTTGCGCCCAAACAGCGCAGTGTTATTGGTCTACTTGTTGATGGCTGGCCGGACGATGTGCGCGAATGTTTGAATGCACTAATTCAATACGCACCGAATCATCCAATCGCGGTAGTTAATTTAGGAAACGTCGATAACGCAGGCGAAGTTGTTGAAGAACTAGCTGAACATCATCCAATGACTGTTTTTCACGTGGCTCAAGATTTACAGACCGCCGGTTGGGCTGCTTCGCGCAATGCATTGATAAAAGCAATCCCAGCTGAAGTTCACGTTATTTTAGATCTTTCAACAAGTCTGACTGGTGATGCAATATCGCCATTGGTTGATGCAATCCAAGATGAAGTGGTTTTGTCCGGCTGGCGTGGAGTGAATGTAAACCTAAGTGATGAATGGCGCAGTTTCGATGAAGCGCCTTCTGGTGAAGTTGATGCAGTGCTTTCGTACTTAATGGCAGTCTCGCGCGAAGCAGCTTTGAAAACTCCAATCGACAACAAAGCACGATTTTATCGAAATGCAGATCTTGAGTGGTCGCTTGCGCTGAGAAATTCCGGTGGGAAAGTAGTAATGCCGCTGAATGATTTGCCATGCCATCAAACAAGGCACCGCGGATATCACGATAGTGATGAGGTCTATCGAGACTTTGAATCTAAGAAGACTTACAACCGTTTGCTCAAGAGTTTTCGCGGCAATGAGAGCATTCTTGCCCCACGCGCTTGAGTTGCATTTAGGCTCTGACCATGACCGTAATCAGCGAACACGAAATGCTGGCTGACCACACCACACTTCGAGTTGGTGGGGTGGCAGATCGCATTGTGCTTGCAACTTCTGAAGAAGAAATTCTCAAGACAGTTAAAGAATGTGATGCGAATGAAACTCCGCTCCTAATTCTTGGCGGCGGGAGTAACGTCGTGATTTGCGATGAAGGTTTTCGCGGAACAGTCTTATTGGTCCGCACATCAGGCTATGAAGTTGAAAGTGACGCATGCAGTGGTGCGATGGTCACAGTGCAAGCTGGCCACAACTGGGACGAGTTCGTCCAAGAGGCCATATCCAATGAATGGTATGGAATCGAAGCACTCTCAGGTATTCCAGGAACTGTTGGCGCAACTCCAATTCAAAATGTCGGTGCATATGGCCAAGAAGTTTCCCAAACCATCGCGCATGTGCGGACATATGATCGTGAAAAGCGTGAAATCAGAACTTTCTATTTTGCTGATTGCCAATTTGACTATCGCACATCAATCTTTAAAACCACCGCTGATCGCTTTGTAATTTTGCAAGTCGCATTCCAGTTGCGCCTCGGCCCGCACTCTGCTCCGATTGAATATGCAGAACTAGCAAAGAATCTTGGCGTTGAAATTGGAAAGCGCTCCACGTCACTTCTAGTGCGAGAAGAAGTACTGAAACTGCGCAATACAAAGGGTATGGTCTTAAACCCAGTCGATCATGACACTTGGAGTGTTGGTTCATTTTTCACAAACCCAATCCGCAGCCAAAATGATTCACTGCCAACAGATTGCCCTCGCTGGTTGCAACCAGATGGCAGGGTGAAACTAAGTGCCGCTTGGCTAGTTGAGAATTCGGGAAATGCCAAAGGATTTGGAATAAACCAAAACGCAACACTTTCAAACAAACATTCTCTCGCAATCACAAATCGTGGAAATGCAACCGCGAGTGATGTTTTGGAATTGGCAAATCACATTAAAGAGATAGTTAATTCAAAATTCGGCATTGAATTGGAACTTGAACCAAAATTGATTGGAAATTTCTAGAGAAAGAAAATTCCGATGAATTGGGTAATCTCAAAATTAGATTACTTGCTAAATTATTTAGCTTCACCTAAAAGTTTTTGCATTCGACTTACACCTTCAACTAAATCTTCGTCACCAAGCGCATATGACAATCGAATGTAGCCTGAAGGGCCGAATGCTTCACCTGGCACAACCGCGACTTCTACTTCTTCCAAAATTAAAGCTGCAAGTTCAGTGGTGGTGTTGCAAACTTTCCCGCGGGTCTCTTTGCCGAGTAATCCTTTGACTGATGGATAAACATAAAACGCACCTTCTGGTGTTGGACAAACCACACCAGGAATTTCGTTCAACATCTTCACCATGAGTTTGCGACGACGATCGAAAGCAACTTTCATGGCATCAACAGCCAACAAGTCGCCACTTAGTGCAGCTATAGCTGCACGTTGTGCAATGTTGTTAACGTTTGATGAAAGATGTGATTGCAAATTTGTCGCAGCCTTGATGACATCTTTTGGACCAATCATCCAACCAACGCGCCAGCCAGTCATTGCATAAGTTTTTGCAACACCATTCAAGATGATGCAAGTGTCTGCTAATTCTGGAACTGCAACTGGCATCGAAACTGCTTTTGCCCCGTCATATAACAAGTGTTCATAAATTTCGTCAGCAATAACCCAGATGCCGTGCTTCACTGCCCATTGGCCGATTGCTTTAACTTGCGCCTCGGAATAAACCGAACCAGTTGGATTTGATGGAGAACAGAACAACAGCGCTTTTGTTTTTGGTGTGCGGGCAGCTTCTAGTTGTTCAACGCTAACAAGATAGTTTTGAGTTTCATCTGCGAACACTTCAACTGATTTGCCACCAGCAAGTGCAATAGCTTCTGGGTAAGTGGTCCAGTAAGGTGAAGGCAAAATTACTTCGTCACCTTGATCGATAATGGTTGCGAAAGCTTGATAGACAGCCTGCTTGCCGCCGTTAGTGACAAGCACTTGGGATGGATCTACTTCAAAACCAGAATCCCGCCTGGTCTTCGCTGCGATTGCATCTTTTAATTCAGGCAGACCCGCCGCTGGGGTGTAGCGGTGGTTAGCTGGAACTTTTGCAGCATCAATAGCAGCATTAACAATGTAGTCAGGAGTTGGAAAATCTGGTTCACCTGCGCCGAAGCCCACCACTGGCCGGCCGGCTGCTTTGAGAGCCTTTGCCTTGGCATCCACCGCTAGGGTGGCGGATTCTGCGATGGCTGAGATGCGCTTGGAGATACGAGGAGCCGAAGTCATAGGAGCATTCTGCCCAATCCCGTTCCAAAGCGTGCGAGCCCTGCTCCTTTGAGCGCTTATGAGCGAATTGGTTCAGAGTCCTTTTCGCGCGTACACTCCGCCGGTCGGTAGCACTGCTGCTGCGCGCGAGCACGCCTAAAAACTGTATGCGCGTAAGAGTGGAAATCCCGAAGGGCAGTAGCTCAATTGGCAGAGTAGCGGTCTCCAAAACCGCGGGTTGGGGGTTCAAATCCCTCCTGCCCTGCTAGAAGCACGCAAGACGAAACAGAAATGAACGAGGAAAAGATGTCAGAAGCAGAATTCGGCGAGCATCGCGAATCACGCAAGAACAAGGATGGCGAATCACGCAATCCTTTTACACGTGCATCAATTTTCGTTCAGGAATCAATTGCAGAACTTCGCAGAGTTGTTTGGCCAACTCAAAAGCAGGTTGTTACTTACACCGTAATCGTTTTGGTGTTCGTAACTGTAATGTCATTGCTCGTAAGCGCAATCGACATCCTTGTCGGCCGCGGAATCTTGCGAATCTTCGGCAGCTAAAGCCAACACATCAAAAACAGGAGTAACTAAAGTGTCTGAAAATCAAAACCTCGATCTTTTCGACGAAGTTGTTGATGAAACGCAATCGGCTGTCACACCAGCTGCTCAAGAGTCATTTGCTGATCCATTCAGTGCACCAGCAGAGGCTGTTGAAGAAGCAGTGACTGAAGAAGCAGTGACTGAAGAAGCAGTGACTGAAGAAGCAGTGACTGAAGAAGTTGCAACTGAAGTTGCCGTATCCGCAGAAGCAGTTTCTGAAGAAGATTCAGCCGCTGAATCAAGCGAAACTGAATCATCTGAAGAACCAGAAGAAGTTGATCCAATTCAGGAATTCAAAGATGCGTTGATGATTAAGTCTGGCGATTGGTTTGTTATCCATTCATACGCTGGTTACGAAAAGCGTGTTAAAGAAAACCTTGAAAGCCGTATTAAGTCTTTGGATATGGACGCCTTCATCTTTGAAGTTGCAGTTCCATACGAAGAAGTTACTGAAATCAAAAACCAAAAGCCTAGAAAAGTGTTGCGTAACAAGCTTCCAGGCTACATTTTGGTTCGCGCAAATCTTGATAGTGAAGAAACACATGGCGATAAAGCATGGGGAACTATTCGCCACACTCCAGGTGTTACAGGTTTCATTGGTTCAAACAACCATCCGATTCCATTGTCAATTGATGAAGTTGCAAACATTTTGGCACCAAAGCCAGAAAAGAAATCATCTTCTTCACAACCTGGCTCACTTGCACCAAAGATCGAAGTTTTGGATTTCGCAGTTGGCGATTCCGTAACCATCATCGATGGTCCATTCACATCCGTACAAACAACGATTTCTGAAATCAACATCGATGCTCAAAAGGTTATCGGCTTGGTTGAAATCTTCGGTCGCGAAACCCAAGTTGAATTGGCATTCAACCAGGTTCAGCGCAACGACTAACAAAGGTTCTCAGTCAGACTTTTGATTGAGTAAAAAAAGAAAAGAAGGAACCCGAAACAATGGCCCCGAAAAAGAAAGTAACCGGTCTGATCAAACTTCAGATTCAAGCCGGTGCTGCCAACCCTGCGCCACCAGTTGGCCCAGCGCTTGGACAACACGGTGTCAACATCATGGAATTCTGCAAGGCGTACAACGCTGCAACAGAAGACAAGCGTGGAAACGTTATTCCAGTTGAGATCACCGTTTATGAAGATCGCTCTTTTGACTTCAAATTGAAGACCCCACCGGCTTCACGTTTGATTTTGAAGGCAGCTGGTTTGGAAAAAGGTTCATCAATTCCGCAGACCACCAAGGTTGGATCACTAACCAAGGATCAGGTTCGCAAAATTGCTGAAGAAAAAATGCCAGACCTAAACGCCAACGATGTTGATGCAGCAATGAAGATCATCGAAGGTACCGCACGCCAGATGGGTATCACCACCGGCGAATAGGCGTAAATACGCCCGCATCAAATTGATGTGTCAGTGGGAGAGTAACTGTTGCTCGCACCACGAACTGCATTAAGGAGCAGAATGAAACGCAGTAAGAAATGGCGCGCAGCCGCCGAACTCTTTAATAGAGATGATATGCACACACCAATCGCAGCTTTGCGTTTGGTAAAACAAGGTGCAACACAAAAGTTTGACGCAACCGTCGATCTTGCAGTTGTTCTCAGTGTTGATCCGCGTAAAGCAGATCAAGCGGTGCGAAGCACCGTTAACTTGCCACACGGCACCGGTAAGACCGCTCGGGTTCTGGTCTTTGCAGGTGGCGAACAAGCAGAAGCAGCACGTGCAGCAGGAGCTGATCACGTAGGCAGCGATGAATTGCTTGAAAAAGTTGCTGGCGGTTGGACTGATTTCGATTCCGTCGTAGCCACACCAGACATGATGGGTAAGGTCGGTCGTTTAGGAAAGGTTTTGGGTCCACGTGGCTTAATGCCAAACCCAAAGACTGGAACTGTCACAACTGATGTTGCGAAAGCTGTTTCAGATATCAAAGGCGGAAAGATTGAATTCCGCGTTGATAAGCACAGCAACTTGCACATTATTATCGGAAAAGCATCTTTCTCCGAAACCCAACTAGCGGAAAACTACGCAGCAGTGCTTGAAGAAGTTCTTCGTGTGAAGCCTTCATCTTCAAAGGGTCGCTACATCAAGAAAATCGCCGTCTCATCAACTATGGGACCTGGCGTTTTGATCGATTCAGCTTTGACTCGCAACTTGGCTGACGAAAACCCTAGCTAACCAAATGCCCTGCTTTGGGCGCGAAGCGATTCGCGCCCAAAGCACTTTCAAATCAGACGATTTGATAACCAAGCGGTGCACCTTTATGGTTCACCCACCGAAGACCGCCGGATTTGAATCTCCCGATTCAACTAAGGCTCTGCGAAGCAGAGATCCAGCGCAGGTGTGAAGACGTTCTCCTCGGAGTCCATCCCCTCGCATTCTGCGCAGGGGATTTTGTTTTAAGAGTCCTTAGCCGGTACATCGTTTACCCGGAAGGACGCCCATGGCGCACACCGACAAAACCGCAGCACTCGCAGGCCTCGAAGCAGGTTTTCGCGAATCTAATGCGGCTTTGCTCACCGAGTATCGCGGCTTGACCGTGGCACAGTTAAAGCAACTGCGCCGCTCAATTGCTGCAGACGCTGAATACGCAGTTGTTAAGAACACTCTCACCAAAATCGCTGCAAAGCGTGCTGGTGTTGAAGGTCTTGACGATTTACTTGAAGGCCCAAGCGCAATTGCTTTTGTGAAGGGTGACGCAATTACAGTTGCTAAAGCACTCAAGAATTTCGCAAAAGAATTTCCACTTCTTGTAATCAAGGGTGGTTACTTCGATGGCAAAGTTGTAACAGCTGACGAAGTTAAGAAGCTTGCAGATCTCGAAACTCGCGAAGTTCTATTGTCCAAGGTTGCTGGCGTACTTATGGCCACCTTGTCCAAGGCAGTTCGCACAATTGATGCACTTCGTGCATCTCTCGAAGATGGAACTGAAAAACCATCTGAACCAGTTGCAACCGAAGCAGCTGCACCTGCAGTAGTAGAAGAAGTTGTAGCAGAAGAAGCTTCAGCACCGGCTCCGGCCGAAGTTGAGGTTGAAGCAGTTGAATCTGCTGAACCAGTAGAAGCACCAGCAGAAGAAACCGCAGAAACCACCGAGGCATAAGCCTCAAACCGGCCGGACTACGGCTCAAAGAAAGGATCGCTCATCATGGCGAAGCTCAGCACTGAAGAACTCTTGAACGCGTTCAAGGAACTTTCACTAATCGAACTAACCGATTTCGTTAAGCAATTTGAAGAAACCTTCGGCGTAACCGCAGCTGCACCAGTTGCAGTTGCAGCAGCAGGCGGAGCAGCTGGCGGCGCAGACGCAGCAGCAAGCGCTGATCAAGATGAATTTGATGTCATCTTGGAAGACGGCGGAGCTCAGAAGATTGCAGTTATCAAGGAAGTTCGTACCCTCACCAGCCTTGGCTTGAAAGAAGCTAAGGACCTAGTTGAAGGTGCACCAAAGCCAGTTCTTGAAAAGGTTAAGAAGGAAGTTGCCGAAAAAGCAAAGGCAGCCCTCGAAGCCGCAGGCGCAAAGGCCTCAATCAAGTAATTCGCTTTACAAACCTAAAGTGCCCCGCTCTCAACGAGTGGGGCACTTTTTTGTGCGCTAGTCGCGGGTTCAAAAAAAGAGATAAATCCGTGACCTTTGGGTGCTTGACCGAGCCGCCCTTTTGGGTAAGAGTTCACCCACTTCCTAGGGGTTTTCACCTAGCGAGAGCGCAAATGAGGGCCACCTCAACTCCGAACCGTGACTTCTGTCCGCCGGTGAGGGTGGGGATGAGCCGAATATGAGCCTCTCGAGTTAGACAGGCGCGTGCCGTTCGGGTACAGTGCCGCGTTGCGCTACCCAAAATCTGACTGCCGTTTGACACGGTCGTTTTTGCGTGCGCAAAAAACGCCCACCCAGCGGAAGGATCACAGTGGCTTTGCGCCCCTCTGATAAGAACTCAGAACGTATTTCATTTTCTAAAATCACCGAACCTTTAGAGGTTCCAAACCTTCTTGCACTGCAACGCGAATCATTTGATTGGCTTGTTGGCAATGAAGAATGGCAAAAGCGCGTTGCGCTTGCAAAATCTGAAGGACGAGTAGTTCCGGAAGTTTCTGGCCTCGAAGATATTTTCAGTGAGATTAGTCCAATCGAAGACAACCCAGCTAGCGAAGAAAAGAAGTCGCTGACTTTTGGTAGTCCGCAGTTCGAAGATCCTAAGTACACAATCGATGAGTGCAAGGAAAAAGACAAAACTTTCTCACGTCCACTTTATGTTGACGCTGAATTCATGAACCACAAGACATACGAAATCAAGAAGCAAACAATCTTCTTGGGTGATTTCCCAATCATGACACCACAAGGTACTTTCATTATTAACGGTACCGAGCGCGTTGTTGTCTCACAATTGGTTCGTTCACCGGGTGTTTATTTCAAGCGCGAAAAAGAAACTGGTTCTGAAGAAGGTGAGCTAATTGCTCAAATCATTCCTAACCGTGGCGCATGGTTGGAATTTGGTGTTGACAACAAAGATTCTGTTTGGGTGAAGGTTGACCGCAAGAAGAAGCAACCATTCGCAGTAATTCTTAAAGCACTAGGTCTTAGCGCAGAACAAATTCGCGACCGCTACAAAGATTACCCAATCTTGCTTGAATCTCTTGATAAAGATACTAATCAGACTCAAGATCAAGCTTTGCTAGATATTTACCGCAAGCTTCGTCCAGGTGAACCACCAACACTTGAAGCTGCCCGTCAACTTCTAGATAACTTCTACTTCAATCCAAAGCGTTATGACTTGGCAAAAGTGGGACGTCACAAAATCAACAAGAAGTTGGGTCTTAATCGGACATTGACCGATCAAGTTCTAACTATTGAAGATCTTGCTTACACAATCGAATATCTAGTTCGTTTGCATGCAAAGCAAAAGCAGATGACTTCTCCAGCTGGTGATGTTCAAGTTGAAACCGACGAAATCGATCACTTGGGTAACCGCCGTCTTCGCACTGTTGGTGAATTGATTCAAAATCAGGTTCGTACTGGTTTGCTACGTATGGAACGCGTTGTTCGCGAACGTATGACAACCCAAGAAGCTGAAGCGATCACACCAACTACGTTGATCAACATCCGTCCACTTGTGGCATCAATCAAAGAGTTCTTCCAGACCTCACAGTTGTCACAGTTCATGGACCAAACAAACTCACTTTCAGGTCTAACACACAAGCGCCGTTTGTCAGCGCTTGGACCTGGCGGTCTTTCACGTGAACGTGCAGGTTCAGAAGTTCGTGACGTTAACCCGTCTCACTACGGACGTATGTGCCCAATCGAAACTCCTGAAGGTCCAAACATTGGTTTGATTGGCTCACTTGCAACTTTCGCAAGCGTTAACGAATTTGGTTTCATCCAAACTCCATACCGCAAAGTTGTTGACGGCAAGATCACAACTGAAATTTCTTACCTAACTGCAGATGACGAAGAAAACTTTGTTATTGCACAGGCAAACACACCTTTGAATGCAAAGGGCGAATTTGCTGAAGAACTCGTTCTTGTCCGTACCCGTGGCGGCGAAGTTGATTACGTTGCTCCACGCCGCGTTAACTACATGGACGTTTCTCCAAAGCAGATGGTTTCGGTTGCAACCGCGATGATTCCATTCTTGGAGCATGACGATGCAAACCGCGCACTCATGGGTGCAAACATGCAACGTCAGGCAGTTCCTCTAGTTCGTACCGAAGCTCCACTTGTTGGAACCGGTATGGAAAAGCGTGCTGCTCGTGACGCAAGCGATGTAGTTATCGCAAATAACTCTGGTGTGGTGCAGGAAGTAACTGCAGACAACATCACGATTATGAATGATGACTCAACATACTCTTACTACCCACTTTCGAAATTCAAGCGTTCAAACCAAGGAACATGTGTGAATCAAAATCCACTTGTTGAATTAGGTGGACGCGTTGAAAATGGTCAAGTAATTGCTGACGGTCCGGCAACTAATGCTGGCGAAATGGCATTGGGTCGCAACTTGCTTGTTGCATTCATGCCTTGGGAAGGCCACAACTACGAAGACGCGATCATTTTGTCACAACGCCTCGTTCAAGACGACGTACTTACTTCAATTCACATTGAAGAATACGAAGTTGATGCACGCGAAATTAAATTGGGTGTTGAAGAAATTACTCGCGACCTTCCAAACGTTAGTGATTCGAACCTTGCAAAACTTGACGAACGCGGAATCATCTTCGTTGGAGCTGAAGTTAGCCCTGGCGACATCCTCGTTGGAAAGATCACACCAAAGGGTGAATCAGAACTAACCCCAGAAGAACGTTTGCTGCGCGCAATCTTCGGTGAAAAGGCTCGCGAAGTTCGCGATACTTCACTGAAGGTTCCACACGGTGAATCTGGTGTAGTCATTGACGTAAAAGTTTTTGATCGCAACGAAGGCGACGAACTACAAGCTCAGGTAAATCAGCTTGTTCGTGTTTACATTGCACAAAAGCGCAAGATCACTGCTGGAGACAAACTTGCTGGCCGCCACGGTAACAAGGGTGTTATTGCAAAAATCTTGCCAGTTGAAGATATGCCATTCCTCGAAGACGGAACTGCAGTCGACATCGTTTTGAATCCACTTGGTGTACCAAGTCGTATGAACATCGGTCAGATTTTGGAAACTCACTTTGGTTGGGTTGCAAAAACTGGTTGGGATATCGTCGACAATCCGGATTGGGCGAAGGACATTTCTGCAGAACACCGAAGTGGTGAACCAGGTTCGAAGCTTGCAACACCGGTATTCGATGGTGCACGCGAATCTGAAGTAACTGGTTTGCTGAAATCAACTCGTAAGTCTGCAAACGGCGAACGTCTTATCAATGAAGCAGGTAAGGCACGTTT
>JBIISC010000062.1:0-4260 GCA_044341215.1 Candidatus Nanopelagicales bacterium | reverse complement strand
AAAATCTTGCGTGGTCTTCATTTGTGTCGGCACGAAATCCACTAGCAATTTCAGTAGTGCCCAATTTCCACAAAATCACTGCAATGCCATCTTTTTCAAACGCTCTGCCAGCGATTGCACGGTCTGCGCGCACGAGCGAAATGTCTCCAGCAGGAATAAAGATTTCTCGAGTCTGGTTGAAGTTCATTCGGATTCCCAATTTAGAAACATCGACCACAACCCGACTTGGTGCACCTAGCCCATGAACCACGATGCGTTTTAGCCAGTCATTTGCATATGTTGAAGCTAGGTATCTGCCTGCAAAAGTTTGTTCTGCTGTGAAATCAATCGGCACAGAATTAGGCGCTGGAATTTCTGCCTGCCCGATGGCCTTTTTGTGCCATGACCTTCTGATGCCGTAAACCGCCCAAACTAGAACTAACACCATCACAGCGGTCAACAAAATTCTTTGTGGAATTTGAGTAACTTCTGCAGATTCGAGTGCAAGTAACATCATCATTTGATCCACTCTGCTTTGAAGGTGATTTTTCCACGCAACATCGTTAGACCAACTCGTCCACTTAGTTCCATTCCATGGAAAGGATTGTTTAGGGATTTACTTGCAGTTTCTTTTCGTTCCACCACAACTTTGTGCTCTGCATCAAATAAGGTGAAGTTGGCTGGTTGACCGACCGCTAATTCATTGCCATGGTTTTCAAGCCGGCCAATTTGCGCTGGGGCAACACTCATAACTCTGGCAACGTCTGACCAAGTCATCAAACCTGTTTGCACCATCACTGTGTTAACAATCGGAAGTGCGGTTTCTAAACCAACCATTCCGAAAGCTGCAGCTGACCATTCACATTCTTTATCTTCGCTTGGGTGAGGGGCGTGATCTGTAGCAACAATGTCGATTGTGCCGTCAGCTAGCGCTGCGCGAAGCGCTTCAACGTCTTGTGCTGTCCTAAGTGGTGGATTGACCTTGTAGACCGGATCGTAAGTTCGTGCTGTTTCGTCTGTCAGTAACAAATGATGTGGTGTCACTTCAGCCGTTACGGATATACCGCGGAATTTTGCCCATCTAATAATTTCCACACTGCCAGCAGTACTTAGATGGCAGATGTGCAAGCGAGCGCCAACGTGTTCTGCTAGCAAAACATCGCGCGCAATGATTGCTTCTTCAGCAACCTTTGGCCAGCCACGCAGTCCAAGCACACTCGAAACTTCACCTTCATTCATTTGTGATTCTTCAGTGAGTTTCGGTTCTTGGGCATGTTGAGCGATGCAACCATCAAAAGCTTTTACATATTCAAGTGCTCGTCGCATCAAAACTGGATCGTGGACACATTTTCCATCGTCACTAAATACTCTCACTCGAGCTGCTGAATCAGCCATGGCGCCAAGTTCCGCTAATGCAGTGCCAGCCAAACCTTGAGTAACTGCGCCAACTGGGAACACATCGCAGTTTCCAGCTTCTTGTCCAAGGCGATAAATCTGTTCCACTACCCCAGCGGTATCTGCAACTGGTGTGGTGTTTGCCATTGCATGAACTGCTGTAAACCCACCTCTTGCTGCTGCCATGGAACCAGTAGCAACAGTTTCACTGTCTTCTCTTCCAGGTTCACGTAAATGTGTATGCAGATCTACCAAACCAGGTAATGCAATCAAGCCCATGCCGTCGATGTCGGCCTTTAACGTATTTACTTTTGCAATCTGCGAAATCTTGCCATCGGTGATTTCAAGATCAACAGCTTGCCCACCATTAGGGCGAACATTTGCGATTACTGATTTCATTCTGCAACTCCATCGTTTGAGCCAAGCATTAAATACAAAACTGCCATTCGAACACTTACTCCATTTGAGACTTGTTCAACAATTACCGAGCGATCTCCATCAGCTACTTCAGATGAGATTTCTAATCCACGATTCATCGGTCCTGGATGCATCACAATTCCATGTGGAGAAAGCAACTTTGCTCGGGATGCATCAAGACCATATCGACGGGTGTATTCCTGAGTACTTGGAAAGAACGCCGCGTTCATTCTTTCGCGCTGAACGCGAAGCATCATCACGGCGTCTGCATTTTTTAGTGCTGAATCTAAATCGTATGAATAATCACAAGGCCAAGATTCGATTCCAACTGGTAGCAAAGTTGGCGGCCCAACAACTGTCACATGTGCGCCTAGAGTTTTTAACAGCAACACATTGCTCCGCGCCACGCGGGAGTGCAAAACATCTCCCACAATTACAACTTTGACTCCGTTTAAGTCACCTTGACCATTTTTCAAATGCTTGCGTAATGTGTATGCATCGAGCAGGGCTTGGGTTGGATGTTCGTGAGTGCCATCGCCAGCATTGAGAACCGAAGCTTCAATCCAATTGCTGTTGGCAAGCAGATGAGGAGCGCCACTCGCATGATGTCGAATAACTACTGCATCCGCGCCCATTGCTTGCAAAGTCAAAGCCGTGTCTTTGAGGCTCTCACCTTTAGAAACGCTGGATCCTTTTGCCGAAAAGTTGATTACATCCGCAGACAATCGCTTCGCAGCAGCTTCGAAAGAAATCCGAGTTCGAGTTGAATCCTCGAAAAATAGATTTACAACTGTGCGACCGCGCAATGTTGGCAACTTTTTAACTGGTCGATCTGCGATGCGGGAAAGTTCAGCAGCGGTATCAAGAATTTCTAGTGTTTGATCGAGACTTAAGTCGGCAGCAGACAAAAGATGTTTCATTGAGAACCACCAATCGTGACGCTATCTTCGCCGTCGTTTTCGATTAGTTTGACCGAAACTCGTTCATCTATCGATGTTGGCAGATTCTTACCAACATAATCTGCACGAATTGGTAATTCGCGGTGACCGCGATCTACTAAAACTGCAAGTTGAACTGCGCGTGGTCGGCCTATTTCATTTAGTGCATCAAGTGCAGCTCGAATTGTTCGACCAGAGAAAAGTACGTCGTCGATCAACACAACGAGCTTTCCATCAATTCCATCATCTGGAATTTGAGTTTCCATAAGAGTTCGAGTTGGCTGCAATCTCAAATCATCTCGATACATTGTGGTGTCGAGGGAACCAACTTTGATCTCACGATTTTGAATCTCACCAAGTTTTGCGGCAATACGATTTGCTAACAAAACTCCACGAGTTGGAATTCCAAGCAACACAACATCTTCAGCACTTTTGGTGCGTTCATCGATTTCATGAGAAATGCGCGAAACAATGCGCGATATTTCGGTGCTTTCGAGCACCAGATTTGGCGTAGCAGGCATCTGCTTTACCCCTTCCTCGCCTCACAGGACGAGCTTTAAAGGAATTTATTACCCGAATACTAACAGCCATTAGTTGGCTAAATGGATCACTGACCAATTTGTCAGCCTGTCGACAACCTCGTCAACTGATGTTTGGAATAGCAAAGCTAAAGTCTCAAGGTCTGATGCCCGAACAGTTAGTACCCGACCGTTGTAGTCGCCGCGCTTATCTTGAATCGTGGCCACGAACCTCACCAGCGGCGCCACGCTCTCAGCCGGCAAGTGACCCATAACCTCAAGGTCAATGACTACTTTCCGCTGTGAGCGGCCACTTTGTGAGCGCACCGAGCCCTCGGGCAGCAGTTGACTGACTGGAACCCCATAAAAAGTGGCTAGTTCAGAGAGTTTGGCAACCGTGACAGCACGATCTCCACGCTCATATGAGCCAACAACGACTGCTTTCCACTTGCCATTCGAACGCAGTTCAACAGCTTGGAGGCTCAGCCCCTGTTGTTGGCGAATTGAGCGTAAACGAGCCCCTAAAGACAGCGAATAGTCATCGGACTTAGTCAATTCGTTCATAGCCTCAACATTACGGAGAGTAACTATTAAGGGCAATAGGTGTTTTGGGCTCTAGCTCGCTAGCCCGGCCGGTTAAGACTAGTCAGTTAAATTCCAGCGCGTTGGGATCCGAGGACGTGAACTCGCATGCCGTTTGTGGTGCCAGGGATTCCTGGTGGCACTCCTGCAACGAGGACAATTTTTTCGCCCATGCTCGCTCGATCAATTTCAAGCAACGCTTCATCCACTTGCATAACCATTTCATCGGTATGACGAACTGGTTTAACCAAGAATGTTTCAACTCCCCAAACTAATGCAAGTTGCGAACGAGTGCGTGGAACAGAAGTAAAGGCTAGCAATGGAGTCTTGCTGCGATGACGTGAAGTTAACCTAGCTGACAAACCAGTTTCAGTAAACGCAACTAGGAATGCAGCATCAACGGCTTGTGCAACGACAGTCGCTGCATGCGT
>JBIISC010000061.1:0-4293 GCA_044341215.1 Candidatus Nanopelagicales bacterium | reverse complement strand
TTTTGCGGATGGGGTTCCTCGCGCTACTTTGGATTTTCATCTACACAATTTTACGATTAATGCGTCAAGATCTAAATCGCGTAGATGCAAAATACACAAAGAAATCCGCAATCAGTCCTAACGACTTGACTAAGAGTCGCGCAAAAGTAAATCGAGTCGTAGTAGTTTCACCAGACTTTGAAAAAGAATATGAATTACGAAATGGAATGACTTTTGGTAGGTCTAACGAAGTTTCAGTCCAAATAGAGGATGATTTCGCATCTAGTAATCATGCTCAACTTCTTTTGGAAAAAGGAACCTGGATTTATGAAGATTTAGGTTCAACAAATGGAAGTTGGTTAGATCGCAAGCGCATATCCGGTCCACTAAAAATCAAACGTGGCACCGTGCTGAAAATCGGCAATACTGAATTGCGGTTTGAAAAATGAGTCTTGCTTTTAGATTTGTAATCCAAAGTAATGTTGGAATAATCCGAAAATCCAATGAGGATTGCGGGCTTGCTTCACCCAAAATTATTGCTGTTGCGGACGGAATGGGTGGTCATGCTGCTGGCGAAGTGGCTAGTTCCACCGTAATTCAAACCTTCAAGGATCAGCTTGATTCACTACCTAATGCGGCAAATAACTTCCAAAATTGGCTAGTAACCACCACGAATCTTGCGCATTCAATCATTGGGGATTTGATTGCTGCAGACAATGAGAAACGTGGGATGGGAACCACCCTTTCAGCTATTGCACTAGTCGAAAATCAAATTGGAGTTGGACATATCGGTGATAGTCGTATCTACAGGCTAAGGGAACAAGAATTTGGGCAAATCTCTATAGACCATACGTATGTACAAAGCCTTGTCGACAGTGGAGAAATCACGCAAGCAGAAGCTGCGCAGCACCCGCGACGAAATCTTTTAGTGCGCGCAATCGATGGAATCCACGATGTCACCATGGATATTGAATTACTCGATACCCAAATAGGTGATCGATTCCTTCTATGCAGCGATGGTTTAACTGGTGTGGTTTCAGACCAAGAGATTGCATCACATCTTGCAAGGCCAAACCTAACAAGCGTTGTTTCACAGTTAATCGAATTAGCACTCCTTGCAGGAGCGCCGGACAATGTGACCGTAGCGGCCTGCGAAATCATTAGTGAAGATGAGCAACTTAATGCTGGTATTTCACCGATTGTGGTTGGGGCTTTCGAGTACAGTGAAAAAGTTGAATTAGTTGCAAAACCAAATCGCAATTTCCTATTTGCAAAAATTGCAGTGGTGATCTTGGCAATAACAGCTGGACTATTTAGCGCAAACTCATGGTTAAGTTCACAATGGTATGTTGGAATTAGCGGTGGAAATGTTGCTATTTATCAAGGAATTGACCAGCAAATCGGACCGGTATCTTTTTATAGTTTGAATTTAAGAACTGAGTTACCAGCCAACACACTAACGACAAATGACTTTGCTGCAATTGAACAGGGAGTTTCGATTGACAACGCAGATGCTGGGTTGTTGTTGGTGCAAGAGTTGTGGTCAAGATCTTCAATTTGCGAAAGTGCCGCCGACGGCTGTAAACCTTAGGTGAAAAGATGAAAGTATTCACCGCACGTAAACGCAACATAGAGTTGATTCTGCTGGCTTGTGTTCTTGGGATTTCTTGGCTGGCCCTTTACTTGGTTGAAAATGCCACGGATTTTCGCTCTCCTATAAGTGCCACTCAAATCTACGTTGTTATTGCAATGGTGCTGATTGCGCATTTAGCAATTCGCGTGTTCGCACCTTTTGCAGATCAGTTTCTTTTTCCACTTGCAGTTCTACTTAACCTACTTGGCATAGTGATGATTCATCGACTAGATATTGCTGATGAGATCCGCGCTGAAGCAACTCAAAGTTCTTTTTCAACTGATGCTGGTTCGCAGCTCATTTGGTTCGCAATTGGGATTCTTTTACTAATCGCTACCTTAGTTGTTGTGAAAGACCACCGAAGATTGCAGCGTTACACGTTCACTGCCATGGTTGCAGGTTTGGTATTGCTTTTGCTTCCAATGCTGCCAATTCTTGGTGCGAGTATCAATGGCGCGCGGCTTTGGATTCGGATTGGTTCGCTTTCATTTCAACCGGCTGAAGTGGCAAAAATCGTTTTACCTATCTTCTTCGCTGGCTACTTGGCAAGGAATAGAAATTCAATTGCAAACGTGCGGGAGAAATGGGCTGGCATTGGTTTACCTAGAGCCAAGGATTTAGGTCCAATAGTTAGTGCTTGGGCAATCAGTCTTTTAGTTTTGATTTCACAGCGCGATCTTGGTACTTCCCTTTTGTTTTTTGGTCTTTTTGTTGGGATGCTTTACGTGGCCACTGGCCAACGCACATGGTTGGCACTTGGCGGACTGCTCTTTTTGTCTGGCGCATTTATTGCGTATCAATTATTTAGTCACGTGAAGCTTCGGACAATGGTTTGGTTAGATCCTTTTCCATACGCACTAAATGAGAGTTACCAACTTGTGCAGGGGCTTTACGGATTTGCTAGTGGCGGCTTGTTTGGTCGTGGCTTAGGTCAGGGATATTCCTGGTTAGTTCCTTACGCAAAGAGTGACTTTATTTTGAGTGCGTTTGGTGAAGAGCTTGGTTATGTTGGGCTTATTGCTATTACGTTTGTTTATGCATTCATTGTTCAACGCACACTTCGAACAAGTTTGATGACTAAAGATGATTTTGGGAAACTGCTTTCAGCTGGTTTAGCAATTGTGCTGGGTCTGCAATTGTTTGTAGTTTTTGGCGGGGTAACAAGATTAATCCCACTAACCGGTTTAACAACTCCATTTCTCGCTGCCGGTGGATCTGCATTGATTGCAAACTGGATCATGATTGCTCTGGTCTTACGAATATCTCACACTTCAACTTTATTGAGTGCTCCATCTGGTAGGCAGTTATGAACCACCAGATCCGCCGCATTTCAGCACTTATGACATTCGGTTTACTCGCACTACTGCTTAATGTTGGATACACACAAATATTCAATGCAGATTCTCTTCGCCTTCGCCAAGACAACACTCGTTTGCTTTTAGAGGAATATGGCAGACAACGTGGAACTGTTCTGGCTGGCAATCTTGTAGTTGCACAATCACTTAAGACTGGTGGCACCCTCGCTTACGAACGAAACTACCCGCAAGGTGAAGCTTTTGAACCCGTCACCGGTTTTTATTCACTGGTTTATGGAGCAACCGGAATTGAACGGCTCTATTCTGCGATTTTGAGTGGAAGTGACGATCGATTAGCGGTTGACCGATTGCAACAGCTTCTTGCAGGTAAAGAGCAACGCGGTGGCGTTGTGCAACTAACTATTGATTCTGACCTGCAAAAAACAGCATACTCGGCATTGAATGGACGAACTGGGGCTGCAGTTGTGATTGATCCTGCGACAGGTGAAATTTTGGCCTTGGTGTCTTCACCTTCATTTGATCCAAATGATTTATCAAATAACTCTCCTGACCAAATACGTAATGCCTACGAAGCTTTGCTCTCAGATCCAAATAAACCTATGGACAACCGTCCATTAACTACTTCACTTCCACCTGGTTCAACCTTCAAACTTGTGGTTGCGGCTGCAGCTCTCGAAAGTGGAATGTTTACTGAAGATAGTTTGTTACCTGCTCCTGCAAGTTTGAAACTTCCATTGTCGAACAGCCGCATGCACAACTGGCAAAACGGACCTTGCACAAGCTCAGGCAAAATCACTTTGCGACAAGCACTAGCAGTTTCTTGCAACACAACATTCGCTTGGCTCGGAATGAAACTTGGGGCTGATGCACTACGCGAACAAGCTGAAAAGTTTGGATTTAACTCTTCGATATCTGTGCCAATGAATTCATCAACGAGTGTTTTCCCAACGAACTTAGATGGTGCACAAACTGCTTTGTGTGCAATTGGACAATTTGAGGTTCGTGCAACTGCATTACAAATGGCAATGGTTGTGTCTGCACTTGCAAACGATGGGAAACTTATGCAACCTCACTTAGTGAGCAAAGTTTTAACAAGTGATCTTGAGGTTATTGAACAAACCCAATTGTCCGTTAAGTCTCAAGTAGTGAGCTCAGCAACGGCAAAAATCCTTAGCTCGATGATGAAAACTGTTGTGAATGCTGGAACTGCCTACACAGTAAAAATTGCCGGAGTTGAGGTCGGCGCAAAAACTGGCACCGCAGATTCTGGAACCGATAAATCGGCCCACGCTTGGATGGTTGCGAATGCAACTAAGGGTGGAAGAACAATTTCAATCGCGGTAGTGGTTGAAAATGGTGGCGGGG
>JBIISC010000060.1:0-4393 GCA_044341215.1 Candidatus Nanopelagicales bacterium | reverse complement strand
GAAACCGCTTCGCACACTTTATCAAAATCAAGGTCGAGGGCCATGCATATTGCAATTACAGCTGCGGCGTTGAAAGCTTGATGTTCGCCAACGATATTTAGTGAGACTGATCGAGTCTTGCTGCCAAACACAACATCGAAGGTTGGTTTTGCATCCTGATCTAATTTGAGGTTTTGGATTTTCACATCGGATGCATCAGATTGTCCAAAAGTAATCTTCTGAGAAGTTGTTTGACCGCCCAAGCTTGAAACCAAATTGTCATCCGCAAATAGAACTGCATTGCTATTCGGCTTTAACCGAGTAAATATCTCTCCTTTAGCTTTCGCTATTGCTTCGCGAGAGCCAAGTAGTTCTATATGTGCAGACCCGACATTCAAAAGTGCTGAAACATCAGGTACTGAGATTTCACAAAGATAATCAATATGGCCAAGGCCGCGCATTCCCATTTCAAGAACAAGATACTTGGTCGTTGTGGCAGCCGACAATATTGTGGCTGGTAATCCGATTTCATTGTTAAAGGAACCGGCAGGTGCAATGGTTTCGCCAAATTGTTCCAAAGTGGCAGCCAATAAATCTTTAGTGGAAGTTTTTCCACTAGAGCCTGTGATTGCAATAACTTTCGCATTCAAATTGTGGCGATGGTATTTGGCAATCTTTCCAAGTCCCACCAAAGTGTCTTCAACTAGAAGGCTCAATTCTTCAGTGGCTGAAGAAACCATTACAGCGACTGCGCCGCGTTCGAAAACGTCTTCTATAAAATCATGTCCATCGAAGTTTTCACCTTTAATGGCTATGAACAAATCGCCAGGAACTACTTTGCGAGAATCGGTTTGGATCCCAGTAACAAATTCAGTGGCGGCATCGATGTATTCAATGCGGGCATTGGTGGCTTGGCCCAGTTCGGCTAATGAGTATTTCATATCATCCTCACCCGAATAGCTTCGGCCAAAACAATTCGGTCATCAAACGGAGTTACAACTCCGTTGACCTCTTGCCCGGTTTCATGACCTTTGCCAAGCACAACCAAGCAATCCCCTGGGTTTGCATTCTTAACTGCAAAATGAATTGCTTCTAGTCGGTTGCCGATCTCAACAACTTCGGCGTTTGCGTTCGCTGTTCCCTTAACAACTTCAGCGCGGATCTCACTTGCATCTTCGGTGCGCGGATTGTCATCAGTCACAACTACCAAATCTGCATACTTACTTGCATTTTCACCCATTGGGATTCGTTTGTGAGGGTCTCTATCGCCACCACAACCAAGCACTGCAATTACTCGACCTTGCGTACAGGTGCGGGCCACCATGATTGCCCGAGCTACTGCATCAGGAGTATGCGCGTAATCAACTAGCGCCACAAAATCTTGTCCAGACTCAACTCTTTCGAGGCGACCTGGCACTTTAATCTCGCTGAAGTTCTCAACGAACGCATGTAAATCCATTTTCAACACTTCTGCGCTAGCAATTGCTGCTAGTGCGTTTGCAATGTTGAAGTCTCCTGGGATTGAAAGAATGACCTTGATCTCGATTTTCTTGTAACAAGCAATAAATTGGGTTCTGCCATCGCTTAACACTTGAATATCTTTAGGGTGCCAATCGGCCTTTGGGTTCGAAACTCCGTATGTGACGACTGGAAGTTCGGTGATTTTCGCTAATTCCAATCCCCAAGCATCGTCAATGCAAACTACTGCCATTTCGGAGCGTTCTTTAGTAAACAATGAAGCTTTGGCAGCGAAGTATTCATTCATGTCAGCATGAAAATCTAAATGGTCTTGAGAAAGACCAGTAAATACCGCAACGTCGTATTTGATTCCATCGACGCGACCCAAGCTCAATGCATGAGATGAAACTTCCATGGCCAAACTCCGTGCACCATTTTGGTGGGCAGCCAAAATGATGGCATGTAAATCTGTTGGCTCAGGAGTGGTGCGACTACTTGCGAAAGACTCATCACCTAATGTGATTCCAATTGTTCCAACTAGCAATGGATTTTGCCCTAAAGCAGTCAAACCATTGGCAATAAGATTTGTCGTGGTGGTTTTACCATTCGTGCCAGTAACGCCAACAGTTATTAGTTTGCTTTGTACATCTTGATAAATATGCTTTGCAAGAATTGCCATATCGTGACGAACATTTTCACTAAGGATTATTTCCAGGTCAACAGGTGCCAATTTTGCTCCGACCGAATCGGTCAGGACTGCAACTGCGCCTAGTGTGATTGCATCACTGACAAACTCAATTCCATGGCGTTTGAAACCTGGGATGGCTGCAAAGATAAAACCTGGCTCAATTTTTCGGTGATCGTGAGTTATTCCTCGAACTTGTAAGTTCGAATTAACTTCCGGCAAATTAGATTGTTGTAATACTTGATTAAGAGATACTGGAATTAGGGTTGGTTTCACTTTGCATCACCAATCCAATGGCAATCGGCTTGTTAGTTTGCCAGTCGGCACAATCCTCATGCGTTGCAATGCGAATGTCATAACCTTTTTGAATACAGGTGCAGCCACTTCGCCACCATAATGACCATTGACTGGCCGCTCAAGTACTACAGAAATAACTAATTCTGGTTTGTCAGCTGGCGCCATACCTACGAAAGATGCGACGTAGCCTGAGTATTTTTGCAAAGCTTGACTGTAATAAGAAGCGGTACCGGTCTTACCAGCAATTCGGTAGCCCTTGATTTTGGCTAGCGGCGCCGTACCTTCAGCAGAAACAACGCTTTCCATCATCAAGCGCACATTGCGCGCAACTTCAGCTGAGACAACTCGACGAGTTGTGGAACCAGGTGTGGCTTCAAAGCGTCCAGATTTATCTGTGTAACCTGAAATGATTCTTGGCACAACTCTCACACCATCATTAGCGAAAGTTGAATAAATACTGGTTGCTTGCAATGTGTTAAGGCTGTAGCCCTGACCAAATGCCAAAGTTGGTTTTGTTGTACCTGACCAATTTTCAGGGGTTGGCAATGAGCCATAACTTTCACCTGGGAAACCAAGACCAGTTGACTCACCGATGCCAAATGCGCGAAATGCGTTATAAAGCACATCGTCTTTAACAGTTTCGGCTGCCATAATGGAACCGATATTTGACGAAACTGCTAGCACGCCAGTTAACGTTAGTTTTATTCGACCATGTGGATCGTGATCTCTAAATGTTTTATTGAACCGTACGAGCTTAGATGGGATAACCATCTTGCTGCGAGGATTCAACCCACCAGAGTCCATTGCGGTGGCAACTGTGATTGCTTTGCCAATACTTCCTGGTTCATAAGTATTAGTGAGAATTCGATTTCCTTGGTTTTTCTTTTTTGAAGTATTCAAATTATTTGGATTAAAAGTAGGAGCAGTTGCCATTGCCAGAATTTCACCAGTTTTAGGATCCATAACAATCACGCTGCCACTCGCAGCTCCAGTTTTCTTCACCTGAGCTGTGATAGCTTCTTGTGCTATCCACTGAATATCGCGGTCTATGGTTAACTGCACATTCGTTCCGTCAATTGCTTCAGTAAAAACTTGGTCAGCAGTGGAAACTCCTGGCACCACAGTGAAAGTACGACTTCCGTTTGTGCCAGCTAAAACGGAATCGAGCATTTTCTCAATTCCACCAGTTCCCACGCCTTTTGAATTTACATATCCCAGAATGTTTGCGCCAAGTTCTCCCTCCGGATAAGCGCGGGCTTGACTGCGCTCACTGAAGATTCCTGGCAAACCTAGTGTTTCAATTTGGTCCCAAGTTGTTGGTGTCGCATTGCGCTTTACAACTACATAACGACGGTCTCCGCTAAGTCGCACAGCAAGATCTGCAGGATCTAGATCAAGTAAGTTCGCAAGTTTGCGAGCTTCGCCCACTGGATCAGTTACTAGAGTTTGATCAGCAATCACATCTCGAGCATCTACTGTGACAGCCAGAATTACGCCGTTTCGATCTACTATCTGACCGCGAATTGCTGGTACCGCGACGGTTTGGATTTGCGACGCAGCATTGGCAAGGACTTCTTCAGGAGAAACAAAAGCTTGAACATTAATTAACGGAATTGCCATAGCCATAAACACAACAATTGAAACTAACCGCATTGATTTAACCCGCTTGGTTAAATAGTGATTGCGGTATTCAACATCGGTTGCTTCGTCATAAGACTTCGTGTCAAAGCGAGTGTTCATTAGTTGCCACTAACTAAGAAAGCTGCGTCGTCAGTCAAAATTTGTGCGGTTTGCAATTGGTCAGCACCACTCTTAGTTAAAGCTATTGAAGAGTGATCCAATGTCTTCACATTATTTGCAGTTCTACCCCAAGAATTAGCAGCAACTGGTTTACCTAAAATCTCACCATCTTGCAGACTTAAGAAAACTGGTGTGTCCATCATGACCATTCCAAGATTTTCCGCACGGTTAGCC
>JBIISC010000005.1:0-53063 GCA_044341215.1 Candidatus Nanopelagicales bacterium | reverse complement strand
CCGTGCGATCTGTCGAGCGCAATTCGGATGATGTCTGACGAATCAAGCCTGGACAGATTAATGGAATTTTCGTTTGCACAAAATCCCAAACATTCAGTGGAGCAAACTTCTGACGGTGGATTGAAGATTCATATCTCTCGAGAATTTGAAGGTGAATGGCCGGGATTCTTGGAAGCAATTATCGGCAAAACTTTGAAAATTGATGAAACTCGACTTTGGCAGCGGGCAAGTGGAAATGTTCGAGAAGGCGTGACTGAAATTTCAGCGCCAGGTTTACCTGTTGAAGTGAATGCAGAGATGAAGATAGTTGAAAATGCTGGGCAATGCGTGGTTTCAATCGATGGACACGTGAAGGTTAATCTTCCATTCGTCGGTAGCAAAGTTGAACAAATGGTTCTAGACCAGATGACTGATGCGATTGATGTTGAAGCAAAATTTTATTTAGAGGAACTTAAGAAATTGCAATAACCACTTGATCAATTTCCTGGATACCAAACCAGCTTAATTCTTGGCTGTCAACATCTGCGATCATCAAGCATTCGCAATCGACTAGCCGAATCTCACCATCAAACTCAACCTCGCCCATTTCGTCATCCACCACTGTTGCGGTGGCATCTATGACAGTAATGACTACTGCGGAATCACTTAGATCTCCTGCTGAAAGAGAAGCAATCAGTTCAAGCTCATCTTCATCGTCAGTTTCAACAGTTTTCTTGAATCCTTCAGTAGCAGCAATCCCGATGCGGATTTGCGCTGCCAGGTTGCCGGATTTTTGCAATTCAAATACTTCAGACTTAGTTAATGGGAAATAAATACGCATGCTATTTCACGTTTTGTTTCTTAAGTTCGGCGTGGACTTCTTGAGTGAGTTTTTCAATGCGAACAGAAAGTTCGTGAACCTGCCGGGTGAGCTCTAGATTCTCCTGATCAACTTGGTAAGTGTGTTGGGCAAGTTCGCTTGAAATTTGGTCTTCACGTTTCGCTGCAATCAAAAGAATGGCGCCCTGGAGTGCGGCAATGCAAGAAAGAATTAGGTTAAGCAAGATAAACGGGAAAGGATCGAACCCAGAGTCTCGGTTGCCTGAAATCCAAATAACTAGAAAGGTAAGAGCACTGAAAACAAATGGCCAAGAACCCATGCCATTTCGCATTGCATCGGCTGCTCGCTCGCCCATCGAAAGTTTTGCACCACTTCTAACACCTGGATGTTTGTGCCATAAACTTTTCATGTTCATAATTCAACCAATCTAATACCTAAAGGTTACTCGCAAACCACGCCGTCGCCGTCATTATCGCGATACCAGGAGTATTCCGGGTCGACACCGCGGTAATAAGGTCCCAGCCCGGCAGCAGTTGCCAAGTAACAGTATGCGTAGCGATCATCTGTTGCTCCGTTTGAAGAACCGCCACCATTGTTGTTTGTATTTGAACCAGTTCCACCAGTCATTCTTACTTTCACACGTGGTGGGACCTTGGTAATTTTGTTTGTACAAGTTGCTAGTTCTCGGATCAAAGATGATTTCTCAGTTGAATCAATTGCAAGATGCCAGCGATATTTCACCCGCACCCAGTCTTTTGCGTATGTGCAGTGATAGCTACTGCTAGGTGGCATCCAAGATGCTGGATCGCGATCGCTTTTTGAACGATTAGTCGATGCCGAAACTGCAATCAAACTTGGACCGAAACCTAAATCGTTAGCGAATGCTTCTCGTTGACCATAAGTCCAATGACTCGCGCCAGACTCCCATGCTTCTTTCAATGGCACGAAATGATCGATATCGAGTGAACCAGCGATGGTGATGTTTTGATTGTCATATACCGAAAACCATTTCCCCGTGGAAACTGTGCAGCCACTTTGAGTTGTGTATGTAACCTTCTTGAAAGTTTCCAGAACTAAAACTTCCGCGCGGGTGTCGCATCCATCTGAGTCCAAATCAGCCCAATGGTGAAAAAGGGCTCGGTCGTAGCTGTTGGAATTCTGTTCACTTTTTACCTTCAAAAGATTTAAAAGTGCAGTAACTTTGATTTTGCTACCTGTCGCAGGTGCAGCAATCGCCGAAGTTAGTGAAAAACTAACTGCAAAACTACACACTACGAGCGCAATTAATAATTGTCGCCCCCCGCGAATCTTCATGAAGGGAAGACTAGCCCAAAAGAACTAGTACCACAGGCTTAACTTGCTCGTCCTTATACGAATAGAACTGCTACATCTTCGGCTATTGGTAATTGCCCAAGTTAAAGTTTTAACGTTCGTTTTCGAAGTCAGCAATCTGCGCTATTCGGCGATTATGCCGTTCAGCGTCACTGTAAGGAGTTTCAAGAAACGCATCAACAATTGCATAAGATGTTTCTTGATCATGCATCCGAGCACCGAGGCCAATCACATTTGCATTGTTATGTTCGCGACAAAGTTTGGCTATTTCAACGCTCCATGCGAGTGCTGCTCGAACACCTGGCACTTTGTTTGCAGCTATCTGCTCGCCATTGCCAGATCCACCAATCACGATGCCCAAACTGCCAGTTTCACTAGCCACAGCTTTCGCAGCTGAAATACAGAAAGCTGGATAGTCGTCCTCGGCGTCATACTCGAAAGCGCCATGGTCGACCACGTCGTGGCCCTTTGCCCGTAGATGCTCAGCAAGAGCATTTTTGAACTCGAAGCCGGCATGGTCTGTCCCAAGGTGAATACGCATGGCTGAATTGTGGCAGAGCGTTTGGCCTAGGTGGATATCCCCCGCTGTCGACATTCGTGCATATGTGAGAATGGGAGTAGGAAAAGGCACAGTTGCCGCAGAGAAAGGCTTTTTCAGTGTCCACTGAGAATCTAACCCGTGAAGAATGCGCTTTACGCGCCAAAACAGTTTCAGCAAAGAAATATGAGATCCATTTAGACCTAACTGATGTGGCAGATAACGCCAACTTCAAGAGTGTCACTCGAGTTTCGTTTAGCGCAAAGGCTGGCGGCTCAACCTGGATTGACTTGATCGCGCCAGAGCTAGTTTCTGCTTCATTAAACGGTGTTGCAATCGATGCAAGTTCATTTGATGGAACTCGTCTGCAACTTAATGGTCTAAAAGAAGAAAACGTTTTGGAAGTTACTGCGAACTGCGCGTACTCAAACACTGGTGAAGGTCTGCATAAATTTACAGATCCGGCCGACAACGAGATTTATCTTTATTCGCAGTTTGAAATTGCTGATGCCCGCCGGGTTTTCGCATGCTTTGATCAACCGAATCTCAAAGCCACCTACGCATTCACTGTTGACGCACCAGCTCACTGGAAAGTTTTCAGCAACACATTTGCTGAAAAGTCTGATTTAGCAGATGGTGCACGTCACAAATTTGCCGAGACCAAGGTAATGTCAACATACATAACGGCAATCGTTGCCGGAGATTACTTCGGTGTTACCGATTCATACACAGGTGAATTTGGCACATACCCTCTTGGTTGGTACTGCCGTAAATCTCTTTCTGAATTCTTAGATCATGAAGATATGTTCTTGATTACCAAACAAGGTTTCAAACAATTTGAAAAAGACTTTGGCGTTGGTTACCCATTCGACAAATATGACCAAATCATTGTCCCAGAATTCAATGCAGGAGCTATGGAAAATGCTGGTTGCGTGACCTTCTACGAAGGTGTGATTTACCGGTCCCGTGCAACCGACCACGAACGTGAATTTCGTTCAAACGTAATCTTGCATGAGATGGCACACATGTGGTTCGGAAACCTAGTGACCATGGAATGGTGGGATGACCTGTGGCTGAATGAATCATTCGCTGAATGGGCTTCGTACTACGCAAACAATGCGGCAACCCGCTTCGATCAAGCCTGGACTTCTTTCCATGTGGACCGAAAACTATGGGGTTACCGAGAAGACCAGATGTCGGGCACGCACCCAATCTCAACCGACATGATTGATCTCGACACAGTCGAAGTTAACTTCGATGGAATCTCATACGCGAAGGGTGCATCAACTTTGCGCCAACTAGTGGCATTTGTTGGTGAAAAAGATTTCTTAGCTGGAGTCTCTGCTTACTTGAAAAAGCATTCATGGGGCAACACAGAATTAAAAGATTTGTTGGTCGAACTTGAAAAAGCCAGTGGTCGTGACCTATCTAGTTTCACTGATTCTTGGTTGCGAACTTCTGGTGTCAACATGTTGAAGCCAGAAATTGAATTGAATTCTGACGGAACCTACAAGTCCGTTGCAATCGTTCAGCTGCCACCACTAGAGCCAGCTGGCCTGTCACCAGAACTTCGCAAGCACCGGATAGCAATTGGTCTTTACAACAAATCTGCAAAAGGTTTGGAACGGATTAAGCAGATTGAACTAGATGTTGAAGGTGCACGCACTGATGTGAAGGAACTCGTTGGAGTTGCGCAACCAGATTTGTTGCTGCTAAATGACGACGACCTAACCTTTGCAAAAGTCCGTCTCGATGAACGGTCATTGAAAACTGCAGTTGAGAGTCTAGGAACTATTCCAGATTCTCTACCACGTGCTTTGATGATGTCTGCAGCTTGGGACATGACTCGCGATGCTGAAATGGCAACTTCGGATTTCATTGATTTAATCGAAAGAGCTTTGCCGCTTGAATCTTTCATTCCAATTATTCAACGTGTATTGATGCAAACCCGAACTGCAGCTCAGATTTATTCATACCCTGATAAGCGTGAAAAGAATATGTTGAAATTGGCAGATTCTTACCTCAACTGGACTCGCACCCTTCCTGCAGGCAGCGATGCACAATTTGCATCAGCTAAGAACTTCGTAGGAATTGCACGCACAGATGAACAATTAGCAGTAGTTGCTGGACTTCTTGATGGCTCAGTTTCAATAGAGGGCATCAAAGTAGATGCTGACTTCCGCTGGATGTTGCTAAGTCGCTTAGCTGCAACTGGTCGAATTGGTGAGGCCGAAATCGCAAAGGAAGAAGATGCAGACGTAACTTCTGCTGGCAAGCGAAATGCCGCAACAGCTCGAGCTCTTATTCCAACAGCTGAAAACAAGAAGGCAGTATGGGATTCACTTCTAAACGACCTTGACTTGTCTAATGAGATTACAGGTGCAATGGTTGGCGGGTTCATGGACTTAGATCGTCGCGAACTAAGTGCTGACTACATCAAGCCTTACTTCGACATGTTGCCAAAGCTTTGGGAAACTCGTTCCAACGAGATTGCACAAACGCTCACAAATGGTTTATTCCCAGCAATCCAGATTTCAAAATCCACAGTAGATGCGGCAAATGAATTCTTGAAAAAGGATGAAGTTCCTTACGGTTGCAAGCGTTTGGTGGGCGAAGGTCGCGATGGGCTAGTTCGCGCACTGGCCGCTCAGGCAGCTGACAAATAACTAATAAACAAATGGGCCGGCATTTGCCGGCCCTTTTGTTTTAGTTTCTTATTGATAATTAGTGATTGACAACATCAGTAGATGGATTTGGATTCCAGTTCTCACCAGTCTTTGGCTCGTTTGTCCTGCGCCACTTAGGAATTGACCACAAGAACCAAACGATTGCCCAAACCACAGTAGGCGTGACTACAAACCAGAGGATTGTGTCGATTGCACTTAGTGCAGCACCTGGCTCTTCGCCAGCATCAACCATGTTTGCTGCAGCTGGAGAAATTGCCACAAATAAAATTGCAGTCAGAGCGAAAAAATGTTTTGTTAGTAGTTTCACGTTGGTCTTCATTCCTTAATTCTATTTGGTTTACCAGTGACGGCGATGAGTGATAGCGGCGAAAATGCGATTGGCTAAATCTACAGTTGCTGACTTGTCGGTGAAATCTTCCAAGAGCAGTGGGGTTCCATCGCCATAGCAAGTTGGCACTCGCCAGTTTGGATATTCCTGATCGGTGCCTGGCTGATTTTGAGCGCGCACATCACCAACAATGTCTGGAACAGAAACACCAAGTAAGCGCGCTTTAGTGTGCGCTAAGACACGATGCATGCCTTCAATTTTGGCTTGAGTTGAAAGTGGACGGCTCCAAGCAGTTTCTTCAACATAACCGTATGAGCGAAGGAATGTTTCCCACTTTGTCATATTTGCACGATGGTCTGCCCAAAATGGTGCGGAATCAGAAGTGAACAAATTTAGATCTTCCTTAATCCGAATATGTTCGCCATCCATAAATCCAGCAGCTGGTGGAATGTCATGAACTGAAACTGTTGCCATGGACAACTCGCGCCAGTCTTCAGGAGATTTCGGATTGCCATCTTTGTCGTATTCAAACCATGCGATATTTGTTCCCATGATTTCGCGTTCAACTAAGTAATCCAAAATCCACGGCTCTAAAGTTCCAAGATCTTCAGCAACTACAAATGCGCCAACACGTTGAGCTTCGAGTGCGAGAATGCCAACCATTGCTTCATGGTCATACCAAACATAGGTGCCGTCTTTTGCGCCACCATCTTGTGGAATCCACCAAAGCCGGAAGAGTCCAAGTGCATGATCGACGCGAATTCCGCCAGAATGACGAAGGATTGTGCGCAGCATGTCTCGGAAAGGTTTGAAGGCTGCATCAACCAATGCATCTGGTCGCCATGGTGGTTGCGACCAATCTTGACCAAGTTGATTAAACAAATCAGGTGGACATCCAACGTTGATTCCCTGTGCAAGAACTGAATGCAATGCCCATGCGTCTGCACCTTCTGGGTGGACACCTACGGCAAGGTCGTGAACGACACCAGCGACCATTCCACTTTCGCGAGCGGCGGCTTGGGCGCGAGCAAACTGTTCGTCAATTAGCCATTGAAGTTTTGCATAGAAATTGATTCGTTTTGCAAACTTTTCGCTGAATTTCTTCATGTCCGAACTTTCAGGTGTCCGGATTCCTTCTGGCCAGTTGCTGATAGAAATTCCGTACTTCTCGGCGAATGCACACCATGTGGCGAATAGTCGTAGACCATCACCTTCATTGGCAGCATATTTATCAAATGCCGCTTGGCGTGATGCAGAGAGTTTGTCGTCTAGCAAGATTTCAAGTGCTTCTTTTTTCGCTGTCCAAACCCGATCGCGATCAAGCAAATCAGCATTGTTGTTTAGCTTCAATAATGGTTCAGAAAGTTTTTCAATCTTGGCTTTGGTGCGTGATTTTAGATTTGCATATTCTGGAACATCTTCGATGTGTAGGTATATTGGATTGAAGTAGCGACGCGTGGCTGGCAAGTATGGTGAAGGTGCCATTGGAGCTGAAACTTCGGCAGCATGCATTGGGTTTACTAAAACAAAACCTGCACCTTGTTTTCCTCCCCAACTTCCTAAGGTTGCAAGGTCGTGCAAGTCGCCTAGGCCCCATGATTCTTTGGAGCGGGTTGCGTAGATTTGAGCCATCAAGCCCCAAGTGCGCTTGCCGCGCATTCCTTGCGGAAGTTGCAAAACTTTAGGCGTTACAACAAGAGTTGATGAACTTTGCACAGCCTTATGTGTTGCATCACCTTCGATTGTTGCGTGCAATGTATGCCAACCAAGTGGAAGATTTGTCGGCACTGCAAAAGTAGCTTCACCAACCATAGAACCATCAACACTGCGAGGAGGCACATAGTTGTCAATCTGCCCAACTGGAACTCTTCCGCCCTCTTCAAGTTCAACCCAAACAACAACTGCAGATCCGTCTGGAACATGAACTGGAAACAGTTTTTCGATTCCTTGTGTAGAAACTACGACTGAGGGAAGAACTTTGCGCCACGGGCCGTTGCTAACCCGATCCCAGGCTGAAGCGAGCCCCTCTGGCGTTTTCACATCAACACCAAGTGCAGCAAGAACCTTTTCAACAGTTGCACCCGATACTTTGATAACTGTGCCCGTATCGTCGGTGTATTCGGTTGCTACTCGGAATGCTTTTGCTAAATCCAAAACATCTTGCGATGGAAGCACTTTTTCAACCACGAGGTTCCCTTCTTCAATGGTGCGAGCGTAGAGCCACGGGCTAAGTCTTATGCCCACCGCCCTTTCGCGTTGGGGTTAGGGTTGGACATTGAAAGACTTAAGGAGTTTCACTTGATCGGACTGCTCGCGGCTAAGAACATCTTCGCTTCCACCGCTGCCTTTTTGAACTGGTTTCTAGGCGCTCCACTGTATATATCTCTCGTGCTGGTGAGCGCTGTTGTGCTTAACGCCCTGTTCACCCGCGGGATTAAACGTGGAGTTCGCAAAGCCGCTAAAAGTGCTCAAAAGGAGCGCCTAGGCGCTGCCCGCAAGAATGCTCGGACCCATGAATTGACTGACCTAATGATGGGTGAAAGGCGCGAACAGCGAGCCGAAGCCATTGGGCAGCTTTTAAAGAGTGCAGCCCAAATCATGATTTGGGCAACCGCAGTTCTTTTGATTCTGACCCGACTCGGGGTCGACATTGGTCCACTTCTTGCAAGTGCCGGAGTTGTTGGCGTAGCACTGGGTTTTGGCGCCCAAACTTTGGTTAAAGATTACCTCGCAGGAATCTTTCTAATTATTGAAGATCAATTTGGTGTTGGCGACATGGTTGACCTTGGCGTGGCAATTGGAAATGTTGAGGAAGTCAGTCTTCGAGTTACTCGGCTTCGCGACATGTCTGGTGTTGTTTGGTATATCCGCAACGGTGAAATCATTCGTGTAGCAAACCGTTCACAAGGTTGGACGATGGCATCTGTTGAGATTCCGGTTGCATACGACGAAGATATGGATCGCATTAGAAATATTATCGAGCAAATTGCAAGTGATATGGATTCAGATCCAACTTACGACGACATGTTGCTCGGTCGACCAGAATTTGTTGGTATTGAATCAGTGTCCGGTGAAGCAGTTTTCATTAAAGTGATTGCAAAGGTCGCACCGCAACAACAAATGACTCTAGCTCGCGCACTTCGCGAACGCATTAAGAACTCTTTCGATGCAGCAGGAGTGAGCGTTCCAATATTGACTCGCCCATACCCAACTCCTGGTACACCACCAACCACAACACGTCAATGAGTGATGACTTTTACGCCCGAGTTGGCGGAGAAACTTTTTTCACACAGTTAGTGAAAGATTTCTATGAAGGTATTCCTGCAGATCCAATCCTGCGTCCGATGTATCCAGAAGGTGATTTAGAGCCAGCGATTCGCCGCTTAACTCTGTTTTTAATGCAGTTTTGGGGAGGGCCGGACACATACTCTCAAGAACGCGGTCATCCGCGACTTCGGATGCGCCATGCTGCATTTGCAATAGATGACAAAGCCAGAGACGCTTGGCTGAAACACATGATGGCAGCAGTCGAAAAGCAATCTATGGAAAAAGACTTACATGACGAACTTGTCACATATTTAGTTCAAGTCGCCCACTTTTTAGTAAATCAGACTCCAAAAGAAGTTAATGACTTAAGTCGTGAGCGCAAACTCAATTAAATACAAAACAATTAACGAACTACGCGTAATTTGTTTTTCTTTGGTCGACCATCAATATAAACCTGACCACCTGGCGTAGATAACCGCTTCCACCCATCAACGTTTTGGAAATTAGCTAAAGCATTTATATCTGCGAGGAATCCAAGTTGACGAGCAACGTGAATACTTCTTAATGGAAAACCTGAAATTGCCTTTCCTTGCCAAACTTGATTGGCAACATAATCACGCATCTTGTCGTCTGCAGTTGGGAACATAGAAATCTGCTCGTGATACTCCGCAATTACTTTTTCAACTTCATCTCGCAAATTGCCACAAGTTACTTTTTCTCCTTGAACCCACTTTGATTCTGGTGGCATATCTATAAACTCAACTAGTCTGCCTAAATCGTCTGGTAGCGCATAAGTCTTAACTCGATTGGATTCATTAAATGAAGATAGATCTCCCAGGATGTCTCGCATTCGGCTGGCAAACACAACGCAATCGATAGCTATGGCAGGTTCATCTGCTAGCGGGATCGCAATAAAGACCAGGCATTCCATCGGGGTCTTTGCCCAGATGCCGGCAACTTTGCCGCGAGTTTGGATTCGAATCACTGAACTGGTATCCCAACGAGCTAGATTTTTGAGTAATCCAGCGAGGTGGACAGCCTCTTCATACTTCAGTTCGATTGGTGATTGCACAGCCATGGCGTTATTGTTACAAAATTAGAGATTATTCGCACTTCGGCTATTTGCAGTAGGTTTCAAGTGCCGTGCGGATATTTTCCGGGATCCGAACTACACAATCACCTTTCACATCAAATGTGACCATGACCGTTGATGCTTTGGCATAGACCAGCCCTGAACCGTCAGTGATTTCATAAGATAATTCGTAAGAAGCTCCGCCTACTTTGTCGACAGATACCTGCACCGTTACCGAAACTGCTTCCATAGGAATTGCTTTCAGGTAATCAATTTCTTGGCGTGCAACTACGTGGCCAATATCTGCAATGTCCGCTTTAGATAAAGCCATCGACTCCACAAGCGAAACCCGGGCATCTTGCATAAAGTCGAAGTAACGAACATTGTTCACATGTCCGAGCACATCAAAATCGTTCCAACGAAGTGGAATAACCTTGGTGAGCTTCTTCATTAGTCGCGAGTCAACTTGCGATATGTGGCACGATGCGGACGAGCTGCTTCAATACCTAGGCGTTCTACTTTGTTCTTTTCGTATGACTCAAAGTTTCCTTCATACCAAAACCACTCACTATTGCCTTCGTAAGCCAAAATGTGGGTTGCAATCCGGTCAAGGAACCAACGATCGTGGGAGGTGATAACTGCACAGCCTGGGAATTCAAGCAGAGCATTTTCAAGCGAACCCAAAGTTTCAACATCAAGGTCGTTAGTTGGTTCGTCAAGCAGCAATAAATTTCCACCCTGCTTCAAAGTTAAAGCAAGATTTAATCGGTTTCTCTCGCCACCTGAAAGAATTCCAGTGGCTTTCTGCTGATCTGCACCTTTAAAGCCAAAAGCTCCAACATATGCGCGAGATGGCATTTCAACTTGACCAACCTTGATCCAGTCCAAGCCGTCAGACACGACTTCCCAAACCGACTTTGTTGCATCTAAACCTGATCGGCTCTGATCAACATAAGAAAGTTTGACTGTGTCACCAATCTTCAATTCACCGCTGTCTGGCTTTTCAGATTCAGCATCTAAACCGGCAGCTGTAACAATCATCCGGAACAAGGTGGTTTTACCAACACCGTTTGGACCAATCACACCCACGATTCCATTTCGTGGCATTGTGAATGAAAGTTTGTCAATCAGCACACGGTCGTCAAAACCTTTTGTTAATCCATTCGCTTCAACCACAACAGCACCGAGACGTGGTCCTGGTGGAATCTGAATTTCTTCGAAGTCCATCTTGCGAGTCTTTTCAGCTTCAGATGCCATCTCTTCGTAGCGATCCAATCGGGCGCGAGACTTTGTCTGACGCGCCTTTGCATTTGATCGAACCCACTCAAGTTCATCATCCAAACGCTTCTTTTGCTTAACGTCTTTTTGGCCTTCAACTTTCAATCGAGCTGATTTCATCTCTAGGTAAGTTGAGTAATTACCTTCATATGGGTAGCAGCGTCCACGGTCGAGTTCCAAAATCCATTGTGCAACATTGTCTAGGAAGTACCTATCGTGTGTGATTGCAACAATTGTGCCTGGGTATTTTTCAAGATGTTGTTCGAGCCATTGCACACTCTCGGCATCCAAATGGTTTGTTGGTTCGTCAAGCAGTAACAAATCTGGTTGTTGCAACAACAACTTGCAAAGTGCAACACGACGGCGCTCGCCACCTGAAAGTTTTGTCACGTCAGCATCTGGTGCTGGGCACCGAAGTGCATCCATCGCCATTTCGAGTTGTGCATCTAGATCCCATGCATTCTTGTGGTCAATCTTTTCTTGCAACTTACCCATTTCTTCCAACAACTTGTCATAGTCGGCGTCCGGGTTTGCCATCTCAGCAGAAATTTCGTTGTAGCGATCCAACATCGCTTTAGTTTCAGCTACGCCTTCTTCAACGTTGCCAAGAACGGTTTTGGTTTCATCAAGTTTTGGCTCCTGAGCCAAAATGCCTACGGTGTAACCAGGTGCTAGATATGCCTCACCGTTCGAGACTTGTTCAAGTCCTGCCATTAATTTGATGAGAGTCGACTTACCAGCACCGTTTGGACCAACTACACCGATTTTTGCACCAGGCAAAAACATCAGGGTTACGTCGTCCAAGATGACCTTGTCGCCGTGAGCTTTACGTGCTTTTTTGAGGGTATATATGTATTCAGCCATAGCGGCGAAGCCTACCTGCGCTCAAACCACGCTCAGCCCGTGTGCGAAACCCCTGCAGCGTCTTCTAACCCATCAAATTCTGAGCGTGAAACCCTTGTGAACTCGGAACTTCCCCGGCTCAAGTCATGGCCAATTGACGCGGCTTCAATCTCAACCGAAGTGCCGGACTTTTCTTCATTGGTCCACTCGCGCACACGTAGTTTGCCAACTACGACTACTGGATCTCCCTTTTTCACACATGAAGCCACATTTTCAGCAAGCCCACGCCACGAAGTCACAGTAAAAAACGTGGTGTCGCCATCGAGCCAAATCTGAGTGGCCTTATCAAACCTACGAGAGTTCACCGCCACCCTTAGCGAACACATCGCCACCCCACTCTTAGTTGGAACCATTACTGGCTCACCCACCACATTGCCATTGATATTTATCTCAATCATAAAACCTCACTTTCGTGAAAAAGACTACAAACGCCGAATAATGTCTTTGAATATTCTTAAAGGCCGTGGAAAAGTCCGCTCATGAATACGTTGTGTATTCAAAAATGCGGCCAAGGAGAGTCATGCGAAACAAAATCTACCCTGTACTTCTTGTAATTTTTACAATGCTTTTAACGTCTGTTGCAAGTTCACAAGCAATCACATCACAAACAACCTATACCGCATGCGTAACCAAAAAAAGTGGCGCAATAAAGATTGTCAAAGCCAACAAAAAGTGTACAAAGAAACAAAACAAAATCAGCTGGAACAATATTGGGCCAGCAGGAACTGAAAGCTTAGATTCAATCTACCTTACAGCCAAGGATCTCGAGAATTCTGCTGCAGCCGAAGCAACTTTCGGAACCCATCTAATTGACGGTTTTGATCAACCAGCTTGGGAAATGACTGGTGACGACGACCTGACGCCGTTTATTTTTACAAATATCCCCAAACCTTCAGGCTGGGAAAGTGTGACGGAAGTGAAAATTTCGTTCTATTGGGTTGCTTCAGCATCAGATGGTGAAGTTTTGGTAAATCTCTGCATGGCTCAATTCGATGTAGGTAGCGCTCTTAGTGGTTGTGGGTTTGGAGACGGAACTTATTTCGACGTCCCAGAAGCTAATGAGTTAAATGTGCTTTCTGGTTTTTACAATATTTCTGATGATGATTCACTCATTCATTTGGGGTTTGAACGCTACACCTTCAATGGTGGAAATCCAGTTGGAGACGATACAAACTCTGGAAATGTCTATGTTCTTGGAGCAAAAATCGAGCCAGTAACGCAATAAAACCTAAAGATGAGCCGCCGCGAGAACACTCTCAGGCGGCTCATTTTTATATGCAGAGTACATCTGCGAAACTACGCCCACCAGCGCTTGTAGCTCAATGGATAGAGTAACCGGTTTCTACCCGGTCGGTTGGGGGTTCGAGTCCCTCCAGGCGCGCAAACCTTTAATTCAAATTACTTAATTGCTGAGAACTTCAAAAGTCGCTGTGTGACACTGAAAAGGTTTTCTTCTGTGTCATCATCTCTTCGGTGAAGCACCAGTTGAATATTGAATTCATCAAGCGAATCTTTTTCAGAAACTGGTAATCCTCCGAAGGAGATAAATGGCAAGAACCAGCAATCGCTAGCTTTTGTCCATTGAAGATCTTTAATTTTTTCTCCCGCACCAAGTGCTTGGACATCGCTGTCGAGTTCAACCTCAACATTACGATCGCGAATTACATATCCCACTACTTTGGCTGAGAGTTTGACACTTGGGTCTCCCAATTCGTGCCACATCTTTTTAGCATCAATATCTTCATTTTTGAATTGCCACTTGCCGGATGTGTAACGAAATTCGCTAACGCTCATGTCCATAGCTTCGTTTTGATAGCCAACAATCTCTGCCTTATTTTCGTCACTCACGTCAACAGTCATGGTGACAGTTTGGCCATATGTAAAAAATGTGGTTGGTTTGCGAAGTCCAAGCATTGTGAATTGGTCAACATATTCAAATAGGTCTGCAAGAGCTCGTAATGAAAAAGTGTCGCGCTTTTCAATTAGTGCTGCACTTTTGCGAACCTTTTCTTGAACCTTGGCATCTGCCACATCGTGTCGACCTACAAGTTCTGACAAGTAGTAGTCAAGTGCATCTAGATCACGAATTTCTTCCATGGCATCGCCAAGTGAACTCATGTAGTCAGCGTCTCCGCCAGGAAGGTCTGGGTGAAATTTCTTTGCAAGAGTTTTGTAATTTGCTTCCGCAATATCTAAAGCAAGTTTGGGATTCTTATCCTTGACTGCAACTACTAAAACGTGTCTCGGAACACCAAGTGTTATTAGTGGATTTTCGCCGGCCATGGTTCTTACTCGTCTTCTTCGACTTCAAGAACGTCTTCGCCGCCGAGAGTTCCGCCGGTGTATTGGTAGTTATCTAAGTCGGCTTCGTCGATGTATTCGTTGATGTCCCAAACTGTTGCGTCTAGAACTTCTTCGTTCACTACTCGCTTGCCACTTTCACGAAGTTCGCGAATTCGACTTAGTACTGCGCGAACAAAAACAAATGCGTTGGTGTTGCTTTCGTCTTCAGATGCTACACCGCGGTCCCGCAAACCAATTTCATACAAGTAATTAATTGCTGTCCACACATCGTCAGTTCCGTAGGTGTCGAGCAAAACATTTAGGTCATTCATTTGGTCGCGATCGATGCCGTGAAAAGTCAGCAGATCAACAATCTTTGCGATGTCATTTTCGTTATTGAGTTCAGGCTTTGCTTCGACTAGGCGACCTAGTGCAATTTGCTTGAAGCGGTCCAACGGGAATCTTTCATCCACATATGCAGGCAGATTTGAGATTACCTTCTCCAGGTCTCCACCGACTCGACGCACGATATCTGGCAGGTTCGCAGTCTCGGTGCTTTCAGAGTTACTGGTTTCGTTCTCGCTCAACAGATCTCCTGCGTAGAATGCGCCACTTGAGGCGCGGTTTGTGCTTAGCGCACATAGGAGATTGTAGATGATTGTTACTCTTGAATTCACCGAAGTACTAGACCAATGCCGACTCACAGCAGAGGCTTTTGAAGAGCCAATTGGCCAGGTTTTACTCGAATACGCACCTAGCATCATCGGCGCTCACCAGGAGTCTGTGACTCTTCGGGTGCCTAAGTCTGAGGTTGGAAAGACCTGGACCCCTGAGCTTCACCGCATCACCAAAGAGCACCTAGATGCTATTCGCGATGAGCTGGATATTCCTTGTAAGTTGAAAGTCGTTACTTACTAATTCTTCTTTTCACCATCAGTGAGTTCGCCAACCAAATTGGCTTGGCCACCATCTAGTTGGCCTTGCTTGGCATACAGTTCAAGTTTCGCTCGGGTATCAGCGATATCCAGATTGCGCATTGTTAGTTGGCCAATTCGATCTTGTGGACCAAATGCTGCATCTTCAGTTCTTTCCATCGAAAGTTTGTCTGGATGGTATGAAAGATGCGGGCCAACAGTGTTGATAATTGTGTAGTCATCACCGCGACGCAAACGAAGAGTTACTTCACCAGTGACAGCAGATGCAACCCAACGTTGCAGTGATTCACGCAGCATTAGTGCTTGTGGATCAAACCAGCGACCTTCATAAAGTAAACGACCTAAGCGGCGACCTTCTGCATGGTAGTTAGCAATGGTGTCTTCGTTGTGGATTGCAGACAAAAGCCGTTCGTATGCAAAGAACAAAAGTGCCATGCCTGGAGCTTCATAAATTCCACGACTTTTCGCTTCGATGATGCGGTTTTCAATTTGATCAGCCATACCAAGACCATGCCGGCCACCAACATTGTTTGCTTCTTTCATCAATGGAACTGCGTCAAGTTTTTTGCCGTTGATTGCCACTGGGCGGCCTTGTTCAAAACGAATCACTACATCTTCAGTTTTGATTTCAACTGCTGGATCCCAAAATCGAACTCCCATGATTGGTTGCACAAGTTCCATTGAAGAATCTAGAAGTTCTAGAGATTTAGCTTCGTGAGTTGCGCCAAGAATATTTGCATCAGTTGAGTAAGCCTTTTCAACTGAATCACGGTAAGGAAGGTTGTGTGCCGTCATCCACTCAGACATTTCTTTACGGCCACCAAGTTCATTTACAAAAGCAGTGTCTAGCCATGGCTTGTAGATACGAAGGGCAGGGTTTGCAAGAAGTCCATAACGGTAGAAACGTTCGATGTCGTTTCCTTTATATGTTGAGCCATCTCCCCAGATCGCAACGCCATCTTTGAGCATTGCACGAACTAGCAGAGTTCCAGTCACTGCGCGGCCAAGTGGTGTGGTGTTGAAGTATTGCTTGCCACCACTTCGAATGTGGAATGCGCCACACGCGATTGCTGCGAACCCTTCTTCAACTAAAGCCAACTTGCAATCAACTAGCCGGGCAGCTTCTGCGCCATACTCAGTGGCGCGACTAGGAACTGAATCGATGTCAGGTTCGTCATATTGTCCAAGGTCTGCCGTATAGGCATAAGGGATAGCGCCGTTTTCACGCATCCATGCAACAGCTACCGAGGTATCAAGCCCACCTGAGAAGGCAATTCCGACTTTTTCGCCGACTGGCAGTGATGCGAGAACTTTAGACATGGGAGAAACCTACACAGGCTTCACTTTAGGTAGCTAATAACTACCTTTGTGGTGCCTTTGGCCATCCGCGAGTTTGTTTTATAAGTTGATTCGTCTGGCGTGGACATTCCAGCATCCTTCAATACATCAATAATCTTTTTGAGCATAGCGGTTCCGTTTTTCATCGATCCAGTAACCGTGACCTTTAAGTCCTTGATTGATTTTATTCCTGCCATCACACCTGTGTTGTGTAATTTAACAAAAGATCTTTCCGTTAATCTATTTTTAGATCCAACAGTTGAAATAGCAAAATCTGTCGAAGACTTACTTAAAACATAAGCCGGAACAATATATTCTTGACTTGACTGTCCATTTCGAGAAGTAACGTCTATAGAAATATTGTTTAGGCCAGTCTTCAAATTATTTAATGCAGAAATTTCTACATCGGCTTGGCTCTGTCTTGCATTTGCACTAACCGAGACGCTCTTTGTTCCTGGTTGCAAGTAAACGGTTGAAAGGTCATTTTCTGCAACTGGAATTTTGATTTCTTTCCCGGCCACACGGAGCAGGCGAAGAGCACTGTCATAAAGCTGCACACGAGAAACACCTGGCACGTCTTGATAATTATCTAACGCCCAGTCGTAGTTTTGATTAAGGACTGCCCTAATATAAGTTTGATGCCACTGGATATCACCCAGGCTATTCGACATAAACCAGTAACGGCGCCAGTAAGGTTCGACATTATCTTGTAGTTCAATATTGATTCGCTCAGAAATATCAACAACCATCTGATCTAAATCCAGAGTTTTAATTGCGTAAGTTGCATCTGCAACTGCTTGAACATACAGAGCAAAGCATTGTGGAGTTTGAATGCACCTTTGACTCATTATTTTGTTAGTCCAGTTGTAGTCAATTGGGCCACCCCAAGTGCCATCTACACCCCAAGGCAACATGGTAAAAATTCCATTTTCATCCGAGTGAATGAAGTAGTTATTGCCATTGTAGGAATACCCGTCCCAATGGCCAATTGTTTGTTCAACCGCCCACTCGCGCACCATTTCCTGCATGTCAGCAACTTTGTTTATTTCGGTCCACCAATCCTCTGCTGCATTTGCCTCTAGCAAAGGCATCAGATCGCTGCGGTTTGTCAGGCTGCCAGTTTCAACTTGGAAAACGTACTCAAATTCAGGAACTAAGTCAGCCCAGTGATATGGGACGCCACCTTTATATAAATGTTGAGTTGACTCAAACCATCTTGAAAGGCTGACTCTGTCTAATGATTCGATCATGGTGTAAAGCCCATAATTCAAATCATTGATTTGAAGGTTGGTATAGCCAGTGCGTGAAGCTGGAACACCCATAGCACGAAAAACTCTCATAGCGAGTTGCTGATTTAACGCGGGTCCTTCTTGAGCCATGTTGTTCAAAATCAATTTCTTTACGCCGAAAATCTTTTGACCTTCTACGAAGGCATCAACTTTGATTTTAATTCCCGGTTTCGTGTCAATTGTCCGCCAAGAACCCCAAGCACCCTTTAAGTGAAAGCCAACCAAAAGAGGTCCGACAGTTTCGCCTTTGACGGTCATGGTGAGCTGGGCTCTTTTCCACGGGCCTTCAAACTGCCAATCACAGCAAGTTCTGAAATATTCAATAATCGAATCAGCAACGTCTAGTTGAATACTATTTACATCGACTGGATCAAAGATATTGGCAGCCTCGTCATCACCTTCTACATACGGTGAAGGCGTGGTGCTGTACCGAAATCCATTAGCCGCCGAGGAACCTGGCAAATTTATGAAAGAAGCGAGAATTGCAATAGTCAAAACGAGTGCAAATTTAGAAAAATAATTTGCTCTCACTTGGTCTCTCACTAGGTCTCTCACTAGGTCTCTCAATTGGAATCTCTTTCCACTCACGGCAGGGACAAAAGCATAAGGTAGTCAAAGATTCCATGCCTTTCCACATGCGTAGGCTCAGGTCGTGGCTGTAAAAAAAGTTGCCCTTGGGCCTGACGCACTAACCATGCTCAAGAACCTGGCTGCTATCCGCTCAGACACCACCGGTTTCTTGATGAATATGCACCAAAAATATGGCGCGATTGTGCAATATCCAGTCCCTATCCCGGCCTTTTCCATAAGTAACCCTGAAACAGTTGACTACGTATTGCGAACTAATGCTAAGAATTACGCGAAGCAAACTTTGCAATATAAATCTCTTTCGATAGTTACTGGCGAAGGACTTCTTACAGCTGATGGCGAGATTTGGAAATCCCACCGCAAAGTTTTGCAACCTGCATTTCACCGAGCTATGCAATCCTTAGTAATTGAATCAATTGAAGATTCATATTTGGTACTTAAAGAAAAATGGACACAAAGTCCCGAAATTGAAATTGCCGCTGCAATGCAACACCTAACTTTAGAAGTAGTAGGGCGGGCACTTTTTGGTAAGTCACTAAGTGGCGAGAGTGAAGCTATTGCGAGCGCAACAATTGCGGCACTTGATGTTGTGGTGGCGAAAGCGCAAATGCCCTTACCAATTCCAACATGGGTTCCGACCAAAAACCACCGCAAGTTAAATCTTGCAATACGACAACTAGATAAAGCTGTAGAACAATTATTGCTTTCCCCTGCCACTCATCCTGATGCCTTTATCTCCTTGCTGCGTGAAGCTCATGAAACAGATCCACAAAAATTCGATATCAAAGCTATCCGAGATGAAATTGTTACATTCATTGTTGCAGGTCATGAAACAGTTGCAAGTGCAATGGCATGGATGTGGCAATTACTTAATGAGAAAACCGAAATTCTTCAAACTTGTATTTCTGAAGCAAAAAGTGCGCCCCACCTAAACGACCTAGCGCAAGTTCCTTATTTGCAATCGGTATTTGCAGAAACTATGCGCCTTTATCCCCCAGCCTGGTTAATCACTCGTAGCACAATTTCGAATGACACTTTAGAAGGGGTCGAGATCCCAGCAAATGCATTAATCATCATGAGCCCATATATGTTGCAGCATCAAGGCAGTTGGCAAGATCCAGAGAAATTCGATCCAAGCCGATTTTCAGATCCCCAATCCCAATTGGCTCGAAGTGAATACCTGCCGTTTGGTTTAGGTGCTCGAATGTGTATCGGTCGTGATATGGCTCTCGTCGAAGGCCCATTGCTTATGGCGCGCATATTGCGCGACTTTGATGTCCGTCCAACCAATGACTGGACTGATGTTGGGATGACTCAAAGTGTCACATTGCACCCAGCTAGCCCAATGTTGGCGAAACTGTCACGAATATAGCCAAGCCAAATTTGATATTTTCACTTATTCTGCCTCCATGGAAGACTTTTCTCGACGAACCTTCATTGGCGGCACAATTGCGATTGTTGCTACCCTGGTTAGTTCTCCAGGATCCAATGCGGCAAATACATACAAACTAGGTAAAATTTCAAAATTCAAACCTGGCACTTTGTTAATCGTTACTGTGCCCGGACAAGGTCAAAAAGTTAGTGTGCTGGCAACGGCTTCAGGGTTCTTTGCTTTTTCTACATCCTGTACACATCAAGGATTTCAATTACAAGCTGAGGGCAAGAAACTCGTTTGCACCTATCACGGATCTCAATTTGATGCTAAAACGGGCAATGTGAAAGCTGGTCCTGCTACGAGGGCTCTTACTAAGTACCAAACATCGGTTAAAAAGGGTTACCTCTACATTACGCTGTGATGATTATGAATTTCGAAGTCCGGCAATTGAAAGAGTCAGACCTAGACGAATTGCTCATTGTCCAACGCGCCGCTTACGGTGACATTTACATTGAAACAAAAGAAACCTTTTTAACAAAGCTTCTAGTATCAAATCCAACTTGCTTAGGTGGATTCATAGATGGCCAGATGGCCGGCTACTGCATTGGTTTCAATTGGCAATCTGGTCTTCCCGTTCCGCTTCACAGCGACATTCGTGAAATTACCCATACCGAGAATGCTTACTACATCCACGATATTGCAATCCATCCTGACTTCGAAGGCAAAGGCCTGGCCCGCACATTTATGGAGCAATCAATTGCAATTGCTCGCTCGCGCGGATTCAAAAGTATGGAATTAACTGCTGTGCAATCAGCAGCGACATATTGGGAAAGATTTGGCTATAAGCCGATGGCTGAAGCCCAAGGCGGTTATGGCGCAGAAGCAATGCGCTACCAACTTATTTTGGAATAACCAATCCTTTCGCCAATAGATTTTCGCAGAACAACGCATAGTCAAAATCGAGCTTCTCAATATCTGCTGGATGCAATCCAATTCGCCATCTATCTTTATTCGCATTTGAAGCTGATACTTCTTCGTCAAAGTATTTCCGCATTTTTGGCGAATCGTCTATTTCTAAGAAATCGAGTAGCTTCTTATATGAAGTGCTGCGATCTCGTTCGACCAAATCTTCCAGTTGCAAGGTGAGGACTTGGTCTGCTGGCAGTTTGGCTGCTGCAATCTGACCTTCCATCAGATGCAGCCACCATTGTTCAAGCGCCGAATGAATATCGCTAGGACCCCAGTTCATCGAAACAATAGAAGATGCAACATCTCGACCATCTCGAATCATATGAATGAGTTTCAAGTCTGGAAAAACTGAATAGATTGCATTTGCACGTCGAACATTCCGTGGAGTTGTGTCCACCCAACGATTTTTGTTTTGTGAAATTATGTAAGGATCTATTAAATCCGATGCTAGCTGTTGGGCAGCTAAAACAGAATCTTGTTTATAGTTTGCATTAAACACAGTTAGCGCATTTTCAAGTTGTTCACCACTAACAGTTTCGTGCAATCCTTTAATTCGGTCTTCACGTTGCCATTGGCGTCCATACCAAAACCCACGCATCCGTTTATTGAACGCTGCAAGCTGGGAGAAATTACCCCGCCTAAATGCAAGAAGTTGTTTTTGGATGTATTCAACTTCAGGATTAGCCACATCGCATAGACCACCTCGGTCGGAGATAAACCACATTTCAGCCGGCTTTACACAGCCAATTTCTGTGTGACGGCCAAGCAGTCGTTTGCCAACCACCGTAGTTCCACTTCGACTAACCCCACCTACAAAGATTGGGCGCGACAATCTAGACATTGTGCCCACTAGACATAACGCCAACCTGATTTTGTTTGACCATCTATCAAAACACCCAAAACAACCCACTCACTTGGCCGCCAAATAAATACTGCGTTTTGCTCCCATGCCTTGGCAAGCTCCAAAACTTGCTTGCCGACATGGCCAACCACTCCATATCCATCTTCACTCCACTCGCTTGATGAATTTGATGTTGGATCAAAACCTCGGGTGTAAAAATAATTCAGACCAAGCTCTGCTAATTGTTCTCCCAGAACTTTATGGCGCTGATTGTTGTCGGCAGGACTTAGCTCCTGGCTCTTCGGATTACACGCGGTAAGAATCCAAACTTCCGTGTAATCAAAAGGCCATACGCCTACCTCATTGCCATCCACCTGCTCTAGGACTTTCACCCCTTCAGGTAAATAGACCTCAACATGGGTTTGCTGATAGGCAGTCCACGGATATGAATTCAGGCTCATGCGTTAAGTATTCCAATATCTAGGCTTGATTGCGCTCACGACCTACACTTTGCCGACCTATTAGATTTGAAAGTGGTGAAAAGAGTTGCGCCGGCTAATCCTGCATATTGGTAAGTCCAAAACGGGCACCTCCACTTTCCAACAATCTATTGAGCTCAACAAAAACCTACTGGCAGCAAACTCAATCAACGTTCCTGCATTTATAAAAGACCCAAATCATTCCCAACTTGCACTTGCATTTAGTCAAAATCCAGGTGTGGTTGCGCGTGGCATGGGGATTGATAGTGAAAAAGATCGCAACGACTTGCGTCTTCACTTAGACGAACTGTTTTCGGTAAACCTAACCGATGGAACATGGCTCATGACCAGCGAACACATCGGTACTCGCTTACGCACTGGTGAAGAGATAAAAGCTTTGCTCGATTTTTTAAAAGCACACTTCGACCAGATTGATGTGGTTGCTGTTGTGCGCCGACCAGACGATTTAGCTGCAAGCGCATATTCTGAATCAATTAAAGCTGGGCGCACTTGGATGTTTGACGTTTCATACGCCCATAAAGCCAGACGGTCCTATTCGCACGCGGCTTTCGCCGCGATTTGGCGTTCCCAACTTCCAAGCAACACCACCTTTGCACTTCGGCCGTATCTATCGCAACGTGCAAATAATGACTTAATTGATTATGTACTCAAACTTGCTGGGGTAAACCAAAATCTGCGAAATAGTTTTGCGCCAGTAGATAGTTTGAATGAATCGCTATCTGTTGAAGCAGTTCAATTCTTAAGATTTATTAACCCTAGTTTCCCAGCTGGATCTTTGACTAATCGCCTGCGACGCAAATTAATCGACTCTCTCGCTGGATTCACTGGAAACAAAATCACTTTAACTCCAGAGATTGCTCAATTCCTAGTTGACAACGATTTAGTTTTCGGTGGCTTAAACCCACGTGACTTTATGGGTGATCCACTTTGGAGTGAATGGTTTGCACTCGCAAGAGTTGCTACTAAACCTTGGCCAGAACTTGATGAAACTCTATTGAATGAACTACACGCATTTTGCAAAGCAAATGGAGTGCCGACAGATCGGGCGCGCAAAAACTTGCTTGAGGGAATCGAAGTAGTAAATACAGTGCGAAGTAAATTCGTACGGCTTATTCGCTGGTAAGACGCTTAATTTCTTCGTTGTTGCGTTTGACCCGGTTTGAATTCCAAATAGCAACTGATCCAAGTCCAACTATTATCAGCGCCATCACCCAGGTGCCAAGCGAATTAACGGCTAAAGCCATCCAAATGATTACTCCACTTGATAGTGAAACAAAGGTATAGATAAATCCTCTAGCCAATTTGCTGTCAGCAAAAGATAAGGCCAATGCGACAAACACGCTGGAAAAAACCACCAAAACCATGACGGCTACGAGCAGTGCGAGAGATTCCATGGGTTCAGCCTAAGCCTTATCAGATGCCCCAACTAGGCTTCATGCGTGGCTGACGCTGAAAAACTAGTATGGATCGACCTTGAAATGACAGGTTTGGATCCCCAACAACACGTAATCGTTGAGATTGCTTGCGTAGTTACCGATGCCAACCTAGTCCCCCTTGATGAAGGTGTGAGCTATGTAGTTGTGGCAACAGATTCTCAGCTGGCCCTCATGGATCAAGTCGTTATCGACATGCACACCAAGTCCGCATTGTTGCCTGAAATCCCAAATGGAATTTCAACAGAAGATGCCGAACAACTTATCCTCACATATATCAAACAACATATTGCCGAGCCGAAAAAAGCACCACTTGCTGGTTCGTCTATTTATGTTGATCGCATGTTTTTAAACAAACATATGCCGACTCTCGACAGTTACTTGCACTACCGGTTAGTCGATGTTTCAAGTGTTAAAGAACTTGCTCGCCGCTGGTATCCGCGTGCTTACTATGTTTCCCCAACTAAAGAAGGCAATCACCGGGCATTGGCTGACATTGCAGACTCAATCCGAGAATTGAATTACTATCGAAAAGCAGTATTCGTCGAAGGTGATGGCCCGGACATGAAAACCGCTAAGGCAATAGCCGCAGATCTAGGTTCACAAAAGCTCGAATAAAGCCACCATTTTTTAGCATCTTTTCTCACCCGTTACACTTCCGCCCGCTGCTCTTAAGAGTTGCATGGTGGGTGTAGTTCAGCTGGTAGAACACCTGGTTGTGGTCCAGGATGTCGCGGGTTCAAGTCCCGTCACTCACCCCACTAAAGCGGTACAGAGATGTGCCGCTTTACTTTTTAGACTCCCTGCTATTCTCCGTCCTCTCGCACCGCTAGCTCAACTGGCAGAGCAGCTGACTCTTAATCAGCGGGTTGTAGGTTCAAGTCCTACGCGGTGTACCAAAGTACTTGTTATGAATTAATTTTTCGTTTTTGCTGTCCCAAATAAATAGTAAGCACTACGACTGAAACGTACAGCGATTGGGATGTGGTTACCACCCGTTCCCAGACGCCAATATTTGTCGTTGTGGTGTCTGCCCAAACCATAAGAAACCACAAAGCCAATGTCGCTTGAGCAGCCGTGCCCACAAGTGATGCAATTGGTCGGATGATGAATGGCGCGGACTTGTCGCGACGCATTGCCAGCAGTGGCCATCCTGCGGAAAGCACAAATGAGGTAATTGCAAACAACCGATGCATATCTGAATGGCCAACTAAAGGTGTTGGGAAGATCGTTAACCCATATGTGCAGATGCCTGAAGCGAAGAGTGCAACCCGGCCTGGCATTGCAAGGGTTCTTGCATAAACCGCACCAATCAAAGACAGAGTGCCACCAAGAATAAAGAATGAGGACATAATCAATTTGACCGGTGACTCATCTGCAGCAAGATCACTGATTGTTTGATACACGGGGTCATAACCTGCCCATAAAGAGCCAGCGATTACCCATCCAAGCACAGATTGAATTGGTCCGATTACAGCAACTATTGCCGCAGGTTTGCCGATTGGTTTCATGAGGTAAGGGTAAAGGCATATATCAATATTTAGGTGAGTTAGTGATTAGCGATAAGTCCTATTCCTATTATGAGCACATGAGTCACACAATTCGAGCGCAGTTTGTCGGGTTGATGAAAGCTTCACACTTTGGGCCTACGGTGCTGGTTGTAGCAATCACATTTATATTGTCGATTACTCAGGTTTCATTTAGTGATGCATTGTTTATTTCGTTTGCCATCCTTCTGGGCCAGTTCGTTGTTGGCTGGACAAACGACTTCTTGGATTTCGCGAAAGATAGTGAGGCCCTGAGGAATAAGAAACCACTTGTTGCAGGCACTATTGACACAAAGACTTTGAGGATATCTATTCTCATTGCTTTGTTAAGTGCATTAATCGTTTCATTCTTGAGTCCGTTGGGTCTTAACGGAAGTGCAATTCACTTTATTGGTTTATTAAGTGCAACCGCATACAACGTGAAACTGAAGGCAACAATACTTTCGGTGTTGCCATATGTTGTTTCATTTGGGGCGCTGCCATGGGCCATCTATATTGCTGCTGGGAGCTATCCACCGACTTGGATTGTCTTAGCTTTCATCCTTTTTGCTTCAGCGTTTCATTTCTTAAACGTGCTCAAAGATATGGAATCGGATATTGGCCAAGATGTAATGGGGTTACCACAAGTAATTGGACGCAAGAAAAGTATTGCTATGGCATCGCTTCTCGCCGGAATAGGTATAGCAGAAGTAGTGGTTTCAAACTTTAATATCTGATAGCTTGCTTAGCCGAGGTTTACCTTAAGAATCTTTCCAGGTCTATCTTCAACAACATGTGATTCATCTTTGTCGCTAGTTGCGATTAGCAAAGTGTTGGAATCGATAAACGTGCAGTCATAAACCCCAATTCCTGGAAGTTCGATAGCTCGTTCGGATTTGCCAGTTTCTAAATCTATTCGAACTACACATTCCGAATAAGCCAAGGCCACCCACACACTTCCATCGTCTTTGACTGCTAACCCATCCGGTGTACTTCCGTCTGGTAATTCAATCCTTCGAATTACTTTCGGTTTTCCTTCAGTATTTACAATCGCTAAACGACCAGCAAAAGTTTCCGACACAATGAAGTGGTTTGCATCAATTCGTCCAGCTCCATTTGGGAAAACCAGATCAGGCACTTCACCAATTACTTCGCCAGTGTTTGAAACTTTTAACATCGAAGAAGGGACCGGCGCATCAGTTTCGGGATTAAATCCATAACTACCAACCCAAGCCGTACCATCATCGTCTACCAACATGTCATTCGCGGGGAATTTCCAGTGGGAAGAAAGATCAGCATGTAAATGTTTTTCACCGGTTGGTGAGATTCTCAAGAGTTGCTGGGCTTCGCAGTCGACAACCAATAACTCACCAGATGGCAACCATCCCAAGCCAGAAACTGTTGGTGAAATATGAGTCACAATCTCGGTATTTCCATTTAAGGATGAGCGATGGACTTCTCCAGTTAACACGTCGCTGAACCAAAGTTGCTGGTTATGCCATCTCAGGGATTCGGGGAAGGCAAAGCCACTGAGAACGATTTCAGGCGTTGATGCCATGGTCCACCTATCTGGGTCTCAAATGAGCGCTAATAGCCCCATTATGCCTCTTGTAAGGGCTTTTGGAAACGCTCCCAGTAAATACACTTAGCCCAGAACTTGTGAGGTTTTATGAACGAAAAAGTGGGTATGCGCGAGGTGGCCAAAAGGGCTGGCGTTGCCATTTCCTCGGTATCTCGAGTTCTCACCGATTCGCCGGATGTAAGCGAAGTTATGCGTAACCGTGTTCTGGACGCTGTAGCAGCTTTGGGATATGAACGAGATTTACTAGCTATGAGTATGCGCACCGGCGCTACCCAATCAATTGGCTTTGTTGCGATCAACGTTTCAAATCCAGTAATTGCAACTAACTCTGTTGGAGCAGAAAACGAACTAAGTAAGTCTGGCTATTCACTACTAATCAGCAACAGCCAAGGAAACCCTGAACTCGATGCCGATTACATAAAACACTTCGCGTCCCGACGGGTGGACGGACTTATCCTTTCGATTACTGATGAAGAAAATCCTAGAACTCTTGAAATGTTACGTGCTTACAAAAAACCAATTGTTTTGATTGATAGAGAGTTACCTGCCGACATTCCAGCTGGCGCAGTACTTCACGATCACGCAAGTGGTGTGATGCCGGCAGCACAACACCTGATTAATCTCGGACATAGACGGATTGTTTTGATCAGTGGTGCGCCGCGCGTGCGACCTTCGCGCGAACGTGCACTTGCTCTCAAGGCAGCAGCTAAATCCAACCCTGATGTAAAAGTCACACTAATTCCGGGTGGATACTCAGAAATTCACGGTTATGACACAACGTTGAAGATTATGCGCGAACCGAACCCGCCCACAGCAATTTTCGTTGGCGGCAATCAAATTTTGGTTGGCGTATTGCGCGCATTGCGGGAATTGAAACTAAAAGTTCCAACAGATGTTTCACTTGTTACTTGCGATGACTTGCCACTGGCGGAATTCATTGACCCACCACTTGCTCGGGTGACACGAGATGCAATGAATGTTGGCGAAAAAGCTGCCGAACTTTTACTAGAGCAGATCAATGGCGCGGAACCTAGAACCATAATTCTTCCGACAAGTTTTGCTATTGGCGAAAGCTGCGCAGCACCTAAAAAATAGTTAAAAACGTGAAGACAATCCGCCATCAACAGTAAGGATTTGTCCAGTCACATATGTATTTGCTTCGCTAGCAAGCCAGGCAACGGCGTTTGCAATTTCTGATGGTTCAGATGCACGTTTTAGTGGTAGTCGGGCATTTTCTTGGTAAATGTTTTTAAACCACTCTGATTCGAGTTCTGAGACACCATTCACGACTGACATTCGGGTATTTACAAATCCAGGAGCAACACCATTGACAAGAATTCCTAAGTCGGCAAGTTCAAGTGCTGCAGTTCTAGTTACTGCTTCCAGTCCACCCTTGCTCGCGTCATATGCAGCAGCACCTGGCTCACTTAGCTTTCCATGGATACTGGTTACATTCACAATTCTTCCAGTTTTGCGCTTTGCCATGTCTGCGCCAAAGAACTTCATTAAAAGCATTGGCGCGAGCAAGTTCACTGCCAAAGTTTTTTCATAGAGCCGAACGTCAAGATCTAACAACATATTTGTTGGACACATTCCGGCCACGTTTATCAAAATGTCTACATGTCCAAGGTCTGCAATAACTTTCTTGGCCGCAATTTCCAATGCGGATTGATCTGAGAGATCAATTTCATACGCTTTATGGCGAGAATCGTTGATGCTTTCCAGATCGAACACTGCAACTAAAGCGCCATTGTCGGCAAGTACTTTTGCTACTGCTGCACCGATGCCATTTGCGCCACCTGTGACTACTGCAACTTTTCCTTCAAAACTAATCATTTTTTGTTGACTCCATCAATTGATGTGCTGCGGTGCCAGGGGCTGGCTCGAATAGTTCGATTGTAATTCCATCCGGGTCACGCAGATATAGACCAGCGCCACCTTTGTTAGCGCCGGTGTCAACAATTACTGGTTCGGAAAAGAAATCTGAGTGGACATCGCTAATTCGTTTATAGACAGCTTGCAGATTTTTTACTAAGAAACAAAGGTGAGCATTTCCTATTCGGCGTGGTTCAAGTTTTATCTCCAACATTTCAGGATGTACATATTCAAAGAGCTCTATGACTAGTCGGCCAGCTGGATCGCTCAGGTGAGTCATCTTCACACTTGCATCTGGGTAGCCAACAATTGCCGCAAGGTATCCACCAGCTTTTTCCTGAGTGAATAATTCCTTGCATCCAAGAACATCTCGATAGAACTTAACTGAACGTTCTAAATTACTTACAGTTAACCCCACGTGTTGCACTGCGTAGATGTCAGACATTGCTTGCTCCTTTTTCGTATATGTTTAGGGTAATCCACCATTCAACCGTTTGCCCGGCTGGTAAGTATTGTGCGTTTTGTTTGTTCAGGCACTCGTCAAGACCTAAGCCGTGATCGGCATTTGATGGCTCAAGTCCAACTGCCTTAACTCGCCCATTCCAAGGGGCATCCAACGTTGAATTCAATTCAAGCCAGAGCCACATATATGGCAAGCTCTCAACATCCCACGTCATAGATAGTCGGTGTGATGCAGTCTCAAATTGAAAACCATTTTCATCAACGTTGCTGCAGGAATAAAGTTTTGCGGTTGGCGTGCCTTCAATCGAAGCAAGGCCGCTTTCACTTAAAGATTGTTTAGCCGAACCCATCTTCCCACCGTCATAGCCCAGTTCTTCCACTGTGACTCCACTAGCCGAACTCAAAGTTGCTGGAAATGCCAATGAAGTTTCACCAAGTATGCAGTGTTCGGTTGCGATGTATGGAAGTTTTATTTGGCCAAGGTTTGTAAGAGTTGTTCGTGCCGAGACCTTTTGCGATTCAACATGAATCTCACGTGTGACCTTCAGATCTGCTTCTTGCCATTCAATAATGCAAGCAGTATCAGTATGACTGACAAGTTTCCATTCTTGCACTGAAGCATTTCCATGAAATCCTTGATGAGGTTTAGCAATCAAAGATGCAGATCCGGCATTCGGAACAAGTAACTGCCAGCCTCCAGCCCAGGATTTCAGCCATTCGGCTTCAACATCTGTGGCAATTGGGGGTTCCTGCTTCCACGGCATCTGCGCAAGCATTTCTTTTCCACCACAACGAAGACTTTGAATAACCCCACCGTTGGCAGCATTAATTTCCGCAGTTAGTTCCCCAGCACCTAATGTCAATATAGTCACAAGTGGCCCGTATCAAACAGAAGAAACCGTTAAGGGAGCCATGCGCCGGGCAACTTCAGCAAAAACTTCTGATGTTGTTGCAGTGCCTCCAACATCCCCAGTATGAAATTTCGGATTGGCAAGAGTCTGCACAACGGAACTTCGCAACAATTCTGCGCCTTCCGGTGCACCTAAGTGATCTAACATCATTGCTGCTGTTAGAAGCTGACCAGTTGGATTTGCGATTCCACGATTAACGATGTCTGGCGCTGAACCATGTACTGGTTCAAAAAGCGAAGGCATGGAACGCTCGGGATTGATATTTCCAGAAGCAGCAACGCCAATACTTCCCATTATTGCAGCGCCAATATCTGCCAATACGTCTGCAAAGAGATTAGACCCGACCACCACATCAAGATTCCATGGACGCAGAATAAATTCGGCTGCTAATGCATCTATGTGCGAGAACCTGAGTGACACATCTGGGTATTGGGTAGCAACTTCGCGGATCACGTCTTCCCAAAAAGTCATTGAATGTGCAAGCGCATTTGATTTCGTGGCAGCACACACACTTGATTTACGCAAACGTGCTTGTTGGAATGCGTAATGGGCAACTGCTTCGGTTGCGAATTTACTAAACACTGAAACCTGCATTGCAACTTGATTGCCACCTGTTAAACGCATCTGTCCACCGATTGGCGTGTATTCGCCTTCAACATTTTCGCGCACCAACAGTATGTCAAAATCTAAAGGTGAAGCTAATGGGCTTGGTACTGGCAGCCGCTTTATTGGTCGGACATTTACATTCTGCTGAAAGTTTTGCCGCATCGAGAGCAGTAATCCCCATAAAGATTCATGATCTGCAACCCGAGGATCTCCGACTGCACCAAAATAAATTGCGTCGCAGGCCATCAGTCTTTCCATACCGCCTTCAGGAATGTATTTACCAGTTTTCAAAAAGGTGTCTGAACTCCAGTCAATTAGATCCCAAGTGATAGAGAGGTCTGAAACTTTTGCAGCGGCTTCGACCAATGCCAAACTTGGCGGCAGAACTTCCTTGCCAATTCCGTCGCCGGCTATTGCCGCAACTTTGACTTCTCTGCTCATGATGGTCGGGTCACAATTCCATCGATAGGAACACTTGTTAGACCACCGTCAATAGAGATGCATGCGCCATTTATGAATTCGGAATCATCACTGCAAAGGAAAACTGCCAAACGACCAACTTCGCTTGGTTCGCCTAATCGTCCGGCAGGAGTAACCCGCAATACGCGCTCTTCATCAACTACACCGAGCTTTACATCTGCATCCCACATTGGGGTGCGCTGCACACCTGGTGCGATCGAGTTACATCGAACGCCGTAAGGAGCCCACTCAGCTGCTGCTACTTGACTCATCATGATTACTGCAGCCTTTGAAGAGCAATATGCAATCCGGCCAGGGTTTGAGCTGTAACCACGAATTGATGAGATGTTTACAACTGAACCAGAGCGCTGCTCAAGCATGTATTTAGTCGCTGCCCGCATGCAGTAAAAAACTCCAGTCTGCATCACGCCAATGCTTGTAGCCCAAACTTCGTCTGTGACGTCTTTGATGTGTGGTCCGACAAAAGAAACACCTGCATTGTTGACCAGCAAATCTAGTTTTCCAAAATCAGCCACAACTTGCGCGAATGCATCGTCGACTTCCTTTGAATTTGAAACATCGCATCGATATGCGCGGGCAGTACCAAACTTAGAAAGTTCCTTAGCAGTTGCCTGAGCCTCATCTAAATTGAGATCGAAAATTGCAATCGATGCGCCTTCTTTCATAAGTTCCTCGGCAATTGCTTTTCCAAGTCCTTTCGCGCCTCCCGTGACAATTCCAACGCGGTCTTTGAGTTTCATTTCAAGCTCCTCTTAGCTCTCAAGTGGGTGGGTTGCGAGTGGTGTGACTTCTACATTCATATAGGCAAAGAGTGGTAATGATGAAATTGCAGCATGGAGTTCAGATGCATCAGCAGCATTCCATACTCCAACATTGTTTTTGGTACCAGGAATTCGCCAGATACGTGCAATAGTTCCAGCATCCTTTAGTTCCTTACCGCGAGCTCGTTCAGCACTTATCAAACTCAAAAGTTGATCGGCTTCCATCGTCTCAGGTGTAAATACTTGTATCTTTACCAAAAACTCCACTATCTCATTCTCCTTTAACAGCGCCGGCAGTTAGGCCAGCCATAAAGTAGCGCTGACCAAAAATGTAAACCAGCACCAACGGCGTTGTAGCAATCGTAAGTCCGGCCATCACAGTTGGGATATCAAGCGAATAACGACTTTGGAATCCAGTTATTCCGATCATTAAAGTTTTTAAATCATCTTGTTGCATAAAGACCAGAGCCAGTAACAATTCATTCCATGCCCAGAGCAAGTTAACTACCACCACGGTAATTATTGGTGGACCTGATAGCGGCAGAACTACCGATACGAAAGATCGAAGTGGCGATGCCCCATCTATTTGTGCGGCTTCAAGCAGACTTACTGGAATCGTTCTAAAGAAATTAGCAAGTAGATAGATTGAAAACGGCAAAGTCAGACCAACATAAACTGCAATCAACAATTGATAGGTGGAAATCAATCCGATTTTTGCACCAAGTTGAAATAACGGAATTAGCAAAACAACTGGTGGCACAACCATTAGCGAAACCAATAGTCCCAGAATAGTTTCGCGACCGCGCCACTTCCAATTCACAAATCCCCAGGCTGCAGTTGCTGCAAGTAAACCTGTTAGAGCAACCGATAATCCGGCAACAATAATTGTGTTTAAAAACCAACGCGGAAATTGATCAGTAAGGGCATTTTGATATCCCGCAAAAGAAATATTTGTAGGAAGTGACCATGGACTTGCTAGAAAATCAGCTTGAGTTTTCAGCGAACCTGTAATCATCAAGTAACCGGGTGCTAAAGCCATTGCAGCCCCAAGGGTCAATATCAATTGACTCGAGATAGCAATAGAACGATCTTGAGCTGGTTTGTCAGTCATTAAACATTCCCTTGCTCATTTTCCGCTGCATCGTAAATAGTCCAACGATAAATACTGATGTAGCAACCAGCAACATAACTGCGGCTGCTGCTGCTAGTTCAGGGGCTTGGTTTTGGAATGCTTCTCGGTAGATATAAAGCTCTGAAACAAACGTTGAGTCGCCTGGCCCACCTTGGCCATTTGTCATCACGTAGACATAGTTGAAAACCCAGGAAACCATCACGATGGCTTCGTTAATGAAGTAGAAAACAAGCACAGTTTTTAGCTGCGGAATTGTCACTCGACGGGTCATCTGCCAAAAATTGCAACCATCAATGCGTGCAGCTTCGAAAAGTTCATATGGAAGAGACATTAAACGTGCCAAAATCAATATTGCGCCGAATCCCACTTCTTTCCAAATAATGATTGCACCCATTGTTGGAAGTGACAACTGTGGGTCACCCAACCAATCAAGTGCGAATCCCGGAAGATTGAGCGCACGAAGTGCTGAGTTCAGTGCGCCGTTGAATTGAAGTAGCTGACCAAAGACAACGCCAACAACTGGAATTGGCAAAATATAGGGAAGGAAAATTGCGGTTCTATAAAGTCCCACAAAGTTGCGAACTTCGAAAAGTGCTAGAGCTAATGCTGTGCCAAGTGCGACAAGTACTGGCACCGCCGCTAAAAGTAATGTGTTGTGCCAGATGGCAGTTCGAAAAAGTGAATCACCTAAAACTAGGTCGAAGTTTTCAAATCCAACCCACTGATCTTTATATTTAAACGATTGCTCAAATAGTGCAAAAACCGAATAACCGAAAACAAATACAATGACAACGGCTGCAGGTAACACCCACGGGAGGTGACCTAGTGCGAGTGCGCGGCGACGCTTCATGAGCGAAAGCTCATTTACTGCCACAACGCACTCGCACTAATCACTTAGATCACTTACCCCAATTGGTGAAATTATCCACCAGGGCGCGATCAGTTTTTCTTAGCTTCTCAATTGTTGCCTGCATTGCAGCTGCTGCTTCTGGGCCAGTAATTGTGCCCTTAAGAACTAACTGCACGTTTGTAAATACGGCATCTGAATCAAGTTGAGCTGGAATGAAGTTTTCCAAGTATGGAGCTCCATTCATGGTGATTGTGAAGAGGTTCTTACGAACCGGATCAGTCACTGCAGAAATATCGAATCGATCGTCAGCTGGCATAGCACCAGTCATGTCATACCAAGACTGCAATTGAGCAGCTTCGTGTGTAAACATGATGAACTTAGCAGCTTCGGCTTGATTCTTACTCCAAGAAGTAACACCAATTGTCTGGGATGTACTTCCCATTTTGCCTGCATTCGGCCCATCTGCCCACTTTGGCATTGCCATAACAGTGACCTTGTCAGCGCCAACTTTTCCAACAAAGTTCGGTGCATCTGGTCCTGCGACGACTGTCATTGCTGATTTGCCATCAACCCAACGTTGCTGAGCTTGGTAAAGCTCTAGTGAGTTAATGTCATCGTTCCAGCAATTGTGATCCTTAGATTCTTGCAAACGTGTCCACCAGTCAGCATGTTTTGCATCAGTGAACTTTTGATTGCCGATAACTGCTTCGATTACATCTTTTTGAGAAGTTAGAGATTGTGCTCCGAGGATTGAATACAACCAACCACCGAACCAACCATCTTTAACGCCACCAGCAATAGTGGTAACACCTTTAGCACTCAAAACATCACATGTGTTTAGGAAATCGTCCCATGTAACTGGAGTTTCTAGGTTGTACTTCGACAAGATGTCATTACGAACTAGCAATGGGAATGAAGGGTTTACATACCAAGGAGCTGTCCAAACTTTTCCTTGATAAGACAACTCAACATCAGCGTTGATGTAATGGCTCAACTCTTCAGCAGGAATCAAATCTGAAATTGGCGTGATAGCGCCATCCCAGCCAGGTTGCTGTGAATAAATTCCGCCCCAGAAGTACTGAAGATCAGGACCACTTTTAGCAGCTGCTGCTGCCTGGAATGCAGGAATTAAACCATCTGTTGTTTGTAAGACAGTTTCAATGGTGACATTTGGATTTGCATCTTCATATGCTTTAACTGTTGCATCCAACCAATCTTTAGCTCCAGGCGCTTCTTGATCGCCCCACCACCACATCACCAGTTTGACTGGCTTACTGGCCTCATCACTTGAACTACAACCAGCAACTGCAACCATGGTGAGTAATGCAGCTGTGGCAATCGCGAGAATTCGCTTCATTTATCCGGGCTCCCCTCCCACGGCGCTTCTGCCGAGTTTGGAATCATTCTGGAATGGTTTCCAGTAAGGCTAACTCTCGTCCTTGAAATCTCCTCCTGTCAAGTATCTCAAGCACATTTCTTCTCTTGATTTTCTCTTGACCAGCGCTTCAAGGAAGTCTATCCTTACTCATAGAAACGTTTCCAGCGAGAGAAGGTTGAGACAATGAAAATCGTCCGCATTGAGACCGTCCCGCTGATAGCGCCACTGGCTCGTGAGTACCGGGGCAGCTATTACCGCATGACCCACCGAGCAACCGTTATCACCCGCATTCATACCGATGATGGTCTTGTTGGCGAGGCCTACGCGGGTGACGAAGATAAATCTCTGGGGGAAATCGAGCAGGTCGTCCACCAAGAAATCGAACCAGGACTGATCGGCAAGGATCCTCGAAACATCAATGCCTGCTGGGAAACCTCCTACCCAGCCACATTCAACATCTTGCGGGACCGTCGAATCGGATTGGTAGCCCTTGCCGGGGTCGATGCTGCACTATGGGATCTGTACGGGAAATATCTTGGCGAGCCACTTTGGAGACTATGGGGTGGATATCGCTCAAAGATTCCAATGATCGTAATCGGTGGTTACTACCACACCCCTAACGAAAAAATTGCGGATGAAATTGCAGAATATAAGCAAATGGGAGTTGCAGGAATTAAATTTAAAGTCGGCGGTAAATCACCCGCTGATGATGCACAAAGAGTGCGAATAGCACGCGAAGCGGCCGGTGATGATTTCGCAATTGCAGTTGATGCCAATCAAGGTTGGTCAGTACAAGATGCAGTGGAATTTGCTGGACTGACCAAAGAATTAAATCTTCGTTGGTTTGAAGAACCAGTGCAGTGGCAGAACGATCGAAAGTCAATGGCCCGCGTCCGAAATTCTTCTTCCATCCCAATTTGTGCCGGCCAATCAGAATTTAGCCCAGGTGGTTGCCGAGATTTATTTGAAGCAAACTCAGTTGACGTGTGCAACTTCGACGCATCTTGGTCAGGAGGACCGACTGCATGGCTGCGGGTCGCTGCAATGGCCAAAACCTTTGAAGTGCAAATGGCACATCACGAAGAACCTCAAGTTTCTAGCCACCTAATTGCTAGCCAATCTCATGGAACTTACGCTGAGTGTTTCCACCCAGACCGAGATCCAGTTTGGTGGAACCTCATTGCCAACAGGCCAGCTCTAGTTGACGGTCACATACAGCTAAGTGAGAATCCAGGCCTTGGTTGGCAACTCAATGAAGATTTCATTAAGCAATATAGAGTTCAATAGGGCATCATGAATATCACACACCCATACGTCGCATGGGAATCTCGCGAAGTACCTACGTTGAAGCAGCAATTGCCAAACGACTTCGAAAATGTCTTGAAAAAAATGTATGAAATTCGATTCTTTGAAGACGAAGTTCAAGATCTATATTTAGCTGGACTCGTTCGAGGCAGTACCCATCTTTATCAAGGACAAGAAGCTGTTTCAGTTGGTGCAATAAGTGCTCTTCGCTCAGATGACACAATGACCTGCACATATCGAAGTCACGGTGCGACTATCGCCAAAGGTGCACAAATCGATGCATGTTTTGCCGAACTACTAGGTCGCGCTGGCGGACTATGTAATGGCAAAGGTGGCTCGATGCATTTCACTGATGCAAGCATCGGTGCATTGGGTTCTAATGCAATTGTCGGTGGACATCTTCCGATTGCTAATGGCGCGGCACTTGCAGCTAAGTTCTTAGGAACCGGAAAAGTTTCGGTTTGTTTTTTTGGTGATGGCGCAACAAATATCGGTGCATTCCATGAATCGTTGAATCTTGCATCCTTGTGGAAACTACCTGTTATTTTCGTTGTCGAAAATAATCAGTATGGCGAATACAGTCCCGTCAAGTCCACCACCAGCGGTGAGAAGATTGTTGATCGCGCACTTGGCTATGCGATGTATGGTGTTCAAGTTGATGGAAATGACGTAGTGTCAATGAGCGCTATCGTCGCCGATGCTGCTGATCGTGCACGTCGCGGTGACGGACCCACTCTTATTGAAGCAGTCACCTACCGTCACTCAGGACATTCTCGAGCAGACCTCGCTGCATACCGGCCAGAAGGCGAACTTGATGAGTGGATGAAACGAGACCCAATTCTGCTACTCGAAAACGCAATAAAAGAATTCAATCCTGACGGTGCACAAACAATTGAACGTATCAAAGAAAATGCTCGCATTGAAGTTAGTGAAGCAAAAAATCGAGCAGTGTCTTGGCCAGAACCAGATTTATCAGAGCTTTACACGGATGTGATGGATTAATCATGGCCGAAGAACAGATGAATTTTCGAAAGTCCATTCCAGCCGCCATCGCCGCCGAAATGCGTCTTGACCCAAACATCATCTTGCTTGGTGAAGATGTTGGTGCCGCTGGTGGAGTTTTCAAAACATCGCTTGGATTGTTTGACGAATTTGGTCCTCAGCGAGTTCTAGATACTCCTATTTCAGAACAAGCAATTATCGGCGCTGCAATCGGTAGTTCTATCCAAGGTCTTCGTCCAATCGCAGAATTAATGTTTGCAGACTTTGCTGGTGTGACATTCGATCAGATTGCAAACCAACTTGCAAAGTATCGCTACATGTCTGCTGGTCAATACAAACTTCCAGTGACAGTCCGACTTGCTAACGGTGTTGGTGGTGGCTTTGCGGCCCAACATTCCCAAAGTGCTGAGAATTGGTTTCTAAATATTCCGGGTCTAAAAATTGTCACACCTGCAACCCCAAACGATATGTATGGTTTATTGCGCTCAGCAATTGTGGACGACAATCCAGTGCTAGTTTTTGAACATAAAGGCTTGTTCAACGTTAAAGGCGATATCTCAAACGAACGCATCCCTCTAGGAGTTGCACAGGTTGTAACTCGCGGAACCGACCTCACAATTGTTGCCACCCAACTAATGCGTCATCGTGCGGTGGAAGCTGCCGAAATCTTGAACTCTCGCGGTATATCAGTTGAAGTGATCGACCCACGCACATTAGTTCCCTTCGACGATGCAACTATCAGAGAAAGTTTGTCCAAAACCAGCCGGCTACTTGTCGTTCAAGAAGGACCTGCAGGAGGTTCTTGGGGTTCTGACCTAATTGCTCGAACTATGAGTGATTCTTGGTCTCTATTCGATGCACCACCAAGACTTATTAGTTCTCCAAGTACTCCAGTTCCATACGCAGCAAACCTCGAAAACGCTTGGTTGCCTTCCGTGGACAAGATTGTGCACGCTGCAACCGAACTTACAAGCTACTAAAAAGTTTTTCATAGAGCAATTTATTTAACATTACTCGTTAATCTTTAAACTATTTAACTATCAGTTTATTATTCGAACTCTTATAGTTTTGTTGCAATCCAATCTCTTGGATAGTTTGCAACGAAATTTTCAGCAATTTTCAAATAGCCGTCAGCGTCCGGGTGAATTCCATCGGGAAGGCTTTGGGCTTCGACTTCATTGAATAGTTTTAATCCGTCAAGATAAAAGATGTTTGGATCGGATTCAAAACGTTTTCTGACGATTTCACTCAAGATTGTGCGAATTGAACTCAATGTGAGCTCGCCAATCCAGGCATGGTCCTTGCTGAACTCCTGTCCTTGAATCATTCCATCTGCATTGGTTGAAGAAGGGCCAGGATTGTTTTCGTGTGCAGGGCAACATATTGGTGAAATCACAAGGATTTTCGCGGTTGGATGGCCGTCGCGAATTGTGTCTAAGAAACCGTGAACTGCAGGTGCGAAAGTTGTGGCAGTGTGGTTTGCGCCATTGACAATGTTGATGCCAACTTTGAGGCTAACTAGATCTGCCGGTAAATCACGAATAGTCCTAGCGGCAAACTGTTCCAGATTTGCACACCCACTCAAACCTAAGTTATAAACATCAAGACCAAGTTGTCTTGCTACTGCAACCGGCCAAACTCCGATTGGTGATGCAGCATCTTCGCAATGGCTAATAGAACTTCCGTAGTGCACCCACTTTGGCTTATTCGAAACCGGAGCTGGAATCCATTCGGCATTGGCTTTGAGATCTATAACTTCAATTGGGCAATTTTGTGGAAGCCAGATTTGAACAATGCGCGGCGTGGAAGTTTTTGGCAAAGTGAAACTAGCAATTGAGTCTTCTCCTTTAACGATTTCCTGAACTTGATCACCATTCCAGATTCTTAAGTCTCCATTCGAATGTGAAATGCTTTCTTCATAGCCGTCCGTAGTCAGCGAAATAGTTGATGGACCAGCGATCCAATTAAACGCGGGTGCGCTATCTCGAAGGGAACGATACTGAAACGAGATTTCAGTTGCAGTAGTTTCAATTTCAAACCTAGCGCCAGAAAGTCGCTCTGCCATTTTTGCAATGCTTGAGTTTGGTTGGAACTGTTCATAAGTCCAAGCTGGTAAGCGGCTAAAAGAAAGCCCCCGAGTAGTTCGAATCACTTGAGCAACTGACTTCGAACTTTGACGTAGCTTGTTTTCCACTTCAGGGGGTAGCACTCGCTGGGTCATCTTTTAATTTTACAACTAGTCTGAGACTCGGTAAAGCAGGATTCGCTGTGGAACGCGGTTTCCTGAAATCTCAAAATCTTCATGGCGAACGGTTTTCCAACTCCCATTGATGTCAACTTTTAATAGCTCTTCGCGATGGCCGGTGTTGACCAAAACTTCAATTTTGGACTTGCCCTGTTTGCGAGTGAAAACCATTGCATGATTCTTTAACTCTTGTACTTCAAGGTTTCCATGGCTCAAGGCTGGAATCTGACGCATCCGAATCCAATCTCGGGTAAATGAGTGAGTTATGGATTGCTCATGATTTAGTTCCTTAGGAAACGAAGTGCGGCAACCTGGATCATTCTCCCCTGGCGTTGCAAGTTCTGTTCCGTAATAGATTATTGGAATTCCTGGCATCAAGATGTTTAAGGCGAAGCCAATTAAGAAAGCCTCGTAATCATGTTTGCATTGGGTTAAGTAGCGAGTGGTGTCATGGCTGTCAATGAAGTTCCAGAGCAAGCTTCCATCTTTCCAAGCCTCGGCATAGCGAGTCACATCAAGAATAAAGTCTTCGGAGTCACAGCGCATGTGAACTGTGTAATCAAGGATTCGATTTCCGGTTTTATAGTTTTGCACAGACTCGAAATGCTCGGCAAAAGTCCAGTCAGTCCAGGCTTCAGCAACAATGAATTGTGCTGATGGAACATGTTTAGTGAGCTTGCGAAGTTTCTTCCAAACTGAGTTATCCACTTTATAAGGCACATCGAAACGCCAACCAGCAATCCCAAACTTGTCCCAATGCTCCATCACCTTTGCGATGTGCTTTAAGACGTGTTTGTTTTCAAGATTTAGCTTTGGCAAAGACTGTGCGCTGCCAAATGTTTGGTATGAGCCATCTGGATAGATAAAGAACTGTTCGGCTTTTTTCTTGTCTCCATGCATCGCAGCTACGAAATCTGGGTAGTGGTCTCCCACGTGATTGAAAACTCCATCGATGATCACTCCCATGCCGAGTGACTTTGCTTTGGAAACTAAATCACGAAAGTCTTGTTCTGTTCCGAGAAGTGGGTCAATCTTCATGTAGTCATGAGCGTCATAGCGGTGATTCGAGTGGGCACTGAAAATTGGATTGAAGTAAATATTTTTAATCCCAAGATCGGCGATGTATTCAAGTCTGCTGGTGATACCTTTTAGGTTGCCACCAAAGAAGTTTTGTGGAGTTGGCGCAGAATCCCAATTGACTAACTCGCGATCTGCAGTGACAGATTCGTCACGTGCAAAGCGGTCTGGGAATATCTGATAAACAGCGCCAGCGCGCATCTGGTCGAATTTGTCGCTTTTACTCACTGAATACTTAATTTTCATGCGCTCAATCTATTGGTTGAATGCTTAGGTTTGTAGTGGGTCAGCCCAATAGTATTTTGACATGGCAAAGCGCAAACGCAAGTTACCCATTTTGAAAATTGAGGGAACTGTTTTGGTGCTTTCCTCTCTAGCTGCATACTCTCAATTCAATCTTTCCTATCTCTGGGTTTTGGTCGCAGTATTCGTGCCAGATTTATTTTTTCCTGAGAGATTTCGCAATAACCGAAAAGTAGAACTTATTTACGATTTGCTTCACACCTATCCCCTGCCTGCAATCGCGATGTTCATCTCAGTGGTTACGGACTTCAAGTTTGAACACACATCAACGGCCTATGTTTTTCTCTGGTTCACACACATCGGCTTTGATCGACTTATTGGTCGGGGCGCGAAATACGATGGAGTGTTCGTGGACAGACAACTTGCTTTGGCCCGGCAACTTCTTGGTGAACCTGCTAGACAAGGCGATGAACAATTCATCGCTACTCCTGCGAATAAGTTGCCCTCAAAATGGGGCGACTAACCATCTTTAGCACTCCATTTTCATCGATTCTCTATATGTTTTGCTAGCAATTAGGCGCCCCTCCATACTTGCCCCATGCTAAGTAGAGCAAGTAGGAGAAAACGATGAGCGAATCAGCAAAATGTCCCGTCCCACACGGTGGGCAAACAAGTTCTAATCAGACCCCAACTAAATGGTGGCCTAATGCATTAAACCTAGACATTCTTCATCAGCATGACACAAAAGTTAATCCGCTTGGCGCTGACTTTGATTATCACGAAGAACTTAAATCGCTCGACTTCGTGGCACTTAAGAAAGACCTCACAGAGCTAATGACTCAAAGCCAAGACTGGTGGCCTGCCGACTGGGGACACTACGGCGGTTTGATGATTCGCATGGCTTGGCACTCTGCCGGCACATACCGAACATCTGATGGCCGTGGTGGTGGTGGAACTGGTAACCAACGATTCGCGCCTTTGAACTCTTGGCCAGACAATGGAAACTTAGATAAAGCCCGCCGATTACTTTGGCCAATCAAAAAGAAGTACGGAAACAAAATCAGTTGGGCTGACTTAATGATTTTGGCTGGAAACGTTGCCTACGAATCAATGGGATTAAAGACTTTTGGTTTTGGATATGGCCGGGCAGACATTTGGCATCCAGAAAATGATGTTTATTGGGGTTCTGAAAAAGAATTTCTAGCTCCAAGCGATGAGCGTTATGAGAACGTGGAAGATCCATCAACAATGGAAAATCCATTGGCTGCAGTTCAGATGGGTTTAATTTATGTGAACCCTGAAGGTGTAAATGGAAAGCCTGATCCAATAATGACTGCGCAACATATCCGCGAAACCTTTGCTCGTATGGCGATGAATGATGAAGAAACTGTTGCGCTTACGGCTGGCGGCCACACCGTTGGTAAAGCGCACGGAAATGGCAGTGCGGCAAATCTTGGTCCAGAACCAGAAGCTGCAGACATCAGTGAGCAAGGCTTGGGCTGGAACAACCATAAATCACGTGGCGTGGGTCGAGACACCGTAACTAGTGGCATCGAAGGCGCTTGGACAACCAATCCAACAAAATGGGATAACGGTTATTTTGATTTGCTCTTCAAGTACGAATGGAAATTGACAAAGTCTCCAGCTGGGGCAAACCAATACGAACCAGTGAACATCGCAGAAGAAGACAAGCCAGTTGATGTGGAAGATTCATCGAAGCGTTACAACCCAATGATGACTGATGCTGATATGGCGATGATCAAAGATCCGATTTATCGCAAGATTTCTGAAAAATTCCGTGATGACCAGGATTACTTCAGCGATGTATTTGCGCGTGCATGGTTCAAGCTAACCCACCGCGATATGGGGCCAAAGGTTCGTTACATCGGACCTGAAGTTCCAGCCGAAGATTTGATTTGGCAAGATCCAATCCCTGCCGGAAATGTAAAGTTCGATGTTGACGGCGTTAAAGCAAAGATTGCAGCAAGTGATCTTTCAGTTTCAGAATTGGTTTCCACCGCTTGGGATAGTGCTCGCACCTTCCGCGGTTCCGATAACCGTGGTGGCGCAAACGGTGCCCGCATTCGGCTAGAACCACAACGCAACTGGGAAGGCAACGAGCCTGCACGACTTAACAAAGTACTAGCAGTGCTTGAGCCAATTGCTACCGAGTTCAAAGCCAGTCTTGCGGACGTGATTGTGTTGGCAGGAAATATTGGTGTTGAAAAAGCTGCCAAAGCTGGTGGAGCAGACATCAAAGTTCCATTCCTGCCAGGTCGCGGTGATGCAACACCAGAACAAACCGACATTGAATCATTTGCAGTTCTCGAACCACTTCACGATGGATTTAGAAACTGGCAGAAAAAGAATTACATAGTTAGCCCTGAAGAAATGTTGCTAGATCGCACACAATTAATGGGTCTCACTGGACCAGAGATGACAGTCCTAATCGGTGGCATGAGAGTTTTAGGTGCCAACTATGGGGCAAGTGCACATGGCGTTTTCACTGACCGAGTGGGTCAATTGACAAATGACTTCTTTGTGAACCTTACAGATATGTCATACATCTGGGAGCCAGCTGGCGAAAACCTCTACAACATTCGTTCTCGCAAAGACGGAAAAGTTAAGTGGACTGCAACTCGAGTCGATTTAGTTTTCGGTTCAAACTCAATTCTTCGAGCTTACGCAGAAGTTTATGCTCAGGATGACAACCACGAGAAATTTGTGAAGGACTTCGTAGCCGCATGGGTCAAGGTCATGAACAGCGACCGCTTCGACATCTAATTAAAGACAAATATGGCCCAGGATTTTTCCTGGGCCATATTTGTTCGTAGATTTATTTAGTCAAATCCCAAATATTGTCTCCACGCAAAACCACATCCGAACCGCCATCAATATAAATTGTCTGGCCGGTCATGTGGGTGTTGTCTTCGCTCGTCAACCAAATCAAAGCTTTCGCGATAACTTCTGGTTTCATAAAGCCATGAAGTGGCATAGGGACCAACTCAAGCATGCCTTTACGAGCTTCCTCTGTCGCAATCATGTCTGCGACCATTGGTGTCTCAACAATGCCAGGACCTACTGCATTAAGTGGAATTCCTGCACCTGCCCAATCAGCCATCGGCGATACTCGACGAATCCAGCGACTAATTGCACGTTTTGTCGAGCCATAAATCAACTGCTCGGCTCCCCCACCAGTTGCAACTAATGCTGCAGCTCTTGCAACAGCTTTTGTTTCATCACCAGCCATCATTGCTTCAACAAGCTCTGAATCGTTAGGCATCAATGAAGCCATAGAAGACGTAACCGCCACACGCGGTGACTTGCTCTTTGAAAGTTCTGGCAACATTTCGGTTAGAAATTCTGTGACTCCAAAAAAGTTAACCGATACGGTTGCAGGAATTGGATGCGCTAATCCAGCACATGCAATTATTGCGTCAACCTTTCCATGAGCAGCTTCAACAGCTTTTTGCGCACCAAGTGCGCGGCCGGCTGGAGTGCTTAAATCCGCTTCAACGTCGGCGTTCTTGATATCAACACCGACCACTGTCGCACCTGAGGCAAGTAAAAGTTCACGAGTCTTTGCACCTATGCCGGAGCCGGCACCAGTGACTACATATGTTCTGGACATTTTTCCCTCGATCTGAAGCACTAATTTGCTTCATGTAAAGGATACGCCCGCAAAGCCAATTAACTTAGTGGCGAAAGTCCCGCAATTTTGTGCATGGGAAATCCCATTTTCGACTGTGACCCCAAGCGTGTTTGGACCTTCCTAAAGCGTCCACGATAAGTTTGCGCAATACCTAAGAGGAGATATTCATGCGCAAAACTCTCATCGCAATTTGCGGGCTAGTTCTGGCTTTAACGCCACTCAGCTCCGCTAGTGGAATTGACCTATCTGGCGGCCAAAAAGACTTAGGCCGTCGCGATCAAGCCACAAATGGCACAGTTAGTGCTGTTGTGTGGGGCAAGCGTGTGGATGACGATTCTTCTAAAGTTTGGATTTCATACAAGCGTGGTTCTAGCGCATGGACAGACAAGCAAGCAATTGCCACTTTAACTTTTACCCCATTCGCGTCTCCTCAAGTCACCGTAACTGATAGTGGCTTAATACTCGTTGCTTGGTTGGATGAAGAAGTGATCAAATATCGGGAACTACTCGCTGGAGAAACTAATTGGCAGAGTGCGATTGATGTCCCAGATAGCAGCGTCACTGGACAATGGTTTAACGATCTCGACATGGTTTCCAATGGCGAAAGTGTCACCATCGCTGGCGTGCGGTCGCTTTCGGACTCATTGCAATACGTCACATGGACCCGTACAGATGAGTATTCGCCTTTTGCATTTGAAAATGTAGCAAATGCTGTAAACGCAAACGTTTTCGGCAATTGCACTAAAACTCCAGAAAATTGCAACTACCAAATTTTCGACATTCGTTTGGTAACAAATGAAGCCGGCAACCAAGTAATGAGCTGGATGACTTTTCGCGACACTAAAGGATGGAAAGCAGAATTGAAAGGCTCAACTTTTGCAATCTTCGCAGCTCGTCGATCAGCACCTGATGCGCCTTGGGGAAATGCTGTCAAAATCGATTCACTCAATTTCAAGGCTAAGGTTCAGAATTACGCTTACTTCATCGGGTCAACAGTTTTGACCGAAGGTGGCAAGGCGGCAATTTCTTGGATGAGTGGTTATAACGAAATCCCTGTAAAAGTTTTTGCATCCATCAGCCAGTCAGGTGCGACAAGTTTCACACCTTCAGACAAAGCTGCATTAGCTAAGTCATATGAAGCAAACCGCATCAAACTTGCAGTCGTTGGCGAAAATATCTGGGCGGCCTACGAGTCCTACGCAACTAATAGCGCTGACTATGTGGTTAAGGTTGGCAAATTGGGTGAACTAGCCAGCGCTAAGAATTGGGCAAGCGGCGATTACTACTTCCATGAAATCACCAGCGACGGTTCTAATCCAGTAATAATTGGATCTGGCGATGGCGCAGGCAGTAGCCGCAAGGTTTATAAGTCTGTTAAAAACGGTGCAAACTGGACTGCGCCTGTGGCGATCTTGACATTAGATAAGAGCGCTACCTACGTATCCGATGTGTTCTATGCCTCTGGCGGTGGTGCAGTTGTAATCACCGCTACGGGTAATAGCAATACTGTCTGGAATATCGGTATCGAAGCAACACTGTTGTAGTGATACTAGATTTTGCCCATGCCAGAAAACAAAGAGCGTTCCTCATTCTTCCCTGCGATTGAGAAGAAACATGGGCAGCCAATGCAGTATTGGCACTCAGTGATGGCTGAGTTAGCTGGGCAAAAGTATCCCGAGCAAATTGCTTACTTAAAAGAGAACCACGGCTTCTCTCAGGCTCACGCCAATGCCCTGGTTATGTATTCTCGCGGTTCAACAACAGCAAAGCGCTTCAACACACTTGCCCAATACCTAGAGCCACATGATGCGGTGAAGAAAAAGACTGCGAAAGCCATATTTAAAGTTTTACAAGATGCCTTTCCAAAAGCCGATCTTGTGATTGCTTGGAATCAGCCGATGCTCAAAATTGGTGATGACTATATTTTTGGTGTGAGCGTCTTGAAGAACCATATCTTGATTGCTCCCTGGGGTGCAGATGTCATTGCAAAGTTTGAAAAACGCTTGACTGACTACAAAGTGAACAAAAAAACTATTCAAGTTCCAAGTGACTGGAAAGTTGATGCAAAACTACTTGTGGATTTAGTAAAAGCAAGTATTTCCCAGATTAAGAAGAAATAACTTGAATCTGCTCATGGCTTGAAGTAGATGACGAAAAAGTCTCGGCTGGCTTCAACTTGGTAGCGGTTTGCGGGACGCGGGAATTCAACTGGCTTGTATGGGTTTAAATGACCACGTTCATTTGGCAAGTACCACATGTATGAAACCCACCAGCGGTTAATGTCGAGCTGCATTGCTCGCACACAACCAGCTTTGACGAGGATTTCGGCCAGTGTACGGGCAGAGAGCGCATCTCCCACAACATACACAAAGTCGCCATTGGCGGTTACGCCAATGCCACTTCGCCACACATATAGCCCACCGCCAAGAGTCGCACCCCATGATGAACTAACTGCTGAATCCACGTTAGTCGAGAGTTTTCCATTGTCGACTAGAAGTTTGAGGTTTTGTCGAACAGATTTCACATCTGGTGACATTTTGAAGTCGCGACCCCACATGCCAACATCTTGTGTTCCATCTTTGTAAACCACGATTGAAGCAGAGCCGTTTTGCAGCTTTCCAAGTGTGATGTTGTCTTGGTAATAACCACCTTGTGAATCTGCAACTTTGAAACCGCCATTGAACGTTGCAATCATTCCTGATGCTTCATTTTTAGGAGCTTGTATGCCAGTGGACCATCTTTCAAGTTGGCCTGGATCGTCAGTGCCGGGATGTTGTTCGAAGGAAACATGCTTTCCGCTCATCCACACCACGCCAGCGAGATAAGAAGTGTGTTCTTTATCTGGTCGCACATATGCAACTTGAATTACTGGAACCCCATCCACTTCAACTTTGGTTTTGAAGATGCCTTCACCTTTTAGTGCAGGTGTGACTTGAGTTGGCATTGGTTGGCGCAAAGTGACTGGTTCAGTTGAAGACTCTGAAGGAGTTGGCGAGTTATCTACTTGCCCATCGATAATGTCTTGGTCTGGATCGCCACCAATTGTTGGTGGATTCAGTTGGTATTCAACCCATTCAACTCCAGTGACCACAAAACCGATTCCGTGATCGCGCATCCAGTCTGCAACTCTTGCACTCACTGGATCGGTACTTGGTTTGGTCAACATCATCGCGATAGATATCGCGCTCGCTGCACCGACTAGAAATATTGGAACCCCAACACCGTAGAAAAAGAATTTGCCAACTTTTGTTTTAGGCAGGTGAAAGAATTTACGCTGCTTTTTGGGTTCTACTTCTTGTGTTTCAACAACTTCTACCTCAACCTGATCGGTTTCAGGCGTTAGCTCATCAGACACAAATTCTCCCGGCAATTAGGTGCCCGAGTTTAGTTTGTTGGAAGTCTTAGATATTGAGGCGATTGAAGATCTGGGAAGGTAGATGTTTGATTACCAACATGATCCAGCGCCAGATTCCTGGGGTGTAAATGACTGGTTTGCCAGCCTTCATACCTTTAACTATCTGGGCAGCAACGAGGCTCGGATTGGCCTGTTTCTGCCCCTTTTGGGTTAGTTCTGCGGTCATGGCAGTGGCAGTTGGGCCTGGCTTGATTAGGACGATTTTGAGGCTGGTTCCAGCAAATCGATGTGCCAGACCGCGAGTGAAGGTCTCTACCAGAGCTTTTGTTGATCCATAGAGGTAATTGGTCTTGCGGCCTCTATCTCCAGCTACTGAACCAATCACACCTATCGTGCCGCCAGTGAACGCCATCTCACTTGCAAAACCTTCAGCGAACATCGCAACTGACGATGCGTTGACACTAACTGCTTCCTTAATCGTGCGCAGATTGTTTTGCGATTCTTGCTGATTGGGCAAGATGCCATGCGCGATCAAAACAGTGTCGATATTTTTGGTTGCAATCGTTTCAATAAGTGATTCGATTTGTTTCGGTTTTTCAAAATCAATTTCTTCAATCATAAAGTGATTATTTGGATTGCGTACCTTCAAGTCTTTTGCGATTCGTTTCGCCTTCGACTTGTCACGTGCAACAAGAATGAATTCCACATTGTCTTCAAGATTCCAGATCCGAGCACATTCGGTTGCAATAGTGGATGTTGCTCCAACAATAACGATACGTTTCACTTAACTACCTAACAATCTCTTTGACATTGCCGAACTTATCTTAGGGTCTCTAAACTTCTTGAAGTTTAGAATTTGGTCGTAGCCACTTTCGAACATTTCTCGCGACATTCGAGCATCCTTTGCCAAATACACCCGACCATTCGCAGCTTTTACGATTGCATCGAGACGTTGGAATAACTGTTCTGTCTCCATGCCACAATTTGGAAAATCGAGTGCAAGTGTGGTTCCAGCCATTGGAAAGCTCAGCATTCCGAGTGATGGTTTATCACCGAAGGCTTTAAGCACTCCTAGGACAGAACCTTGGCCCGAATTGCTAATCTCTTTCAGCATCTCTTTCGTGCCTTCAAGTGCATTTTCAGGCGGAATAACACTTTGATATTGGAAGAAACCCTTAGGGCCGTAAACCTTGTTCCATTCCTTCACGCCGTCCAAAGGATAGAAGAATTTCTCGTAATGAACGGTTGATTTGCGCGGCTTCATTCGATTTAGTGCGTAATAGCCAAGGTTCCCAGGCTTTAGCGTCAATTTGTTCACCAATGAAAATGGCGGCTCAAACGGAAATCTAATTCCGTCCTTGAATTTTGCAGGCTTTGAAGATTGCGAGCGATTTCCCAACATCAAAAGGCCGTGGTTTTTTCGCTTTGTGGTGCAGTCGATCCAGGAAACCGAGTTTTCCCAAAGTGGATTTGTCTCCGTTGTGAGTTTGAAGAATTCTTCTACCGATCCAAACGGGATAGTTTCAGTATCTATCCAGGAACTCGCGATTGGCTGCAGCTGAAGGGTGGCTGTGGAAATCACACCGGTTAATCCGATGCCACCAATTGTGGCTGCAAACCACTTCTGATTCTTAACCGGAGAACATTCAAGTACATCGCCGTCACTTCTAATTAAAGTGAATTTCAAAACATTGTGTGCGAAGGTTCCATGAACATGGTGGCTCTTCCCATGCACATCATTTGCGATAGCTCCACCAACGGTTACGAACTGAGTTCCAGGTGTTACCGGCAATGCCCAACCTAGTGGAGTGAAGTGGCGCTGAATATCTCGTAACAAAACCCCAGCCTCGCAAGTTAAAACACCACACTCAGGATCAAAAGAGATAAATCTGTCGAGTCCAGCTATTGCCAATAAGGTTCCGTCTGGATTTAGGCAAACATCTCCATAACTTCTGCCCGCACCATACGCAAGAGAGTTTTCCCCGTTATGGAGTAAATCGGCAATTTGATCAACATCGGAGACTAATTTCACTTCCCCTTGACTACCGCTTAACCGACCCCAAGATTGAAATTTCAAACTATCCAACCTTCAGCGCCAATAACTACCAATGCTGCGACTAAAAGACCTGCAGCAATACTGAGCGGATCTTTGGTGGCATATAACAAAGGATCGTCTGCAATTTCACCACGATGAGTTTTTAACCAAATTCGGAATATCCAAAGTAACAAGATTGGAACGGTTCCCCAGATTACGAAAGGTGTGCGATATAACTCAACTATCGAACCGCTATTTACGTAAAGTGCCAAAACTAATGTCGAAATCAAACCAGACCCGACTCCAAAATTAAGAATTAGATTGGCATCAGAGTTTTGATATCCACGTCCAACAAAATATTCGCGACCTTGAGAAACATTTATTGCTATTTCGCCATAGCGCTTTGCGAAAGCGAGCGAAAGGAATAGAAATCCTGAACAGGCTAGAAGCCAAAACGATACCTGAATATTTACAACTGCTGCACCAGCCAAAATGCGAAACGTGTAGAGAGTTGCCAGTGTGAAGCAGTCCACTAAAACAAGCTGCTTCAACCAAAACGTGTAGAGCAGTGTTAATGCAAAATAACCCACGAGCCATGAAACAAAAACTGCATTGACATGACCTGCGAGCAAGGCGGCAACAACTAAAAGCCCGATTGCAATATTTATTGCAGTCGTGTTTCCGATTTCTCCGGCCGCAATTGGTCGATTCTTTTTCGTAGGATGCAACCGATCTGAATCTGCGTCAAATAAATCATTTATTACATAAACGGCTGAAGCGCAAAAACTAATCGCCAAAAAGGCAAAAATTAGTTGAATACGTTGCGTCCCGTTGGGCACTAAATGCGCCGCCAAGGCTGGCACGAAAACTAGTAAGTTTTTAACCCATTGCCTAGGCCGAAGAAGCCGAATAGATGGACGACTATTCACTTTTCCCAGCCACCTAAAACGTGATTAAACGTTTGTAATGGAATGAGCACCTTGACTCTCGACATGAGGACAAGTTTAAGTTAATTCTTGATGGGCGCTGTTATTCTCAATAAGAGGCCGCCTAGGTAACTCTTGCCAAGAGCCAAAGTGCCATCATGCTGATTAACTATCTGTTGGATGATGCTTAGACCCAAACCTGTCCCCTTACCTTCAGATCTCCGCTCATCAAAACGGATGAAGTCACTGCCCGGAGCTTGTGAGTAACTCGGCGGTAAGCCGTTTCCAGAATCTTCATACTGAAGCGACCAAGTTCCATCTTCAATGAATGTGCAGATACTGACCGAATCAGTGGCTAACGTGTGAGCCATCGTGTTTGAAATTAGATTGTCAATCAGCCTGGTGATGAGTGGCAAAGAAATCCTGACGGTTTGATTGCATTCATCGATGATTTTAACTTCTCGTTCCGGTTGAAGTTCTTGCAAAATTGCAAAGCGAGCTTTTACTAACTTGCCTAAATCAACTTCGTCTTCCAATTCATACTTAATCGCACCTAGTCTCGACATTAGAAGTATGTCTTCAATTAAGCGAGTCATGTGATCTATTTCGCTTTGCAATATCTCAAAAGCTCGCATGTCATCTTCAGACTCTGATAGTTTTTGAGAAAGGAGTTCTGTGTACCCCTTAATAGAAGTTAGAGGTGTTTTTAGCTCGTGAGATATATCTCCAAGCAGCTGCTGCATATCCGTAGATTGTTTTTGAAGTGTGAATGCCATTGCCGATATGGATCTTGAAAGATCTGCAACCTCTGATTTTCCAGGAATAAGCGAAAGTTCGGCTTGAAGATTTCCATTCGAAATCAGATCTGCATCGCGAGTCAATTTCTTTATTGCTGACAAGTCTTTATATATAATCATAAAAACCAGAATGAGACTTACAAACAAAATGACCAAGATAGCAAACAAAATTTGTTGTTGAAGAGCAGAAACAGATTCTTGAACTGGCTCTAGACCTGTTGCCAGAATTATGAATGAGCCATTCAAAAGGTCAATGGACCTAATCAAGTATGACTTTGTTCCATTGGTTTCGACCGGGTTTGCAATTGCAGACAAAACGTCTGGTTTGTCGATTGAGTTGAGTTCAATTTCAGTCTCGGTAAAACTAAGTAATTCACCTTTTGAGTCGTAGAGGCCAACTAGCAGTTCAAAGTCCACATTGGCAGCCACACTAAATGATGCGGTTATGGGTGAATCATCTAATGAGTTGATCTCACGCAGGGCTGATTCCATTTTTGTAGAAAGTAGGTTCTTTGCATCTCGCTCTACTGAGTTGAGTGCGAAGAATCCGAAGACGGAAAGGCTTAAAGTCATGATTACTGCAAAGCTCGCGAGCACCTTGGTTCTTAGCTTCATTTGACAGCCTCAATTTTGAAACCCACTCCACGGATAGTTTTTATTTGAACTTGCGACTTGTCTGGTAGTTTCTTGCGAAGGTACGAAATGTAAGTATCTAGGACCGAAGTATTAGTCTCGAAATCAAAACCCCAAACTTCACGCATCAAGACTTGTTTGCGTACAACTTTGTCTTGGTTTTCCATCAAAACTTGCAAGAGTGTGAACTCGGTTGGTGATATTTCTAATTCATCGCCATCGCAAGACACAATGTGCTTTTCGTAATCGAGAACAAGATTACCGATAGTAAAGACTTGAATCTCTGTGGTTTTCCCAGCTCTGCGTAGGACTGCTTTTATTCTCAGCACTAGCTCTTCTAAACCAAATGGTTTTGTGATGTAGTCATCCGCGCCATCTCGCAAACCCTGCGTTACATCCAACTTCTCATTTCTGGCAGTGAGCGCGATGAAAGGCGTTTGATTTCCAGACTTTC